>NZ_JAVIWK010000001.1:600000-942500 GCF_034314165.1 Pseudomonas sp. Bout1 | reverse complement strand
AACAGCCCACTGGGCAATCGTCGTTCCCGCGCCTGGGTCCAACGCGGATGGTCGACGGTAGGATTCACGTTCGCATAAAACCCATACTCGCTCGCGGCAATGCTTTGCCAGGTAGTTTTCGGCTGCTCGCTGACCAGGCTGATGCGCACGATCGACTTAACGCTCTTGAACCCGTACTTCCACGGCACCACTAACCGCAACGGCGCACCGTTCTGATTAGGCAGCTCCCGCCCATACATGCCTACCGCCAGGATCGCCAAAGGATTCATCGCCTCATCCAGCCGCAGCCCTTCTACATAAGGCCAGTCGATCAAGGCGAAGTTCGAGCGCTGCCCCGGCATGCTCTTAGGGTCTTGCAGGGTTTCAAAGCGGATGTACTTGGCATTGGAAGTCGGCTCGACGTGCTTGAGCAGTTCCGAAATAGGGAAACCCATCCACGGAATGACCATCGACCATGCCTCTACACAGCGCAGACGGTAGATTCGCTCTTCCAACTGATACGGTTTCATGAAGTCTTCAAGCGCATAGCGCCCAGGCTTGGCGACCTCTCCGTCGATCACCACACTCCAAGGCTCAGTCTTGAGGGAACCGGCATTGGCTGCAGGGTCGCCCTTGTCCGTACCAAACTCATAGAAGTTGTTGTAGTGGGTCGCGTCCTTGAACGGCGTGATCGCCTCATCCTTGACAGTAACCGCCTGCCACTTCGTACTCGGCAGCTTTTCGGCAAACCAGCCGGGCGCCTTGCCCGGCTCGACATCCGCATAACGCGCAGCATCATCCGCACTGGCCCAACGCGGCAGGCTGCTGGCAGCCATGCCGGCAAGCGCACCACCGAGCAAGCTGCGGCGAGAGAAATAGAGGGATTCAGGCGTGACGTCCGATTCTTGGCAATCAGACGCTTTGGGAAACTTGATTAACATGGCAACTCCGCAGCTTTGGAGGACAGATGCACCAATAGACTGCGGAGTATGGGGGAAATTACATTAAGGCAACGTTTTGCGTTGACGAAGATGCAGCAAGTACTGCACCGGCCCGGACGCCGCATAGACAAGGAATGCCAACAGCAAGATCCGCGGCGGGTCACTGAAGACCACAGCGAACACCAGCACCACTGCCAAAATCGCCACAAATGGCACACGCCCCTTGAGGTCCAGCTCCTTGAAGCTGTTGTACTTGATGTTGCTGACCATCAGCATGCCCGCCGCGGCGACCATCAAGGCCACCAGGAACGACATCTTGGAACCCTGGATGCCGTAATCGCTGAATGCCCAGACAATACCCGCCACCACACCTGCGGCTGCCGGGCTGGCCAAGCCAATAAAGTAGCGCTTGTCGGCAGTCCCCACCTGGGTATTGAAGCGTGCCAGGCGCAATGCCGCGCCAGCCACATAGATGAAGGCAACCATCCAGCCGACCTTGCCCATGTCACCCAGCGCCCAGGCGAATGCCAGCAATGCCGGCGCCACCCCAAAGGCAACCATGTCCGACAGCGAGTCGTACTCGGCGCCGAAGGCACTCTGGGTATTGGTCATGCGCGCCACACGCCCATCCAGGCCATCGAGGACCATGGCGACGAAGATCGCAATCGCGGCAAACCCAAAGTACTTGCTCGCTCCGACCGCATCGCCGGCCGCCAGGGCACTTTGGGCACTCATGGAGTTGATGATGGAATAGAACCCTGCAAACAGGTTCGCCGTGGTGAACAGATTGGGCAGAAGATAGATGCCACGATGCCGGACCTTACGGCCTTCAGCATCGTGCCCTTCTTCGATGTGTTCATCGATCGGTAGCAGGCTTTCGGCGTCAGAAGCCTGGTTTGGCTCTTCGGGACGTTCGCTCATGGACTTTACCTTGCAACGGTGTGAAAAATTTCGACAGAAACTTGCGGCGAGTGTTCGCCCGCAAACGATGCAGCTTTATACCAGAACCTGCCCCGCAAACGAAAAAACGCGGCCTAAGCCGCGTTTTCCCTTGGTACGTACGACTTAGTTTTTGGCTTTGTCGACGATCTTGTTGGCACCGATCCACGGCATCATGGAGCGCAGTTGCTCGCCGATGATTTCGATACCGTGAGCGGCGTTGTTACGACGCTTGGCGGTCATCGAAGGGTAGCCGGTTGCGCCTTCGGTGATGAACATTTTGGCGTATTCGCCGTCCTGAATACGTTTCAGGGCGTTGCGCATAGCCTGACGGGACTCGGCGTTGATCACTTCCGGGCCCGTCACGTACTCGCCGTATTCGGCGTTGTTGGAGATCGAGTAGTTCATGTTGGCGATACCGCCTTCGTACATGAGGTCAACGATCAGCTTCAGCTCGTGCAGGCATTCGAAGTAGGCCATTTCTGGCGCGTAGCCTGCTTCAACCAGGGTTTCGAAACCGGCTTTGACCAGCTCAACGGTACCGCCGCACAGAACGGCTTGTTCGCCGAACAGGTCGGTTTCAGTCTCGTCCTTGAAGGTGGTTTCGATGATGCCGGTACGACCGCCACCCACGCCAGCAGCGTAGGACAGTGCAACGTTCTTGGCGTTGCCCGAGGCGTCCTGGTAGATCGCGATCAGGTCAGGGATACCGCCGCCTTTGACGAACTCGGAACGCACGGTGTGGCCCGGTGCTTTCGGCGCGATCATGATCACGTCGAGGTCAGCGCGCGGCACAACCTGGTTGTAGTGAATCGCGAAGCCGTGGGAGAAGGCCAGGGTGGCGCCTTTCTTGATGTTCGGCTCGATTTCGTTCTTGTACAGCGCGGACTGGAACTCGTCCGGGGTCAGGATCATGACCAGGTCGGCAGCAGCAACAGCAGAAGCAACGTCAGTTACTTTCAGGCCGTGAGCTTCAGCCTTGGCAACAGTGGCCGAGCCTTTGCGCAGGCCAACAGTCACGTCAACGCCGGAGTCTTTCAGGTTGCACGCTTGAGCGTGGCCTTGGGAACCGTAGCCGATGATGGCGACTTTTTTGCCCTGGATGATCGACAGGTCACAATCTTTTTCGTAATAAACTTTCATGAGGTTCCTCTATATATCCAGGCCGTTAGGCCATTCACTAATTGGGTTAGATGCTGAGTACTTTGTCGCCACGAGCAATCCCGGTGACGCCACTGCGTACAGTTTCCAGAATCGAGGCCGTCCCGATCGACTGGATGAAGCTGTCCAGTTTGTCGCTTGTGCCGGTCAATTGAACGGTATAAACGCTGGCGCTCACATCGACGATCTGCCCGCGATAAATATCGGTGGTGCGCTTGATCTCGGCACGCTGGGCGCCGGTGGCCTTGACCTTGACCAGCATCAGCTCGCGCTCGATGTGGGCACTTTCCGACAAGTCGACCAGCTTGACCACTTCGATCAGCTTGTTGAGGTTTTTGGTGATCTGCTCGATCACCTCATCATGGCCCACGGTGGTCAACGTCAGGCGCGACAGGGTCGGGTCTTCGGTCGGCGCCACGGTCAGGCTTTCGATGTTGTAGTTGCGTTGCGAAAACAGACCGACCACACGTGACAGGGCGCCCGGTTCGTTCTCCAGAAGCAGAGAGATAATGTGCCGCATGATTAGGTCCGCTCCGTCTTGTTCAGCCACATATCGCGCATGGAGCCATCTTTGATCTGCATCGGGTAGACGTGCTCGCTGGTGTCGACCTGAATATCAAGGAACACCAGGCGGTCCTTCATGGCGAACGCCTCTTCCATCATCGGCTTCAAATCCTTCAAATCGGTGATACGCATGCCGACATGGCCATAGGCTTCAACCAACTTGACGAAATCTGGCAGCGATTCCATGTAGGAGTGCGAGTGACGGCTGCCGTAGCTCATGTCCTGCCACTGGCGAACCATGCCCAGTACACCATTGTTCAGGCAGACGATCTTCACCGGCAGACCATATTGCAGGCAGGTCGACAGTTCCTGGATGTTCATCTGGATACTGCCTTCGCCGGTGACGCACGCAACGTCGGTGTCCGGGAAGTTCAGCTTCACACCCATGGCCGCAGGGAAACCAAAGCCCATCGTGCCCAGGCCACCGGAGTTGATCCAGCGGTTAGGCTTGTCGAACTTGTAGTACTGCGCCGCGAACATCTGGTGCTGGCCCACGTCGGAGGTCACAAAGGCATCGCCCTTGGTCACTTCGCACAGGGTTTCGATCACGGTTTGCGGCTTGATGATGCTGCCGTCGCCCTTGTCGTAAGGGAACAGGCCGCGGTCACCGCGCCACTCGTCGATCTGCTTCCACCAGCTGGCAACGGAATCCTTGTTCGGGGCTTCGCCGATCTCCTTCAACGCAGCAACCATTTCGGTCAGCACGCTTTCCACAGGACCTACGATAGGCACGTCGGCCTTGATGGTCTTGGAGATGGATGCCGGGTCGATGTCGATGTGGATGATCTTGGCATTCGGGCAGAATTTGCTCGCGCCGTTGATCACCCGGTCATCGAACCGCGCACCGACGGCGAGAATCACGTCAGCATGGTGCATGGCCAGGTTGGCGGTGTAGCTGCCGTGCATACCGAGCATGCCGACGAACTGACGATCCGAACCCGGGAACGCACCGAGGCCCATCAAGGTATTGGTTACCGGCAGGTTGAGCATCTTGGCCAGTTCGGTCAGCGGTGCGGAACCGCCGCCCAGAATCACGCCGCCACCCGAGTAAAGCACCGGACGCTTGGCCGCCAAGAGCATTTCTGCAGCCTTGCGAATTTGCCCCGAGTGCCCACGAACGGCCGGGCTGTAGGAACGCAGCTTGGCTTTCTTGGGGAAGATGTATTCGAATTTTTCAGCCGGGTTGGTCATGTCTTTCGGAATATCGACCACCACAGGACCCGGGCGACCGGACTGTGCGAGGTAGAACGCCTTCTTCATGACTTCCGGGATTTCCGAGGCATGCTTGATCATGAAGCTGTGTTTCACGATCGGCCGGGAAATACCGATCATGTCGGTTTCCTGGAATGCATCGGTCCCCACCATGGTGCTCGCCACCTGGCCGGAAATGATCACCATCGGAATGGAGTCCATATAAGCCGTCGCGATGCCGGTGATGGCATTGGTCGCGCCAGGGCCGGAAGTTACCAGTACCACACCGGCTTTACCGGTGGCACGGGCATAACCGTCAGCCATATGGGTAGCAGCTTGTTCATGGCGAACCAGGATGTGGGTAACAGCCGGTTCCTTGAACAGTGCGTCGTAGACATGCAGCAGAGCACCGCCTGGGTACCCGTAGATATAGTCGACGCCTTCGTCACGCAAAAAGCGGACGAGCATCTCACCGCCAGATAAAAGCTCCACGTTGTTCACCTCTAAAACGCCAGAATACCGTCCGTTAAAAACCGACGGGTCTTAATAGGTTTACTTCTCAGCAGAGCATGAGCGACGGTGGTCGCCGACTACGTCAGCACTGACTGAGCAAGTATTGGGAGCGTCCCAAGTGTTGCGGGATTTTCCCACCCAGCGCGAGGTAACGCGTTGCGGGTGTAACAGGTCGGCGCGGGTGTGCGCCTCATGATCTGCTGAGTGGGTCTGCTTCTGGCAGTCCCTCTACAGCGGACTTTGGATTCTTCTGTTTCAGCCCCTCCAAGTCAAGCAATAATTGCGCTTTTTTCCAACTAAGCGCATGAGAACGTAGAAGAAAGGGGCTTGAGGAGGGATAAAACTCGCCTGAATGGCGCAAAGCGGTAGAAATATGCGCAAGACTGCCGGAAAAACCGGCAGCCAGGCAATTAACGAGCGTCGACGATCAGTTGATCGAACTTTTTCAGCGCAGCCCGCAGGCCTTGGCTTTCAAGCGGCCGATCGGCGTAAACCATCTCGGCCATCTCCAAAATCCCTGACGCATTGGGTAACGGCAGGTCCTGCTCAAGGATTTGCTTCATCCGTGTCAGGAAAATCCATTGCAGCCACTGGTGAAAGTCCAGGGTGTCGACAGAAAAGGGTTCAACGCTGCTCAAGGCCTCGGCGCCGGGGGACACGTCGTCCCACCAGCCCTGCATGCGCAGCTCACGCTCGATCAACAACAACTGTTCGGCGATCGCCGGAAAGCGTGCATCCATCAGAGGCTTACCTTGGCTTTCTGCCGAGCCTGGGCAGCACCGGAAGCATCGCCCTGCTTCTCACGGGCATCGCCAATCAGGCTCCACAGGCTGGCCTGCAGATCCGGGCGACCATTGGCCAGAGTCAGGCCACGGCGGGCAAACTGCTCTGCTTGCGGGGCATCGCCCTGGGCCATGCGGACTTGCGCCAGACGGTAAAGCACTTGCGGCTCCCGCGGCGCCACACGCTGGGCGCGCTCAAGGCTCGACGATGCGCCGTTCAAGTCGCCACCCGACTGCTGCTGTTGAGCAGTAGTCAGCAAGGCCAATACCGGACCATCCAGCTGTTCATCGGCTGACAAGCCACCGGCGTTGCTGGCGGACGGAATCCCGCTCGGCGTCGACGGCATGTTGTAGGTGCCCTGGCTGATCGGCGCCTGTTGAACCGGCGTAGAGTCGATCGGGCCCGAGGTGCTCGGGCCTGGCGTCCACGGCTGGGTGCTGATCGGTGCCGAGGTAGTTGCGCCACCGCCCGGGATCATTACCACTACACCGGAATCCTGAGGCACGGCTTGCGCCTTTGCCTGAGCCGGGCGGTTAGTGACGGTTTGACGGAAGCCGCCATTGGCCGAAATCCGGTCGTTGTTCGACACCGTGGTACTGGAATCCACCACCGGGATAGAACCCCGCTCCACACTGGCGCAACCACCGAGTAATGCCAAAACTGTAATAGCTGGAATCAACAACTTGTTCACGTGAAACCCTCTTTGCTTAATGCATCCAGCCCTTGACCCAATCCATCACCGATTCAGCACTCGCGGGCGCACTGGCACCGCACGCTGCGCCGGGTGGCGGTTCGCTGCCGCGAATATACGGCATCTGCACGGCGCCCGGACAGTTGGCATCGGAACCTTGCCCTGTATGCGGATCGATCCAGGCCTGGACGATATTGTCTGGCTGCGGCATGTTCAGCGGCAGTGGATCGGCCTTCTTCATGAAACTGGTCCATACCTGCAACGCGCCAGTGGCACCTGTGAAGGGTGTCTTGCCGTTGTCATCGCGCCCCAGCCAAACCACCGCCAGCAAATCCTGACTGAAACCGGCGAACCAGCTGTCCCGCGAATCGTTACTGGTACCGCTCTTGCCGGCCAACGTGAGGTTGGCAGGCAGCACGTTATAGGCCGAGCGCCCGGTACCTTCACGCATCACGCGCTGCATGGCGTTCTGGATCAGGTAGATCGAGGCCGGGTCGAAGCGCTGCTGAATCTGGAACGGATAACGCTTGAGCGGTTCGCCTTCGGCCGTCAACACGCTGCGAATCCCGCGCATCGGCGTATTGAAACCACCGTTGGCCAGAGTCTGGTACATGGTTGCCACTTCCATCGGGCTCATCGCACCCGCGCCCAACAGCATCGATGGGAATGCCGGGAACTCACGCGTGATGCCCAACCGGGCGAGCGTCTTGAGCACATTCGGCACGCCCAGCTCAAGGCCGAGGCGAGAAGTCGAGATGTTGTAGGAATGCGCCAAGCCCTGATACAGGAAAATCGTACCGTGGGAGCGACGATCAAAGTTATGCGGCGTCCACATCTGGCCATCGGCACCTTTGACCGACAACGGGTCATCGGACAGCCAACTGGTCAGGGTGTACTTGCTCGGTTTTTCCAGCGCGGTCAGGTACACCGCCGGCTTGACCAGCGAACCAATTGGCCGCACTGCGTCGAGCGCCCGGTTGAAGCCGGCAAAGCTGGCCTGGCGACTGCCGATCATGGCCTGGACTTCACCGGTCTCCGGATTGGTCACCACCATCGCGGCCTCAACCTCGTCGGAGCCTTTACGGCCCGCCAGGCGCTTGAAGGTGTCGTTGACCGAGGCTTCGGCTTTCATCTGCAGGATCGGGTCGAAACTGGTGAAGATGCGCAAGCCCTCTTCGGTCAAGTCTTCGTCGCGGTAGTCTTCACGCAACTGGCGTTTGACCAGGTCGATAAAGCCCGGGAATGAACTGTCGGCAAGCTTGCCGCGAGTGGTCACACCCAGTGGCATTTTCTTCGCGGCAGCGACTTGTTCAGGCGTGGCGACGCCTTGCTGCTCAAGTACATCAAGCACCAGATTACGGCGTTCCAGCGCGCGCTCCGGGTTGCGACGCGGGTTGTAGTAGGACGGCCCCTTGACCATGCCCACCAGCAACGCCACCTGATGCAGCTTTAGCTCGGACAGCGGCTGGCCAAAGAAGAACTGGCTGGCCAGACCGAAACCGTGCACCGCACGCTGACCGTCCTGGCCGACAAACACCTCATTGAGGTATGCCTCAAGAATTTCCTGCTTGCTGTAATGCAGCTCCAGCAGCATCGCCATCATGGCTTCGGTCAGCTTGCGGGTCAGGCTGCGCTCGTTGGTCAGGTAGAAGTTCTTGACCAATTGTTGCGTCAGCGTACTGCCGCCCTGAGTCATCTTGCCGCCGGAGGTATTGACCCAAACAGCACGGGCGATGGACTTGGGCGATACGCCCCAGTGACTGTAGAAGTCCCGGTCTTCCACTGCAATCAGGGTATCCAACAGGTAAGGCGGCACCTGATCAAGCTTGATCAGGATGCGGTCTTCCAGGTTTTTAGGATAAATCCCACCGATCATTAAGGGCTCCAGGCGCACCACCGGCAATTTCGAGCCGTTGAGCGAGGACAGTTCAGCCACATAGTCGCCAGAGAAGCGCACGCGCACCGGCTGGGGTTTTTCCAGCCCCTCATAGAACTGGAAGCCGCGAGTGTTCAAGTCCACGGTGTTGCCGCTGACGGCTGCGGCGCCGGGGCCATTGCTTACGGCTTCGCGGCGATAGCCCAGGGCGTCGAGCTCGGTGAGGAAGTCATCCTTGCTCAACTTCTGGCCGGTGAACAGTTCCAGCGGGCGTGCGTAGACCTTGGCCGGAATGGTCCAGCGCTTGCCGGAGAACTTCTCCTGGACCACGGCATCAAGGTAAACCGCGAAGCCGGCGATCACTACAAGCCCTACCAGGCTGAGCTTAAGCGCCCAGCCCAGCCAGGGGCGCAGGCCGCGGGAAGGAGGTTTTTTACGGGAACGGGGAGATCGGGTACGAGTCATGGCGGCGGATTATACGCACTTTATTGATGACCAACATGAGCCGGACAGCGGTTTGCACGACCGTCTGTAGCAGCCATAATGCCCGCCATGAATTTTCCCAGACTCTGAAGGATCGCCCGTGAGCCAGTCCCTGATTACTGCCCTGCAAAACCCGGCCCTGTTTCCTCATCCGGTAGGTCAATTCCAAGTCATCGAAACCCATATTTCCTGGGTCCTGCTCACGGGTGAATTCGCCTATAAGATGAAGAAACCGGTAAATTTCGGTTTTCTCGACTTCACCAACCTGCAAGCCCGCGGTCACTTCTGCAATGAAGAGCTGCGCCTCAACCAGCGACTGACCGATGATTTGTATCTTGAAGTGTTGCCAATCACCGGTAGCGCCGAATCACCGCAATTGGGCGGTGACGGTCCCGTGGTCGACTACGTGCTCAAAATGCGTCAGTTCCCGCAAAGCCAACTACTCAGCACCTTGCAAGCCAACGGTGAACTGACCAGCGCGCACATCGACGAAATGGCCAGGCAAATCGCGCACTTCCATCTGAACGCCCCGAAAGTCCCGGCAGCCCACTCCGCCGGCACGCCGCACGACGTCATGGCGCCGGTGCTGCAGAACTTCGAGCAGATCCGCCCGTTCCTCAGTGACAAGGCCGACCTGGTGCAACTGGATGCCTTGCAGGCCTGGGCCGAAAGCAGCTTTGAGCGCCTCAAGCCTTTGTTCGAACAGCGCAAGCTCAATGGCTTCACCCGTGAATGCCACGGTGATATCCACCTGGGCAACGCCACGATGATTGATGGCCGCGTAGTGATTTTCGACTGCATCGAGTTCAACGAGCCGTTCCGCTTCACCGATGTGTATGCCGACACCGGCTTCCTGGCGATGGACCTGGAAGACCGTGGCCTCAAGAGCCTGGCGCGGCGCTTCATCAGCCAGTACCTGGAGCTGACCGGCGACTATCAAGGCCTGGAGGTGCTGAACTTCTATAAAGCCTACCGTGCCCTGGTACGCGCCAAGGTCGCACTGTTCAGCATGCCTTCCGAGGCGGACGCCGTGCAGCGCGCGACCACGCTGCGCCAATACCGCAACTACGCCAACCTGGCAGAAAGCTACAGCACCATCCCATCGCGCTTCCTGGCCATCACGCATGGCGTATCGGCCGTTGGCAAAAGCCATGTGTCCATGCGCCTGGTAGAAGCACTGGGTGCAATTCGCCTGCGTTCAGATGTGGAACGCAAGCGGCTGTTTGGCGAGCAGAAGGTCGAGAACACACCCCAGGCCGGAATCTACGCCTCAAACGCCAGCGCTGCGACGTACGCGCGCTTGAACGAAATCGCCGACACCGTGCTGCGGGCCGGTTTCCCGGTAGTACTGGATGCGACCTTCCTCAAGCGCGAGCAACGCGATGCAGCGGCCAAAATTGCCGAGGCTACCGGTGCGCCGTTCCTGATCCTCGACTGCAATGCGCCACAGCCCGTGATCGCCGCTTGGCTGGCACAGCGCCAGGCAGACAAGAACGATCCATCCGACGCCACCCTGACGATCATCGAAGAGCAACAGGCCACCCGTGATCCGCTCAGTGCCGAAGAGTTGCTGCTCAGCAAACGCGTAGAGACCAATGAAAGCGGGACTCTGGATGCATTAGTGGCCCATATTCGCCAACGCCTGCCGGGCCTGTAAGAAATATTTCTTGGTCGTGTAGCCTTCCAGGGCTCACGACCCGGCAATAGTGGCACTATAATGGCGTCATAATTCCAACACGGGAGTCGCCATTGTGAGCCAGCCAAAGCTACTTGATACCCCGCTCTACGCGCTTTTGCATAAAGATGACATCCGTGGCTTCAACCAGGAGCGCCCGAAAGATGGGGCCATCGATATGCGCGGCGGCGACTTTCGCGGCCTGGACCTGCGCGAACTGAACGCGCAAGGGGTGGATTTCACCGATGCTTACTTCCGCTCCGCGGACTTGCGTGGCCTGGATTTGCGTGGGTGCCCACTGGAAGGCGCGAGCCTGGCACATGCGCAAATCTCCGGCACTTACTTCCCGCCTGAATTGAGCGCCGACGAGATCCTGATGTCCGTCAATTTCGGCACGCGCTTGCGCTATCGCACTCGATAAACAGCGGTATCGGCACCCGGCTGTGCGCAAGCGTACCGGGGCGCCTCGCCTCTTTCCCACATCAAAATCCCGCCTGCCTTAGATGCTTTTAGGTCGTTGCCGACCAAAGAACTACGCTTTTCCTACTGAGCGCTACACTCCTTTCAGGCTTGCCTGGTCACGATACCCACCGAACCATTCGGCCGTCGCAAGGAGGCTTGATGAATGATGAGCTGCAACACCTGAAAAACCTTGGCAAGACGTCGGCGCAATGGCTGCATGCGGTGGGCATCCACAGCGCGTCCGACCTGCGCCGCCTGGGGGCAGTCGACGCTTATCGCGCCGTACGTACCCGTGGCTTCAGGGCATCCAAAGTGTTGTTGTACGCCATTGAAGGCGCACTGATGGATGTGCACTGGAATGACATTCCTGTTGAACGCAAGGAAGCTTTAAACCGTCAGCTGGACGCTCTTTCGGCTCGCCAGAAGAATTGAGTCGGCAACTTGCACCAACGTTTGCTGGGGCTGCAACCCAATATTTGAGGAAATCCGAAGAAGTCGCAAAACAAATGTTGACTCTCAAATGAGAATCGTTATGATTATCACAACTGGTCGCGAGATCAGCCGATAACTGGAAGACCATTGGTTCGGACTCTCAGATTATCTCCTCATCAGGCTAATCACGGTTATTTGACCCGGCTCTTGCCGGGTCTTTTTTTGCCTGCAGAAAGCGGCCCGAAAAGGCAGTGCTTCAGCGTGCAATGATCAATGGATGCCCACGCTCGGGGTGCGGCTGTACCAGCACATCCAACCCGAATACCGCCTTGAGCGGTTCAGGCCGCAAGACCTGCCCAGGCGTATCCAAGGCATGGGGCCGCCCACCTTCGAGCAGCAGGATGCGATCACAGTAGCGCGCCGCCAGGTTCAGGTCGTGAAGAATCACCAACACGGCCGCACCACGGTCGGCAAAGGTGCGAATCGCTTGCAAGATGGTGTGCTGGTGCAGCGGGTCAAGCATCGATGTTGGCTCATCCAGCAGCAAGGTCTGCCCCGCCTCACCCGGCCACAGCTGCGCCAGCACCCGCGCCAGGTGCACACGCTGCCTTTCGCCGCCCGACAACGCCAGGTAGCTGCGACCGCTCAAGTGTCCGACGTCGGCGGCCTGCAAGGCCGCGCTGATAATTTCATCGTCCCGCACCCGACCGGTTTGATGGGGCAAGCGCCCCATGCCAACCACTTCTTCGACACGAAAGGCAAAGTCCAGGGTCGAGGCCTGCGGCAGTACCGCCAGGCGCTGGGCACGCTGGGCGCCGGCCCAGTCTTTCAGCTCGCGCTGGTCCAGCCATACGCGCCCCTGGTCCGCGTGAAGCTCGCCGCATAACGCACCAAGCAAGGTACTTTTACCAGCGCCGTTGGGGCCCAGCACACCGAGCACCTCACCCGGTAGCAGCTCCAGGGTGACATCCGCCAATACGGTTTTACGCCCACGGCGGATCAGCAGGTCTTCTACTCGTAGCATCAGGCACGCCCTCGCAACAACAGGTAGAGGAAAAACGGCGCACCGATAAACGCAGTAACAATACCAATCGGCAATTCAGCCGGGGCCAAGGCCAGGCGAGCCACCAGGTCGGCGAACAGCAGCAAACTCGCCCCCGCCAGCACCGAGGCCGGCAGCAATACCCGGTGATCCGGCCCCGCCAGCAGGCGCACCAGATGCGGCACCACCAGCCCAACAAAACCGATCATGCCCGCGGCCGCCACTGCGGCACCCACGCCAAGCGCGGTGCAGAACACCAATTCACGCTTGAGGCCTTCAACATCAATCCCCAGGTGGCTGGCTTCCGACTCACCCAGCAACAATGCATTCAGCGCCTTGGCCCGGCGCGGCAACCATAGGGCTACGCCGGCGCTCACCAGCAACAGCGGCCACAGTCGCGAATAACTGGCGCCGTTCAGACTGCCCAGGTTCCAGAACGTCAAGGTGCGCAAGGTGGCGTCATCCGCCAGGTAGGTAAACAGCCCCACTGCCGAACTGGCGAGGGCCGTCAGGGCGATGCCCGCCAGCAACATGGTCGCGACATTGGTTTGGCCATTGCGCCGCCCCAGCCGATAGACCAGCGCTGTCACCCCCAAACCACCGAGAAAGGCACACAGCGATAGCAGATACGGCCCAAGCGCGTCCGGCACGCCACCCAAAAAAGAACCACCGACAATCGCAATCGCTGCGCCCAGCGCCGCGCCGCTGGACACCCCGACCAACCCGGGGTCGGCCAAGGGGTTACGAAACAACCCCTGCATCGCAACGCCCGAAAGCGCCAGGACCCCGCCGACGGCCAGGCCCAATAACGTACGCGGCAAGCGAATCTGCCCGAGGATCAACTCCGCCTGCTCCAGGCCCTGCGCCTCGATAGGCACACCCAGTAAACGCAACGCTGCTCGCAAGGTGTCGATCAACGGCAAGCTGACCGGCCCCAAGGCCAATGACAGCCAGATCGCAAGCACACACAGCAGGCTCAAGCCAATAAACAAGGTTCGCGGTTTAACCAGAGTGGTCATTGGGCAGTTTTAGCCTGGGATGGATAAAATCCGGCGGAGAGTTTCACCAGGCTTTGCGGCAAGCGCGGCCCAAGCCCACCCACCAGCAGCGTCGGGTCCAGTTCATAGACGCGCCCGTTCCTGGCTGCCGGCGTCGAAGCCAGGATCGGGTTCTCCTTGAACAGCGCCGCGCGGGCTGCGTCACCCGTCAAGGCACGGTCGGCGAACACCAGCACGTCCGGGTTGAGCCCCGCCAGCGACTCCACGGAAAACGGTTTGTAACCACTGTGGGTCGCCAGGTTATGGCCGCCGGCCTGCTGCAGCATCCAGTCAGCCGCCGTGTCTTTACCCGCGATCAGCGGTTTGCCACCGGCATGCCCCAGCAACAACAGCACTCCCGGTGCTTTTTGCGTGGCCTGCGCGTTGGTCACCCAATTCTTTTGTTGATCCAGTTGTTTCTGATAGTCGCTGAACAGCTCCGCAGCCCTGGCTTCGGTGCCCAGCAGCTTGCCCAAATGCTGAAGGTTGCCTTGCAAGGTCGGCAGGTCCGGCTCGGCCGAAAACAGCTCTACTTTCACACCGGCATTGCGGATTTGCGCCAGCACTGGCGGCGGGCCCATCTCCTCGGTGCCGACCAGGATTTGCGGGCGCAAGCTCAAGATGCCTTCTGCCGACAACTGGCGCTGATAACCAATGCTCGGCAACGCCTTGAGGGATTCTGGATGCTGGCTGGTGGTGTCCACGCCCACCAGTTTCGACTCACCGCCCAGGGCCGTCACCCATTCCGATAACGCGCCACCGGCACTGACCCAGCGTTGTGGCAGTTCAGAGGCTTGGGCCCCAGCGTTGACCAGCAGTCCGACAACGAGCGCAATAGCGCTGGTACTCAGGCGCATAACAGGGTTTCCTTCCAGGAGGTGAGCCCGCTGAAACACTCGCAATGTGACAGATCAACGCTGCCCGACATCGTACAGAGCGCCCAGTCAGCTACGGGCGAAGCCGGCATTTGATAATTGTTTGCATTTGCACGTCAAGCTCCGGGGCGCTGCGGCCCACCCAGGATAGCCTTGCAGCCCACAAACGGCGGTACTTAAGGATCGATATGAAGTTTCTGTGCACTTCCAGCGAACTCGCACCCAACGCCAGCCGCGGTTTCGATATCGACGGGCGCAAGCTGTTTGCCGTGCGCCGCGAAGGCATTGCCTACTTCTATATCAACCGCTGCCCACATCGCGGGGTGCCGCTGGAATGGCAGCCGGACCAATTTCTGGACCCGAGCGCCAGCCTTGTCCAGTGCGCCACCCATGGCGCACTGTTTTTGATCGAGAGCGGTGAGTGCGTCGCCGGGCCCTGCGCCGGCCAGAGCCTGACCGCCCTGCCCGGCCGCGAGGACGAACAGGGCCTGTGGGTGCAAATCTAATCGCCGAGTACTACTTCCAGTCGACGGTCGACGCAGATTTCTTCTGACGTCAGCCGCACACCATAGGCCAACACTTCGACGCCCGCCGCCTTGGCCTCACGCAACGCAGCGGCATAACCGGCATCAATTTCTTCAGCAGGGCGCACCGCATCGATCCCCGAGAGGTTGACGCAGTAAAGCTGCACCGCCCGAACCCCCTCGCGCGCCAAGTGCGCCAGCTCCCGCAAATGCTTGGCCCCGCGCTGGGTCACGGCATCGGGAAACGCCGCGGTCGACGTCCCGTCAAACCCAAGGGTGACGCTTTTGACTTCGACGTACGCAGCGCCCGTCGGGTAATCCAGGCGAAAATCGATCCGGCTGTTTTCCTGGCCGTAGGGTACTTCGCGCCTCAACGCGGTAAAGCCATTGAGCTCGGCGATAACCCCGGCCCGCAACGCTTCTTCCACCAACTGATTGGCCCGCGCCGTGTTCACGCACGCCAGGCGCCCCTGCGGGGTTTCGCTGATTTCCCAAGTACCAGGCAGCTTGCGCTTAGGGTCATTGGAGCGGCTGAACCAGACTTGGCCACCCTCCACCATGCAATTGAACATCGAGCCGGTGTTGGGGCAGTGAATAGTCAGCAACTCGCCGGTAACGGTTTCGATATCTGCGAGAAAACGCTTGTAGCGGCGGATCAGCCGGCCTTCTTCGAGGGGAGGATTAAAACGCATCAGCCTTGCCAGCTCCGCAAGCCACGGGCAATTCGCTCAACGGCTTCCTGTAGGCGATCAAGGTTTTGCGTGTAGGCAAAACGCACATGGTGACCGGCTTGATAACGGCCGAAATCCAGGCCCGGGGTAAAGGCCACGTGTTCGGTTTCGAGGAAGTGCCGGCAGAAGGCAAAGGCATCGCCACCGAATGCGCTGATATCGGCATACAAGTAGAACGCGCCTTCCGGCTCAACGGCGATACCGAAGCCAAGCCCTCGCAGGGCTGGCAGCAGGAAGTCGCGGCGCCGGCCAAACTCGGCCCGGCGGTCCTCAAGAATGCCTAACGTTTCTGGGGTAAAGCAGGCCAGGGCCGCATGCTGGGCCATGCTCGGCGCGCTGATGTAGAGGTTCTGCGCCAGCTTTTCCAGTTCACCCACGGCAGCCGGCGGTGCCACCAGCCAGCCAAGACGCCATCCGGTCATTCCGAAATACTTCGAAAAACTATTTAAAACGAAGGCTTCATCGTCAACTTCCAGCACGCTGGCGGCATCGGTGCCGTAGGTCAGACCGTGATAAATTTCATCCACCACCAGGTGCCCGTTGCGCGCCTTGATGGCACTCGACAACCCGGCCAACTCATCGCGGGTGAGGATGGTGCCGGTCGGGTTGGCCGGCGACGCGACCAACGCGCCCACGCTGTCTTGATCCCAGTGGCGCGCCACCAGGTCGGCAGTCAGTTGATAACGCACCTCAGGGCCGACCGGGACCAGCTGGGCCGCGCCTTCAACCAGTCGCAGGAAGTGACGGTTGCACGGGTAACCAGGGTCTGCCAGCAGCCAGTGTTTGCCAGGGTCCACCAGCAAACTGCTCGCCAGCAGCAAGGCACCGGAGCCGCCGGGGGTGATCAGAATTCGCTCAGGGTCGATGCCCAGCCCGTAACGCTGCTGGTAGAACCCGCTGATGGCTTCGCGCAATTCCGGCAGCCCGCGGGCCGCCGTGTAGCGGGTCTTGCCATTGGCCAGTGCCGCCTGCCCGGCCTTGATAATCGGCTCGGCGGTGGTGAAGTCCGGCTCGCCGATTTCCAGGTGAATCACGTCGTGCCCGGCGGCCTGTAATTCATTGGCCCGCGCCAGCAACGCCATGACATGGAAAGGTTCGATAGCGCGGCTGCGCGCACTGTAGGGCTGAGCCATTAGCCTTCCTTAACTCTGAGGACAAACCCCGATTCTACCCAACCCGCCGCGCAAAACCTGCTCTATTGCCCGAAGACGTGTAGCGGGCATGGCGAGCAACTACCTGCAAAACAGCTAAAATCAACATTCGAGACCGTACAACCCCGCCCTGCTGGGGCCTGCGGCGGTTTGCACGCCTCACAAGACGGTGCCTCGACAACCGGGAGTGGCGCACCCCGAATCTATCTGGTAAGTTCGCCCGCTTGCAGCCGCAGGGCCGGCAGGTGTCGGTGATGTTGCAATCCTGCGCAATGGATTAGAAGAGTGAGAGGCGGTCCATTCATGCCCACCCAAGCAAAGCAACAGAGCATCAGCGGCTTCCAACCCTACGTCGAATCGAAGGGTGAGGAATACATGGGCAAGCCCATGCGCGAACACTTCTCCAAGATCCTGAAGCAGTGGAAACAGGACTTGATGCAAGAGGTTGACCGTACCGTTGACCATATGAAGGACGAAGCGGCCAACTTCCCGGACCCGGCAGACCGTGCCAGCCAGGAAGAAGAGTTCGCGCTTGAACTGCGCGCCCGTGATCGCGAGCGCAAGCTGATCAAGAAGATCGACAAGACCCTGCAACTCATCGAAGACGAAGAGTATGGCTGGTGCGAGTCCTGCGGCGTCGAGATCGGTATTCGCCGCCTGGAGGCGCGTCCTACCGCCGACCTGTGCGTAGACTGCAAGACCTTGGCTGAAATCAAGGAAAAACAGGTCGGCAAGTAATCACTGCCGGGCTGAACAAATGGGGCGTGCGAACGCCCCATTTTTGTTTCTGGCGCTGGGTGGTTTTCCAGTAGTATCCGGCCCATGACTGCCTCCTCCTATATCGGGCGTTTCGCCCCCACGCCCAGCGGACACCTGCACTTCGGTTCCCTGGTCGCTGCCCTCGCCTCCTACCTCGACGCCCGTGCCAATCAAGGCCGCTGGCTGATGCGCATGGAAGACCTCGATCCGCCACGGGAAGAGCCCGGTGCCCAGGCGGCGATCCTCAATGCCCTGGAAAGCTACGGCTTTGAATGGGACGGAGAATTGGTCCGACAAAGCGAGCGGCATGATGCCTACGCCGAAGTGCTCAACCGCCTGTTCAATCACGGCCTGGCCTACGCCTGCACCTGTTCGCGCAAGCAACTGGAGCCCTACAACGGGATTTATCCGGGGCTGTGTCGCAATGCCGGCCACGGCCAGCAAGATGCCGCCATCCGCCTGCGGGTGCCGGAGCTGGAATACCATTTTACCGACCGCGTACAAGGCCAATTCCGACAGCACCTGGGCCGCGACGTAGGCGACTTCATTATCCGCCGCCGTGACGGCCTGTACGCCTACCAACTGGCGGTAGTCCTCGATGATGCCTGGCAAGGTGTGACCGACATCGTGCGTGGCGCCGACCTGCTCGACTCCACGCCACGCCAACTGTACCTGCAAGAATTGCTGGGCCTGCGCCAACCGCGTTACCTGCATGTGCCGCTGATCATCCAGCCGGACGGTAACAAGCTGGGCAAATCCTACCGTTCACCGCCCTTGACCACCGGCCAGGCGACGCCTTTGCTGTTAAGGGCGCTGCGTGCCCTGGGCCAGCCCGCGGGCGACGAGTTGAACCACGCCAGCCCACGGGAACTGCTGGATTGGGGCATTGCACACTGGGATGCCGCACAGATCCCGCGCACACTCACGCTGGCCGAAGCGCAATTGCGCTGAAGGCGCTTGCAGCTTGCGAACCATCCGTTACCATCGCCGCAGTTTTTCAATCAGAGGCCAACATGTACATCTATCGATTGGTCCTGCTGCTGGTCGTCGGGATCTACCTGTTTTCACCCGCCATCATGGATTGGTGGATCGACGCCACAGGCGCCTGGTACCGGCCCTATCTGCTTTGGCTGATTCTGATCGTCGTGACTTTCATCCTGCAGAGCCAAAAAGATGCCGATGAGCTTTAGCCTGACCGAGATGCTGCTGATCAGCGCCGCCTACCTGGCCGCGCTGTTCGGGGTAGCCTGGATCAGTGAGCGTGGAATGATTCCGCGGGCGATCATTCGCCATCCGTTGACCTACACCTTGTCGCTGGGCGTGTACGCCAGCGCCTGGGCGTTTTATGGCACGGTGGGCCTGGCCTATCAGTACGGTTACGGCTTTCTTTCGAGTTATCTCGGGGTGTCCGGGGCGTTTTTGCTGGCGCCGGTGCTGTTGTACCCAATCCTCAAGATCACCCGAACCTATCAGCTGTCGTCCCTGGCTGACCTGTTTGCGTTCCGTTTTCGCAGCACCTGGGCCGGTGCGCTGACCACGATTTTCATGCTGATCGGTGTGCTGCCGTTGCTGGCGTTGCAGATTCAGGCCGTGGCCGACTCCATCAGCATCCTCACCCGTGAGCCGGTGCAACATCGCGTTGCATTGAGCTTTTGCGCACTGATCACCCTGTTCACGATTTTCTTCGGCTCACGGCATATCGCCACCCGTGAGAAACATGAAGGCCTGGTGTTCGCGATCGCGTTTGAATCGGTGATCAAGCTGATCGCCATTGGCGGTGTCGGCCTGTATGCGCTCTACGGCGTCTTCGACGGCCCGCAACAACTGGAGCTGTGGCTGCTGCAAAACCAGACCGCCCTGGCCGCGCTGCACACGCCCTTGCAGGAAGGCCCGTGGCGCACACTGCTGCTGGTGTTTTTCGCGTCGGCCATCGTGATGCCGCACATGTACCACATGACCTTCACCGAAAACCTCAACCCGCGCTCGCTGGTCAGCGCCAGCTGGGGCTTGCCGCTGTTCCTGCTGCTGATGAGCCTGGCCGTGCCGCTGATCCTGTGGGCCGGCCTGAAGCTGGGCGCCACCACCAATCCCGAATACTTCACGCTGGGTGTCGGCATCGCCGCCAACAGCAAGTCGCTGGCGCTGCTGGCGTATGTCGGCGGTTTATCGGCGTCCAGCGGGCTGATCATCGTCAGCACCCTGGCGCTGTCCGGGATGGCGCTCAATCACCTGGTGCTGCCGCTGTATCAGCCGCCGGCCGAAGGCAATATCTACCGCTGGCTGAAATGGACCCGCCGGGCGCTGATCGTCGCGATCATCATGGCCGGCTATGGCTTCTACCTGTTGCTGGGTGCCGAGCAAGACCTCGCCAACCTGGGCATCGTCGCCTTTGTCGCCACGCTGCAGTTCCTGCCGGGCGTGCTGTCGGTGCTGTACTGGCCGACCGCCAACCGCCGCGGGTTTATCGCCGGGTTGCTGGCCGGGATCCTGGTGTGGACCGTGACCATGCTGTTGCCGCTGGTGGGCAACCTGCAGGGCTTCTACATCCCGTTGCTGAACATGATCTACGTGCTGGACGACACCAGTTGGCACATGGCGGCGATTGCTTCGCTGGCGGCCAACGTGCTGATGTTCACCCTGATTTCGCTGTTCACCAACGCCAGCCCCGAAGAAACCAGTGCCGCCGAAGCCTGCGCGGTAGACAACGTACGCCGCCCGCAGCGCCGCGAACTGCACGCCGCCTCGCCCCAGGAATTCGCCACGCAACTGGCCAAGCCGCTGGGCGCAAAGGCCGCGCAAAAAGAAGTCGAGCAGGCCCTGCGCGATCTCTACCTGCCGTTCGATGAGCGCCGGCCTTATGCCCTGCGCCGCCTGCGTGACCGTATCGAAGCCAACCTTTCCGGCTTGATGGGCCCGAGCGTGTCCCAGGACATGGTCGAGACCTTCCTGCCCTACAAGGCCGGCGGCGAAAACTATGTGACCGAAGACATCCACTTCATCGAGAGCCGGCTGGAGGATTACCACTCGCGCCTCACCGGCCTTGCCGCCGAACTCGATGCCCTGCGCCGCTATCACCGCCAGACGCTGCAGGAACTGCCGATGGGCGTCTGTTCCCTGGCCAAGGACCAAGAGATCCTGATGTGGAACAAGGCCATGGAAGAGCTCACCGGCATCGCCGCCCAGCGCGTGGTGGGTTCGCGCCTGAACACCATTGGCGACCCGTGGAAGGAGCTGCTCCAAGGTTTCATCAACCTGCCCGACGAACACTTGCACAAACAGCACCTGGCCCTTGATGGCCAGACCCGCTGGTTGAACCTGCACAAGGCCGCCATCGACGAACCCCTGGCGCCCGGTAACAGCGGCCTGGTGCTGCTGGTGGAAGACCTGACCGAAACCCAGATGCTCGAAGACAAGCTGGTGCACTCCGAGCGCCTGGCCAGCATCGGCCGCCTGGCCGCCGGCGTGGCCCATGAAATCGGCAATCCGATCACCGGTATCGCCTGCCTCGCGCAAAACCTGCGGGAGGAGCGCGAGGAAGACGGCGAAATCATCGAGATCAGCGGGCAGATTCTCGAGCAGACCAAGCGTGTTTCGCGCATCGTGCAGTCGCTGATGAGCTTTGCCCACGCGGGCGCCCATCAGAATCACGACGAAGCGGTGTGCCTGGCCGAAGTCGCCCAGGATGCTATTGGGCTGCTGGCCTTGAACCGGCGCAATTTCGAAGTACAGTTCTTCAACCTGTGCGATCCGGAACACTGGGTCGACGGTGATTCACAACGCCTGGCCCAAGTGCTGATCAACCTGCTGTCCAACGCCCGTGATGCATCCCCGGCCGGCAGCGCAGTACGGGTCAAGAGCGAGGCTTTCGAGCACACGGTCGACTTGATCGTCGAGGACGAAGGCAGCGGCATTCCACAGAACATCATGGATCGATTGTTCGAACCCTTCTTCACCACCAAGGATCCGGGTGAAGGTACCGGTCTGGGCCTTGCACTGGTCTATTCCATCGTTGAAGAGCATTATGGACAAATCACCATCGACAGCCCGGCTGACACCGAAAGCCAACGCGGCACCCGTATTCGGGTGACATTGCCGCGTCATGTCGAAGCGACGTCCGCTGTGAACTGAGACCGTCGAGAGAGTTGAATCAATGCCGCACATTTTGATCGTCGAAGACGAAACCATTATCCGCTCTGCCTTGCGTCGCCTGCTTGAACGTAATCAGTACCAGGTCAGCGAAGCCGGCTCGGTGCAGGAAGCCCAAGAGCGTTTCAGCATTCCCACGTTCGACCTGATCGTCAGTGACCTGCGTTTGCCCGGCGCCCCCGGCACCGAGCTGATCAAGCTCGGCCAAGGCACTCCGGTGCTGATCATGACCAGCTACGCCAGCCTGCGCTCGGCAGTGGACTCGATGAAGATGGGCGCGGTGGACTACATCGCCAAGCCTTTCGACCACGACGAGATGCTCCAGGCCGTGGCGCGCATCCTGCGTGACCGCCAGTCTGCCAGCAGCGCACCGGCTGAACGCCCGGCAGCGGGCAAGGCCGTCAACGGTGCTGAAAAGCCCGGCGTGGATAACAGCAATGGCGAAATCGGCATCATCGGCTCCTGCCCTCCGATGCAGGACCTGTACAGCAAGATCCGCAAAGTGGCGCCAACCGACTCCAATGTATTGATCCAGGGCGAGTCCGGTACCGGTAAAGAACTGGTGGCCCGCGCCCTGCACAACCTGTCCAAGCGTGCCAAGGCACCGATGATCTCGGTGAACTGCGCAGCCATTCCCGAATCGCTGATCGAATCCGAATTGTTCGGCCATGAAAAGGGGGCCTTTACTGGCGCCAGCGCTGGCCGTGCAGGTTTGGTTGAAGCAGCCGACGGTGGCACGTTGTTCCTCGACGAGATTGGCGAACTGCCACTGGAAGCCCAGGCGCGGTTGCTGCGGGTCCTCCAGGAAGGCGAAATCCGCCGGGTCGGCTCGGTACAGTCGCAAAAGGTCGACGTACGCCTGATCGCGGCCACCCACCGTGACCTGAAAAGCCTGGCCAAGATCGGCCAGTTCCGTGAAGACCTTTATTACCGCCTGCACGTAATCGCACTCAAACTGCCGGCCCTGCGTGAGCGCGGCGCTGACGTGAACGAGATCGCTACGGCGTTCCTGGCGCGCCAGAGTGCGCGGATCAACCGTACCGACCTGAAGTTTGCGGCCGATGCCGAACAGGCCATCCGGCACTACTCCTGGCCGGGTAACGTGCGGGAACTGGAGAACGCGGTAGAACGTGCGGTGATTCTGTCGGAGAGCCCGGAAATTTCCGCCGAGCTGCTGGGCATCGATATCGAACTCAGCGACCTGGACGATGATGACTTCATCGGCCTGCCGCCGCAGCAGGGTGGCAGTAACAACAGCCACGAGCCGACGGAAGATTTGTCACTGGAAGATTACTTCCAGCATTTCGTCCTCGAGCACCAGGACCACATGACCGAGACCGAACTGGCGCGCAAACTGGGCGTGAGCCGTAAATGCCTGTGGGAACGGCGCCAGCGCCTGGGTATCCCGCGGCGCAAGACCGGGGTTGCCAGCGAAAGCTGAGTGGGTCGCCCCCACAGGTAACACCCTCAGATGTGAAAAAACTGTTACCGCTGATTTTTCACGTAACAAAAGCCGGGGCTTACGGTAACGAAGCCCCGGCTTTTTTTGGCCCTCGAAAAACCCAAAATCACCTCAAACCCCTTATTTTGCTGGGCCTCGCAAAAGTTGGCACGCACCCTGCTATATGCTTAGTACAAAAACAATAACAAGCAAATGTACAAGACAATAAAAATAAGACGTATCGACTCACGCATAACAAAAACAACACGGCGGAGGCGCAGCTAACTGATTCTTTTGGAGAGGCGTTGCATTTGGGGCTTGCCCCGCAACCAGGCCGAGAACAACAAAAACTGCCCTAAGGCAGAGCCTGAACTGGTTGGATCGTAGATCAGCAACACAGCGACCAAAGCAATCCGTTTGCTCTTGGCTCCCGATTGGGAGTGTCATGAAGGTGAAGCTTCATGGCGAGGGCGATCAACAAAAACAAGAAGCCCGAAACCAATAATAAAAATAGAGCACGCAACTACTTCTGGGGGAGCTTCGGCTCCCCTTGTAGTTTCCGCGATTTGGCGCTTGCCACCCTTCTTTTAAGCTTCTGGCTCAAGCCTTGCAGCTAGTTCCTACACCATCCCCTGACTAAATGCTAGAATCCCCGCCCATCATGCGGTCATTCTTCGTTATGGCCGAACATTCCTTCAAACAGTGCATCCCATGCTGAAGAAGTTGTTCCAGTCATTCCGTTCTCCCTTGCGTCGTACGCAGCACATTCGCAGCACGCCTGAAGTGCTTAACAGCAACCAGCATTCGCTGCAGCGCGCTCAATTCAGCCGTTATGCGGTGAACATCGTCGAACGCCTGCAGAACGCCGGCTACCAGGCTTACCTGGTTGGCGGTTGCGTGCGCGACATGTTGCTCAACATCACCCCCAAGGATTTCGACGTCGCCACCAGCGCCACGCCGGAACAGGTACGTGCCGAATTCCGCAATGCGCGGATCATTGGCCGGCGTTTCAAGTTGGTGCATATCCACTTTGGTCGCGAGATCATCGAGGTCGCGACCTTCCGCGCCAACCACCCGCAAAACGATGAAGAAGAAGACACTAACCAGTCTTCCCGCAATGAAAGCGGACGCATCCTGCGGGACAACGTCTACGGCACCCTGGAGGAAGATGCGCAACGCCGCGACTTCACCATCAATGCCCTGTACTACGACCCGGTCAGCGAGCGCATCCTCGACTACGCCAATGGCGTACACGACATTCGCAACAACTTGCTGCGCCTGATCGGCGACCCGACGCAACGCTACCAGGAAGACCCGGTGCGCATGCTGCGGGCCGTGCGGTTTGCCGCCAAGCTGAACTTTGGCATCGAGAAACACACGGCCGCGCCGATCCGCGACCTTGCACCGATGCTGCGGGAAATCCCCTCGGCCCGGCTGTTCGAAGAGGTGCTCAAGCTGTTCCTCTCCGGCTATGCCGCCGACACCTTCGAAATGCTGGTAGACCTGCAGTTGTTCGACCCACTGTTCCCGGCCAGCGCCGAGGCACTGGAGTACAACCCGACCTACACCCATACGCTGATCAGCGAAGCCTTGATCAACACCGACCTGCGCATCAAGCAGAACAAACCGGTCACCCCGGCGTTCCTGTTTGCTGCCCTGTTGTGGCCAGCGCTTCCAAAACGCGTCATGCGCTTGCAGGACCGCGGCATGCCGGCGATCCCGGCCATGCAGGAGGCGGCCCACGAGCTGATCGCCGAGCAATGCCAGCGCATCGCCATCCCGAAACGCTTCACCATGCCGATCCGCGAGATCTGGGACATGCAGGAGCGCCTGCCACGCCGCAGCGGCAAGCGCGCCGACCTGCTGCTGGACAACCCGCGCTTCCGTGCCGGCTACGACTTCCTGCTGTTGCGCGAAAGCGCCGGCGAGCAGACCGACGGCCTGGGCGAATGGTGGACCGACTACCAGGACGCCAACGACAGCCAGCGCCGCGAGATGATCAAAGAACTCAGCAGCAAAGGTGAAGCCACCGGCGATGGCCCGAAAAAGCGTCGCCGCAGCAGTGGCAGCAAGCGCAAACGCAGCGCTGGCGATACCTCGAGCGCGTCTGGCGAGTAAGCACGTGGAACGTATCTACATCGGCATGGGCAGCAACCTGGCGGCCCCCGAACGACAATTGCGCCAGGCAGCCGATGCTTTGGCGCAATTGCCGAGCACTACGCTGGCGGGCGTCTCGGCCTTCTACCAAAGTGACTCCCTGCTCCCGGGCCAACCGCGCTACACCAACGCGGTCGCAGCCCTGGACAGCGCACTTGCGCCTCTGGAGTTGCTCGATGCACTCCAGGCCATCGAGAACGACCAGGGCCGTGAGCGCCTGGAGCGCTGGGGCCCGCGCACACTCGACCTGGACATTCTGGTATTTGGTGACCGACTGATAGATGAGCCGCGTTTGAAGGTGCCGCACTATCAAATGCACCTGCGGCCGTTTGTGCTTTATCCGCTGGCAGAACTGGCGCCCGCCAACCTGCAACTGGCCGATGGCCGCCCGCTAAGTGACCTGCTGGCTGGCTGCCCGTTTGTCGGCCTGGAACGCCTGCCGGAGGCCTGACACGATCATGTGGGAGCTGGCTTGCCTGCGATGCAGACAACCCGGTGCATCAGGTATGTCGCGGTGATGCAATCGCAGGTAAGCCAGCTCCCACAGTGATCTGCGGCGCCTTTGAATACACCGGTGGACCTGCTGAATCGCATCAGTAACAGCGGTAACACCACCGCCGTAACAATGCGGTAACACATCCAATTGACTTCCAGAGTCCTCCTCACGACTATAGGCGTCCCGCTGCCGCCTACCCGGCGCTAAAGGGCGCAATCCAGGCCTTATAAGCACTGATCCTTAAGAAAGTGCGCCTGTATACACGAAGACTCACGCGCGTTACTCGCTGTTTCCAAGCGCCTGAACGAGGACCCTTTTCATGCCAAACGTTACCCTGAGCACCTTGCAGAGCCTCAAACTCAAAGGTGAAAAAATCACCATGCTGACCAGCTACGACGCCACTTTTGCCCAGGCCAGTTGCCAGGCTGGCGTTGAAGTGCTGCTGGTGGGGGACTCCCTGGGCATGGTCCTGCAAGGGAATGACAGCACTCTGCCGGTCACCACCGATGACATCGCTTACCACACCGCCTGCGTCAAACGCGGTAACGAGGGCGCGTTCATCATTGCCGACCTGCCCTTCATGGCCGACGCCACCATCGAACAGACCCTGACCAACAGTGCTCAACTGATGCGTGCCGGTGCACACATGGTCAAGGTTGAAGGCGCCGCCTGGCTCGCCGAGTCGATCCGCCTGCTGGCTGAACGTGGCGTGCCGGTTTGCGCACACATGGGCCTCACGCCGCAGTCAGTGAATATCCTCGGCGGCTATAAAGTACAAGGCCGCGGCGAAGCCCAGGCGCGCCAGATGCGCGCTGATGCCATTGCCCTTGAGCAGGCCGGCGCCTGCATGATTTTGCTGGAATGCGTGCCGAGCGAATTGGCAGCCGAAATCACCCAGGCAGTCAAAGTCCCGGTGATCGGTATCGGCGCAGGCTCTGCCACTGACGGCCAGGTATTGGTACTGCACGACATGCTGGGCCTGTCCCTCTCCGGCCGCGTGCCCAAGTTCGTGAAGAACTTCATGGCCGGCCAGGACAGCATTCAATCTGCCCTCGCCGCCTACGTCAGCGAAGTCAAAGCCGTTACCTTTCCAGGCGCCGAACACGGATTCTCTGCATGAACACCGTCAAGACCGTGCGCGAACTGCGCGCCGCCGTCGCCCATGCCCGCAATGCGGGCAAACGCGTAGGCTTTGTACCCACCATGGGCAACCTGCACAGCGGCCATGCCACGCTGGTCACCAAGGCCGCGCAACAAGCGGACTTCGTGGTGGCGAGCATCTTCGTCAACCCGCTGCAATTCGGCGCCGGCGAAGACCTGGACAAGTACCCGCGCACGCTCGCGGCTGATCAGGAGAAACTGCTGCAGGCCGGATGCAACCTGCTGTTCGCCCCGACCGTCGACGAGATGTACCCGGACGGCATGGCCGGCCAGACGCGTGTCAGCGTGCCGCAACTGTCCGAAGGCCTGTGCGGCGCCAGCCGTCCCGGGCATTTTGAAGGTGTGGCCACGGTGGTCAGCAAGCTGTTCAACATGGTCCAGCCGGACCTTGCGATCTTTGGCCAGAAGGACTACCAGCAACTGGCAGTGATTCGCGCCATGGTCCATGACCTGAATATGCCGATCCAGATTATCGGCGAGCCCACCGTGCGCGCCGACGATGGCCTGGCGCTGTCGTCGCGCAACGGTTACCTCACCGAGGAACAGCGTGCCATTGCCCCGGTGCTTTACCGCAGCCTCAGCGAGATTGCCGCGGCGATTGAAGGTGGCGACCGCGATTTCGCCAAACTGCGTGCCGCACAGGTTCAGCAGATTGAAGCGGCAGGCTTTCGCATGGATTACCTGGAAGTCCGCCACGGCCTGCACCTGCGCCCGGCAACCGCTGAAGACCGGGACGTAGTGATTCTGGTCGCCGCTTACCTGGGCGCTACCCGGCTGATCGACAACCTGCATTTGCAGCTGAACTGACCCTGCCACATACCCCCGCCTGTTGCACTGCCTGATCGGCCGGTATAAAAAAGTACCGGCCACAGCGCAGACAAAGCCAAGACAGATCGACACGCTAGGTTTAATGTATTCGCCCTACGCTATTGGTTGGCGTCGACCGGAGCCTGTCATCTTCACAAAGACAGCACATTCCCGGCTTTCAAGTGTCCTAAAAGCAGTCCCAGCAATAAAAAAAGGAAACCCGCAGCGATGGCGTACTACCGCACTCCTCATGACGTTACCGCTCTGCCCGCCTGGCAAGCGCTCAATCAACATCGCCAAGCCATGCAGGATTTCAGCATGCGCGAAGCCTTTAATGCCGATCCCCAGCGCTTTAACCAGTTCACCTTGAGCAGCTGCGGACTTTTCCTCGATTACTCGAAAAATCTGATCACCAGCGAAACCCGCGACCTGCTGGTAGGCCTGGCCAAGGAAGTCGATCTTCAGGGCGCGATCAAGTCGCTGTTCAACGGCGAGCCGGTCAACTCTTCCGAAGGCCGCCCGGCGCTGCACACCGCGCTGCGCCGCCCGGTGGGTGACAAGCTGTCGGTCAATGGCGTGAACATCATGCCGGACGTGCACAAGGTGCTGAACCAGATCACTGACCTGGTCGGCCGCATCCACGACGGCCTGTGGCGTGGCTACACCGAGAAGCCGATCACCGACGTGGTGAACATTGGTATCGGTGGCTCGTTCCTCGGCCCGGAGCTGGTGTCTGAAGCTCTGTTGTCCTACGCCCACAAAGGCGTGCGCTGCCATTACCTGGCGAACATCGACGGCAGCGAGTTCCACGAGCTGACCATGAAGCTGCGCGCCGAGACCACGCTGTTCATCGTCTCGTCGAAATCCTTCAACACCCTCGAAACCCTGAAAAACGCCCAGGCCGCCCGCGCCTGGTACCTGGCCCAGGGTGGCTCGGAAGCCGAGCTGTATCGCCACTTTATCGCCGTATCGAGCAACAACGCGGCAGCCGTGGCCTTCGGTATCCGCGAAGAAAACATCTTCCCGATGTGGGACTGGGTTGGCGGTCGTTACTCGTTGTGGTCGGCCATCGGCCTGCCGATCGCCCTGGCCATCGGCATGTCCAACTTCAAGGAACTGCTGTCTGGTGCCTACACCATGGACCAGCACTTCCAGACCGCGCCGTTCGAGGCGAACATGCCGGTGCTGCTGGGCCTGCTGGGCGTGTGGTACGGCAACTTCTGGGGCGCGCAGAGCCACGCGATCCTGCCGTACGACCACTACCTGCGTAACATCACCAAGCACTTGCAACAACTGGACATGGAATCCAACGGCAAGAGCGTGCGCCAGGACGGTACGCCGGTTTCCACCGACACCGGCCCGGTTATCTGGGGCGGCGTAGGCTGCAACGGTCAACACGCTTACCACCAGTTGCTGCACCAGGGTACCCAACTGATCCCGGCCGACTTTATCGTGCCGATCGTCAGCTTCAACCCGGTGTCCGATCACCATCAGTGGCTTTACGCCAACTGCCTGTCCCAAAGCCAGGCGCTGATGCTCGGCAAGACCCGCAGCGAAGCCGAAGCCGAGCTGCGCGACAAAGGCATGGACGAAGCCGAAGTGCAGAAGCTGGCACCGCACAAGGTGATCCCGGGCAATCGCCCAAGCAACACCATTGTGGTTGAGCGCATCAGCCCTCGCCGCCTTGGCGCGCTGGTGGCCATGTATGAGCACAAAGTGTTCGTGCAGAGCGTCATCTGGGGCATCAACGCCTTCGACCAATGGGGCGTGGAGTTGGGCAAGGAGCTGGGCAAAGGCGTCTACAACCGCCTGACCGGTACCGAAGAGCAGCCTGCGGACGATGCGTCCACCCAAGGGCTGATCAACTACTTCCGCGGTCGTCACCGCGGTTGATGGTAACAGCACTACAATGAGGGTCTGAACCTGCGGGAGCGGACCCTTGTAGGAGCTGGCTTGCCAGCCATGCAGACACCTCGGTGAAATTCAATACCGAGGTGATGCAATCGCTGGCAAGCCAGTTCCTGCGAGGGTCGCAAAGCTCCCCTCTTGTCGCAAAAACAAGAATAAGGATCCCTCATGTTCGATATCAGCACCTTCCCCACCGCCGATGCCGTCCGCCGGGCTGCGCAACTCAGTCAAGAGGACTACCAGCGCCTTTACCGCCAATCCGTTGAACAACCCGACACCTTCTGGGCCGAGCAGGCCAAGCGCTTCCTCGACTGGAGCACGCCTTGGCAAACCGTGCACAAATCCGACATCAAGACCGGCGCCGCCCAATGGTTTGCCGGTGGTCAACTGAACGTCAGCTACAACTGCATCGACCGTCACCTGGCCCAACGTGCTGACCAGCCTGCCTTCATCTGGGAAGGCGATGACCCCGCAAAATCTTCCAACATCACCTACCGCCAACTCCACCAAAATGTCAGCCGCCTGGCCAACGTGCTGAAAAGCCGTGGCGTGAAGAAAGGCGACCGGGTGTGCATCTACATGCCGATGATTCCCGAGGCGGTCTACGCGATGCTGGCCTGCACGCGGATCGGCGCGGTGCATTCGGTAGTATTTGGTGGTTTTTCGCCAGACGCCCTGCGCGACCGCATTCTCGACGCCGACTGCCGCACGGTTATCACCGCCGATGAGGGCGTGCGTGGGGGCAAGCCGGTGGCGCTAAAACAGAATGTCGACAAGGCTCTAGCCAGTTGCCCGGACGTCAGCACGGTGCTGGTGGTGCAACGCACCGGTGCGCAAGTCAATTGGACTGAAGGGCGCGACCTCAAATATCAACAGGCCCTGGACGCGGCGAGCGACGACTGCCCGCCCGAGCCGATGGACGCGGAAGACCCGCTGTTTATCCTCTACACCTCCGGCAGCACCGGCAAACCCAAAGGCGTGCTGCACACCACAGGCGGCTACCTGCTGCAAGCGGCGATGACCTTCAAGTACGTGCTCGACTACCGCGACGGCGAAGTGTTCTGGTGCACCGCCGATGTCGGCTGGGTGACCGGCCACAGCTACATCGTCTACGGCCCGCTGGCCAATGGCGCGACCTCGCTGATGTTCGAGGGTGTGCCGAGCTACCCCGACAGCTCACGTTTCTGGCAGGTGATCGACAAACATAAGGTCAACATCTTCTACACCGCGCCCACCGCCTTGCGCGCGCTGATGCGTGAAGGCCATGGCCCGCTGGAAAACACTTCCCGCGCCAGCCTGCGCCTGCTGGGCAGTGTCGGTGAGCCGATCAACCCGGAAGCCTGGGATTGGTACTTCAACGCGGTCGGCGAACAACGCTGCCCGATTGTCGACACCTGGTGGCAGACCGAAACCGGCGGCATCATGCTCAGTCCGCTGGTCAGCGCCCAACGGATCAAACCCGGCTGCGCGACCCAGCCAATGTTTGGCGTAGTGCCGGTGCTGCTCGACGAGCAAGGCAAGGAAATCAGTGGCGCCGGCAGCGGCGTGCTGGCGATCAAATCCAGCTGGCCGGGGCAAATCCGCAGCGTGTACGGCGACCCGCAGCGGATGATCGACACCTATTTCAAACCCTATCCCGGCTACTACTTCACCGGCGACGGCGCGCGGCGGGACGAGGACGGGGACTACTGGATCACCGGGCGCATCGACGATGTGATCAACGTGTCGGGACACCGCATCGGCACCGCCGAGGTGGAAAGCGCGCTGGTGCTGCATGATCAGGTCGCCGAAGCCGCCGTGGTGGGTTATCCCCACGACGTCAAAGGCCAGGGTATCTATGCCTTTGTCACGCCAATGAACGGCGTCGAGCCCAACGATACGTTGAAAAAGCATCTGCTGGACCTGGTGAGCAAGGAAATCGGCAGTTTCGCCAAGCCCGAGCTGATTCAATGGGCGCCGGCCTTGCCGAAAACCCGCTCAGGCAAGATCATGCGGCGGATTTTGCGCAAGATTGCCTGCAACGAACTGGACAGCCTGGGAGATACTTCCACCCTCGCCGACCCGAGCGTGGTGGACGGTTTGATCGACAAGCGCCTCAACCGATAGGAACCCATGGAATTCATTCGCAGCCGCATCGAAAACCAGTTGATGAGCCTCACCGGCTTATCGCTCGGCCAACTCGACCTGGAAAACCCCAAGGGCGACCCAGGTCTGTTTGGGCCGAACTCGGTGAGCTGGAAGGTCCATGGCGACTTCAGCAGCATGTTGATCGGCGGCATCAGCGCGCTGATGTTGCAGGCGTTGCACCCGCTGGCGTTGGCTGGCGTTTGGGACCACTCGAACTTTCGCCAGGACATGCTCGGTCGCTTGCGACGCACCTCGCAGTTTATTTCCGGGACCACCTTTGGTTCACGGCGTGACGCCGAATGGCTGATCGAGAAAGTGCGCACCATTCACCTGCAAGTAGTCGGGCATGCGCCCGATGGGCGCCCGTATGCCGCCAGCGACCCCGAGCTGCTGACCTGGGTGCATGTGGCGGAGGTCAGCAATTTTCTCGCCGCCCACCTGCGTTATCGCAACCCGGATTTATCGCCCAGGGATCAGGATCGCTATTACAGCGAAATCGCCTTGGTGGCCGAGCAACTGGGCGCGCGCCATGTGCCGCGTTCGCGCCAGGAAATTTCCGATTACCTTGAGCGTATTCGTCCGCAACTGCTGTGTGATGAACGCAGCCACGAAGTCCTGCGCCTGCTACTCAATGCGCCATCTCCCAGCGCCCTGGCCAAGCCATTTGGCTCATTGATGATGCAGGCGGGTATCGACCTGCTGCCGGACTGGGCCAGCGACATGCTCGAGCAGAAGCAACGCCCCCTCCAACGCCAGATGATCCGCGCCGGGGTCAAGCGCAGTGCACCCTTGTTACGCTGGGCCATGCGCAACGGTTCGGTGCAGCGGGCCCACAGGCGAATGGGCCTGCTGGAGCCATAACTGTTAAACTCCCGCGCCCCAATGACTCTGCAAGGCGCGCACTATGTCTTCCTTGAAACAGGCGCTGCGCGCCGCCCTCGATCATCGCCAGGACCTGCTCGCCGAGCTGCACGCACAAGGCACCGATTGCTATCGCCTGTTCCACGGCAGCCAGGAAGGCGCCGGCGGCCTGACTATCGACCGCTATGGCCCGCAACTGCTGGTGCAGAGTTTTCACCAGTCGCTGGAAAGTGACGACCTGTTGCAGCTGCACCAAGCGATCAACCAGCACTTGGGGCTGGAACTGCTGCTGGTCTATAACGACCGCTCCCGGGGCAACTCGCGCATCGACCGTGAAGACACGGTGTACCGCGCGGAACCTGCCGCCCTGGAAGACTTGATCGGCCATGAATGGGGCCTCAATTACCGCGTGCGTGGTCGGCATGCCGGCCAGGACCCGCTGCTTTTCCTCGACCTGCGCAACACTCGCGGCTGGGTCAAGGCACACAGTGCCGGCAAGAGCGTGCTGAACCTGTTCGCCTATACCTGCGGCGTAGGCCTGAGCGCGGCGGCCGGCGGCGCCCGTGAGGTGTGCAACCTGGACTTTGCCGAGGGCAACCTGGCGGTCGGTCGCGAAAACGGTCAGTTGAACCCGCAATTGCCGACGATGGAATTTGTGCAGTCAGACTATTTCCCGGCTATCCGCCAACTGGCCGGCCTGCCCATCAGCCAGCGCCGCGGGCAAAAACTGCCGAGTTATCCGCGCCTGGATCAACGCCAATACGACCTGGTGCTGCTCGACCCGCCAGCCTGGGCCAAGAGCGCCTTCGGCACCGTCGACCTGCTGCGCGACTACCAGAGCCTGCTCAAGCCAGCACTGCTGGCGACTGCCGATAACGGCGTGCTGATCTGCTGCAACAACCTCGCAAGAGTCAGCATGGACGACTGGCGTGACCAGGTACTGCGCTGCGCCGAAAAGGCCGGGCGCCCGGTACGCGACTGGCAGGCCATGACACCCGGAGCAGACTTCCCGTCGCAAGACCAGCAGCCCCCGCTGAAGACCCTGATCCTGCAGCTGTAAGACTTGTCCCAAAAGGGCCTGGTCGCGGTAATAAAGGCCCGGTGCTTCGGAACCGTAAACCCGTGCCATACTCCAAGGCACTCTTGATCGACATAGATGGCGTCACATATGCCCAAAGGATTGATTCGCGCCGCTGGCGCCTTGCTGACCGCCCTTGCCCTGTACAGTTTGCTGGGCTTTCTTATTCTCCCCGGCATTGCCCTTCGCGTGGCCAACCAACAGTTGGCCAATTACGCCACCGTGCCGGCGCATATCCAGCGTATCGAGCTCAACCCGTTCAGCCTCGAATTGACCGTGTGGGGCCTGAATATCGGTGAGCCCGGCAAGGAGCAAGTGGGCTTTGAACGCCTCTATGCCAACCTGCAACTCGACAGCCTGTGGACCCGCGCCCTGCACCTGGCGGACGTACAACTCGACAAGCCGAAGACCGAGCTGCTGTTCGACAAATCCGGCCAGCTAAACCTGGCGCAACTGTTCAAATTGCCCGCCAGCGAGCCGACGCCAACCGATCCGAACGCCAAGCCGTTCCCGCTGCGCATCGATAACATCAAGCTGGCGGGCGGTTATGTGCACTTCCAGGATTTGCGCCCCAGTGAGCCGATCGAGTTTCTCTACGACAAACTGGATTTCGAGCTGAAGAACCTCAGCACGTTGCCCGAAGACAACGCTGATATGACGCTGGTTGCGGCCGGGCCCGAAGGTGGCCAGATCGACTGGACCGGCAACTTCAGCCTCATCCCGATTGCCTCCGAAGGCAAACTCAAGGTTACCGACGGCAAGATGAAAGTCTGGTGGCCCTATGTGCGTGACGCGGTGCCTCTGGTACTCGACGACGGCGTCCTCAACTTCAGCACCGACTACAAGTTGAGCCTGGCCAAGGAAACCGAGCTTAACCTGACCAACGTCACCTTGAGCGTCGCGCCGTTCGCGATCAAGACGCCGGATGGCCGGCCATTGGCCCGCCTGGAACGCCTGGACGTCAGTGACACCTCCGTGGACCTGGCCAAACAGCAGGTGATTGTCGGCAAGATTCGCAGCAACAAGCTCGAAACCTGGGCCGCCCTTGAAGCAGACGGCCAGCTCGACTGGCAGAAACTGTTCGCCAGCCAACCGAGCAAGCCGGCAGCCGCGCCCGAACCGGCTACCGCACCCGCCACCGCCGACTCGCCAAAACCGGCGCCGCCAGCCCCGAGCAAGCCTTGGCAAGTGCTGCTCAAGGACGTGCAACTGCGCGACTACCAAGTGCACCTGGCTGACCGCTCGGCTAAACCGGCAGTCGCCCTGGAAGTCGGCCCGCTGAACCTGGACCTGCAGGATTTCGATAGCCTCAACCAGAGCCCGTTTACCCTCAAGCTCGATACTGGGGTAGGCAAACAAGGCAAGCTGCAGGCAACCGGCCAGGTCAACTTGAACCCGGTTACCGCCAAGCTGAAAGTGGATACCAAGGACATCGACCTGCGCGTTGCCCAATCTTATATCAGCCCGTTTATCCGCCTGGAACTGCGTAGCGGCATGCTGGGGAGCAACCTCGACGTCAACCTGAAAAGCACCGAGCCCCTGGCGTTCCAGGTAACTGGCCGGGCGCAGGTCGACCAGTTGCACACCCTGGACACCATGAAGACCCGCGACTTCCTCAAGTGGCAGCGGTTGGTGCTCGAAGGCGTGAATTATCAACACGGCGACAGCCTGTCGATCGACAAGGTCAACCTGCTGCAACCCTATGCGCGCTTCATGATCAACGACGACCGCACCACCAACATCGATGACCTGCTGATTCCGCAGCCGGCAAACGGCGCCAGTAAGCCCGCTGCAAAACCTGTGGCTGGCAAAGAAAAGCCGCTGGGCATTCACATTGGTCAAATTGCGATCAACGACGGCTCGGCCAACTTCGCCGACTTCAGCCTGACCCCGAACTTCGCCACGGCCATCCAACAGCTCAACGGCCAGATTGGCACCATCGACAGTCGCCAGGCCAAACCGGCGACCGTCGACGTGAAGGGCAAGGTCGACCGTTACGCGCCAGTCACCATCAAGGGCAGCGTGAACCCGTTTGACCCGATGGCGGCGCTGGACATCGCCACCAGCTTCAAGCGTGTCGAACTGACCACGCTGACGCCGTACTCGGGCAAGTTCGCCGGGTTCCGCATCCGCAAGGGCCGACTCAACCTCGACCTGCATTACGTCATCACCAAGGGCCAGTTGAAGGCCGAGAACAAGGTGGTGGTTGAGCAACTGCAACTGGGCGAAAAGGTTGACAGTGCCGACGCCGTGGACCTGCCAATTCGCCTGGCGATTGCCCTGCTCAAAGACAGCGACGGCAAGATCTCCATTGAGCTGCCGGTGACCGGCGACTTGAACAACCCGCAATTCAGCGTGATGCCGATTGTATGGCAGACGCTGCGTAACCTGGTGGTGCGTGCAGCCACGGCGCCGTTCAAGTTTATCGGCGGGCTGATTAGCGGTGGTGGTGCGCAAGACCTCGGCAACGTGTCTTTCGCCGCGGGTTCCAGCGATCTGAGCAAGGACTCCGAGTCGGCACTGGACAGCCTGGCCAAGGCGCTCAAAGAACGCCCCGCCCTGCGCCTGGAAATCGAAGGTACCGCCGCCGCCAGCAGTGACGGCCCGCTTTTGGCCGCACAGCGACTGGAACGCGAATACCAGTACAACTACTACAAGATCTTGCAGCGCCGTGGCGATAAAGTCCCGGCCCAGGCGTCGCTGCTTGCTGTCCCGGAAAAAGAAAAGGCTCCGCTGCTGGAAGGCATCTACCGCACCCGCCTCAAACTGCAGCCGCCGCCCGAGTGGAAAGACCTCAGCAGCGATGACCGCACTGCCAAGCTGCGAGACGGTGTGATCAAGTTCTGGAGCGCCAGTGACGTGCTGCTGCGCCAACTGGGCCAGGACCGCGCCAGCGCGATCAAGGACTACCTGGTGGACAAGGGGAAACTCGAAGACGACCGGGTTTACTTTATCGACGCCAACCTCGGTGAAGCGCAGAAAGATGGCCGGGTGGTGACACCGATGCATCTGGACGCCGAATAAACCGGCACCCGCTGAACATCTGTGGCGAGGGGGCTTGTCCCTCGTTGGGCTGCGTAGCGGCCCCAATGAGGGCGTCGCGGTCATTCAGGCGGATCACCGTCGTCATACCAAGGGGCCGCTACGCAGCCCAACGGGGGGCAAGCCCCTCGCCACAAGAGCCTCTGACCTCCCCACTTTTCTACCCACAATAGAACAGGCCCCGGCACAAGTGCCGGGGCCTGTAATGACCACATCCGTGTGGCCGGTCGCATGAACCTGTGAGGTGCATTGAGCGGATGTCTAGACTCGCTCGTGGCCGCCTCTGCCTAGTTCAGGCGATTCGTTAAGCGTTACTCTGCTTGCAGGCCAGCAGCCGAAACAGATTTAACGCCTTTGATTTTCTTGGCGATATTCACCGCGGTAGTTTTCTGAGCTTCAGTGACCGCTACGGTCGAAGACAGGGAAACTACGCCTTTGTTGGTTTCGACCTTAATGTCGGTACCAGGAATGCCTTTCTCGGTTACCAGGTCAGCTTTCACTTTGGTGGTGATCCAAGTGTCCGAGGTGGACTCTTTGGCGCCAGCTGCTGCGCTTTTGGTTTTGTCGACGTTATCAGCTTTAGTTGCACCGCCGGCCATCAGGCCGTCAGCCGAAACCGCGGTCACGCCTTTGATTTTCTTGGTGATTGCTACAGCAGTAGCTTTTTGCGAATCGGAGATAGCGACTGTCGAGGACAGGGAAACCACGCCTTTGTTGGTTTCAACCTTGATGTCCGAACCAGGAATGCCTTTCTCGGTCAGCAGGTCGGATTTAACCTTGGTGGTGATCCAGGTATCCGAAACGCTTTCTTTAGCCTTGGTGGCTTCACCAGCCGCCAGGGTCATTGGAGCTTGGGAAGTCTGAGCAAAGGCCACGTTAGCACCCATGGCCAGGGTCAGAGCGGTAGCAGTAGCGAGAGCGAACTTCTTCATACGAGTAACTCCTGTTTTATTAAAAATCTGCAGTGTGTGAACCTTGATGCTGCAGCGTTAACAGGGTTATTGCAGGCAGTGTGCCAAGACCCAAAACCAAATAAAATCCTTTTAAAACAACATGTTATAGAATCAGCTGATTTTCGGAATCGTGCAACTTGCATGAACCGGACTGTGCCTGCATGCAAGTTGCGGCTTTAGGGGCCTGGTAAGCACCTGATTTCCCGACACTTTCCGGCAGGCATAAAAAAGGACTCCGAAGAGTCCTTTTTTCAGCGTGCAGCAACGGGGTGATTAAACGCCCGAAGCCTTGGCTGCTGCTACGTCCTTGATGGACAGCTTGATACGGCCGCGGTTATCCACGTCCAGTACCAGCACTTCCACTTCCTGGCCTTCTTTCAGAATGTCGGTCACTTTCTCAACGCGAGCGTCGCTCAACATGGAGATGTGCACCAGACCGTCTTTGCCTGGCAGGATGTTGACGAATGCGCCGAAGTCGACGATGCGCTCAACCTTACCGACGTAGATCTTGCCAATCTCGGCTTCAGCGGTGATGCCCAGAACGCGCTGACGTGCTGCTTCAGCTGCTTCCTTGGTTTCGCCGAAGATCTTGATCGAGCCGTCGTCTTCGATGTCGATCGAAGCCTTGGTCTCTTCACAGATCGCACGAATGGTCGCGCCGCCTTTACCGATAACATCACGGATTTTGTCGGTGTCGATTTTCATCGCGATCATGGTCGGAGCATTTTCCGACAGCTCGGTACGCGACTGACCAATGATCACGTTCATCTGGCCGAGGATGTTCAGGCGCGCTTCCAGGGCTTGGCCCAGAGCGATTTCCATGATCTCTTCGGTGATGCCTTTGATCTTGATGTCCATCTGCAGCGCGGTAACACCTTTGGCGGTACCGGCTACTTTGAAGTCCATGTCGCCCAAGTGGTCTTCGTCACCCAGGATGTCGGTCAGGATGGCGAACTTCTCGCCTTCTTTAACCAGGCCCATGGCGATACCGGCAACCGGTGCCTTCATCGGCACACCGGCGTCCATCAGGGCCAGGGAAGCACCGCAGACCGAAGCCATGGAGCTGGAACCGTTGGACTCGGTGATTTCCGACACAACACGAATGGTGTACGGGAACACGTCGGCGGCAGGCAGCATGGCAGCGATCGAACGACGGGCCAGGCGGCCGTGACCGATTTCGCGACGACCAGCACCACCCATGCGACCACACTCACCTACCGAGAACGGAGGGAAGTTGTAGTGCAGCATGAACGGGTCTTTTTTCTCGCCTTCCAGGGTGTCCAACAGCTGTGCGTCACGGGCAGTACCCAGTGTTGCAACTACCAGAGCCTGGGTTTCGCCACGGGTGAACAGGGCCGAACCGTGGGTTTTTGGCAGAACGCCGACTTCGATGTTCAGCGGACGTACGGTCTTGGTGTCGCGGCCGTCGATACGTGGCTTGCCGTTAACGATGTTTTCGCGAACGGTGCGGTATTCGATTTCGCCGAACGCTGCTTTGACTTCGCTGGACGAAGGCTGGCCTTCTTCACCGGACAGTTTGGCAACAACCTGGTCTTTCAACTCACCCAGGCGAGCGTAACGGTCGGCCTTGATGGTGATGGTGTAAGCCTGGGAGATCGCGTCGCCGAACTCGGCACGGATCGCGCCCAGCAGAGCAGTCGCTTCAGGCTGTGGAGCCCAGGTCCAGGTTGGCTTGGCAGCTTCGGCGGCCAGTTCTTTAACGGCGTTGATCACAACCTGGAACTCGTCGTGAGCAAACAGTACCGCGCCCAGCATCTGGTCTTCGGTCAGCTCTTTGGCTTCCGATTCAACCATCAATACGGCTTCCGAAGTACCGGCAACGACCATGTCCAGGCTCGAAGCTTTCTGTTGTTCGTAAGTCGGGTTCAGCAGGTAGCCGGTGCTTTCGTGGAATGCCACGCGAGCGGCGCCGATCGGGCCATCGAAAGGAATACCGGAGATGGCCAGGGCAGCCGAGGTACCGATCATCGCAGCGATGTCCGGATCGGTCTTCTTGCTGGTGGAAACGACGGTGCAGACAACCTGCACTTCGTTCATGAAGCCTTCTGGGAACAGCGGACGGATCGGACGGTCGATCAGTCGGGAAGTCAGGGTTTCTTTCTCGGAAGGACGGCCTTCGCGCTTGAAGAAACCACCAGGGATCTTACCGGCAGCGTAAGTCTTTTCCTGGTAGTGAACGGAAAGAGGGAAGAAGCCTTTGCTTGGGTCAGCGGTCTTGGCGCCTACAACGGTCACCAATACGGTGACGTCGTCGTCAACGGTGACCAGCACTGCGCCGGAGGCTTGACGGGCGATACGGCCTGTCTCGAGGGTAACGGTCGATTGACCGAACTGGAATTTTTTGATAACCGGGTTCACGGTGTCCTACCTTCTTTGTGGCTCTTGGGGAACTTGTCTTCTTGCGAAATTCTTGGGCAATGTCGGGAATCGGCCCAACGCCTGTCCAGGGTAAAACGTGTATCCAGATAAAACTTGAGGCTGGAAGCCTGCCATGGGCCAGCGGGAAACCCACTGGCACACGACAGCCAACCAACCTCTAGCGCAATCGCTTATTAGCGACGCAGACCCAGGCGACCGATCAGAGTCTGATAACGACCCAGATCCTTGCCTTTCAGGTAATCCAGCAGCTTACGACGCTGGTTTACCATGCGGATCAGACCACGACGGGAGTGGTGATCTTTACCGTTGGCCTTGAAGTGACCTTGCAGCTTGTTGATGTTGTGGGTCAGCAGTGCAACTTGCACTTCTGGCGAACCAGTGTCACCAACAGCTTGCTGGTAGTCAGCTACGATTTGAGCTTTTTCTTGAACGTCGAGAGCCATGAGGCAATCCTTTTTTCAGGAAACCACCCAAAGGGCGGTTTCAACAGGCCAGGGACAAATCCCTGTATCTAAAAATGAGTAGTGACCATGCCTGCTAACAGCCACCCTCGTTCCAGTTTGCGTAAAAGCTACTGCGCTCGGTAATCCTGCGTCAAAAACAGGCTCGGAATGCTCATTAACAGCAGTTAACTCCGCCTCCTCGCCTGTTTTTTCCTTGTCTTACCTTCGCTCGCTACGCTTTTACCACAAACTGGTTTCGGTCATTCTGACCGAATCAGTCGACGCGGCGCGATGCGCCCGTCTTCGCTCACTTCACCGATACCGATAAAGCGACCGTTGTGATCTTGTACTCGCACCATGCCGAACTTCGGCGCATCCGGCGCGCGTACCGGTTGGCCGTTAAGCCAGTAGAACGCGCTGTGCTCCGAGAAGTGCAGCAATGGCCAATCCAGCAAACCGCTGTCCGATGGCATCAGGAAGCGATCTACCGCCTCGTTGCCGCCTTCGGCATGTACTGCTTCCAGCTCTTCCAGCGTGACCGTCTGGGCCAGGGTGAAAGGGCCGGCCTGGGTACGCCGCAGCTCTGCAACGTATGCGCCACAGCCCAGTTGCTCACCGATATCTTCCACGAGGGTACGGATATAGGTGCCTTTGCTGCAGTCCACTGCCAACCGGGCAGTGTCGCCTTCAGCGGCGAGCAATTCCAAGCGCGCAATAGTAACAGAACGCGGTTCGCGCTCCACCACTTCACCTGCACGTGCCAGCTTGTAAAGAGGCTGGCCATCACGCTTGAGGGCCGAGTACATCGGCGGTATCTGACTGATTTGCCCACGAAAAGCGGGCAACGCAGCTTCGATATCAGCACGACCAACGGTCACGTCGCGAACCTGCAAAACATCACCTTCGGCGTCGGCCGTGGTGGTGGTCTTGCCCAGTTGCATCAGGGTTTCGTAACCCTTGTCGGAATCGAGCAGGTATTGCGAAAACTTGGTGGCCTCGCCAAAGCACAACGGCAATACGCCAGTGGCCAAGGGGTCGAGGCTGCCGGTGTGCCCTGCCTTCTCGGCATTGAGCAGCCAGCGAACCTTCTGCAACGCCGCATTGGAGGTAAAGCCAATGGGTTTGTCGAGCAGAATGATGCCGCTGACGTTACGACGGATACGTTTGACCTGAGCCACCGACTACTCCTTGGCGTCTTCAGGCGTGGCGGATTCCGGGTGCTGATTGTCTTCAGCCACGGCCCGCTCGATCAGTGCCGACAGGTGCGCGCCACGCACGACGCTTTCGTCGTAGTGGAAGTGCAACTGCGGAACGCTGCGCAGCTTCATTTCACGGGCCAACTGCATGCGCAGGAAGCCTGCGGCAGAGTTGAGCACCTTGATGCTTTGCGCGATTTCTTCGCTGTTGTCCTGGCCCATCACGGTGATGAAGATCTTGGCGTGACCAACGTCACGGCTCACTTCAACGGCGGTGATGGTGACCAGGCCAACACGTGGGTCTTTTACTTCACGACGGATCAGTTGTGCCAGCTCACGCTGCATCTGATCGCCGATACGCTGGGTACGGCTGTATTCTTTTGCCATGTCTTGTTACCTGTTACTGCCACACGGTGAAACCCGTGGGGTCTGAAAGCGGCAAACGCCCGGCCTGACAAAAGCCAGACCGGGCGTTGCGTTTAGAGTCCGAACACGGCGCCTGGCATTTGCATGCCCGGGCGCCGCGTGGCCCTTGAAGTGCGCGAGTTAGAGGCTGCGAGCAACCTGGACCTTCTCGTAAACTTCGATCTTGTCGCCAGCCTTGACGTCGTTGTAGCTCTTGACGCCAATACCGCATTCCATGCCGGCACGTACTTCGGAAGCGTCATCCTTGAAGCGGCGCAGGGATTCCAGCTCGCCTTCGAAGATAACGATGTCTTCACGCAGTACACGGATTGGACGGTTACGGTGCACAACACCTTCGATAACCATGCAACCGGCGATCGCGCCGAATTTCGGCGAGCGGAACACGTCACGCACCTCGGCCACACCCAGGATGTTCTCCCGGACGTCGCTGCCAAGCATGCCGGTAAGGGCTTTCTTGACGTCTTCGATGATGTCGTAGATGACGTTGTAGTAACGCATGTCCAGGCCTTCCTGCTCGACGATCTTCCGTGCGCCAGCATCGGCACGCACGTTGAAGCCGAACAGTACAGCGTTGGAAGCCAGTGCCAGGTTGGCATCGGACTCGGTGATACCACCGACACCGCCACCGACAACACGCACTTGCACTTCGTCGTTACCCAGGCCGTTCAAGGCGCCGTTCAACGCTTCGAGGGAACCACGAACGTCAGATTTGAGGACGATGTTAAGCGTCTTCTTCTCAGCCTGGCCCATGTTCTCGAAGATGTTTTCCAGCTTGCCGGCGTGAGCACGGGCCAGCTTGACTTCGCGGAACTTGCCTTGACGGAACAGAGCCACTTCACGGGCTTTCTTCTCATCCGACAGCACGCTCATCTCGTCGCCAGCGTCCGGGGTACCGTCCAGGCCGAGGATCTCGACAGGGATGGAAGGACCGGCTTCCTTGATTGGCTTGCCGTTCTCGTCGAGCATGGCACGTACACGGCCATAGTTCGAACCGACCAGCACCATGTCGCCTTGGCGCAGGGTACCGTCTTGAACCAGAACGGTTGCAACCGGGCCACGACCTTTGTCGAGACGCGATTCAACCACAACACCGCGACCAGGGGCCGATGGGGTTGCTTTCAGTTCGAGTACTTCGGCTTGCAGCAGGACCGCTTCGAGCAGTTCGTCTACACCGGTACCGACTTTCGCCGAAACCGAAACGAATGGCGTATCACCGCCCCACTCTTCCGAAGTCACGCCGTGAACCGACAGTTCGCTACGGATGCGATCGAGATCGGCGCCCGGCTTGTCGATTTTGTTCACTGCTACAACCAGTGGAACACCAGCGGCCTTGGCGTGCTGGACAGCTTCAATGGTCTGCGGCATTACGCCGTCGTCCGCTGCAACTACCAGGATCACGATGTCAGTCGCCTTGGCACCACGGGCACGCATTGCGGTAAACGCGGCGTGACCAGGGGTGTCGAGGAAGGTGACCATGCCGCGTTCGGTTTCAACGTGGTAGGCACCGATGTGCTGGGTGATACCGCCGGCTTCGCCTGCAGCTACCTTGGCACGACGGATGTAGTCGAGCAGCGAGGTTTTACCGTGGTCAACGTGGCCCATTACGGTCACGACTGGCGCACGGGAGAACGTCTCACCTTCAAACTTCAGGGACTCGGCCAGGGAATCTTCCAGGGCGGTGTCGCTGACCAGGGTCACTTTGTGGCCCAGCTCTTCAGCAACCAGTTGGGCAGTTTCCTGATCCAGTACCTGGTTGATGGTGGCTGGAGTACCCAGTTTGAACATGAACTTGATGATTTCAGCAGCCTTGACCGACATCTGGTTGGCGAGGTCGCCAACAGTGATGGTCTCGCCGATCTGCACATCACGCACGACAGGGCCGGTTGGGCTCTGGAAACCGTGGGCGTTGCGCTTCTTCAGCTTGGCCTTGCCGCGACCACCGCGACGGAAGCTGTCGCTTTCTTCGTCGGTAGTACGTGGAGCAACGCGTGGCGCTGGCGCCTTCTCTTTGACCGAAGCACGATGTGGAGCGTTTTTGCGCTCACCATCGCCACTGCCACGACGATTGTTATCGTCTGCACGTGGTTTGTCCGGACGACGAGGTTCTTCGCGTTTGCGAGCGTCGGCTGCAGGAGCAGGCGCGGCAGCAACCGGAGCGGCCTCACGAACAGCTTCTACAGGCGCGCTAGGCGCAGCAACTGCATCAGCGTTAGCAGATTGCGCAGCAGCAGGCTGGCGACGCGCTTCTTCTTCGGCGCGACGCTTGGCTTCTTCTTCAGCCTTCTGACGAGCAGTATTTTCTACTGCGCGACGTTCTTCCAGTTCGCGTTTGCGCTCGGCTTCAATTTCTTCCGGGCTGCGCTGTACGAAGACTTTCTTCTTGCGTACTTCAACGCTGATGCTCTTGCTACCAGCAACACGCAGGGTGCTGGTGGTTTTGCGCTGCAATGTAATCTTGCGCGGTTCTTCCACTTTCGCCTTGTGGCTGCTCTTCAAGTGAGTCAGCAAAGACTGCTTCTCACTATCGCTCACACCTTCATCGGCGGCGGTGTGCGGCAGACCTGCCTCACGCATCTGCTGCAACAGGCGCTCTACCGGTGTTTTGACCTCATCGGCCAGTTGTTTCACCGTGACTTGCGTCATGCACTTCTCTCCTCAGGCCGCGCCTAATTACTCGAACCAATGGGCTCGGGCGGCCATGATCAACTTGCCGGCACGATCATCGTCAATGCCGTCGATGTCGAGCAGGTCGTCAATAGACTGCTCGGCCAGGTCTTCGCGGGTAATTACGCCGCGCACCGCCAGTTCCATCGCCAAATCCTTGTCCATACCCTCAAGCGAGAGCAGGTCTTCGGCCGGATGGGCGTCTGCCAGCTTTTCCTCAGTAGCGATGGCTTTAGTCAACAAACGATCCTTGGCCCGAGCGCGAAGCTCGTTGACGGTGTCTTCGTCAAAGCCGTCGATGTTGAGCATTTCTTCCAACGGTACGTAGGCAATCTCTTCCAGGCTGGTGAAGCCTTCATCTACCAGCACCTGCGCCAGGTCTTCGTCGACTTCCAGCTCGTCGATGAAGTTGCGCAGGATGTCACCGGTTTCTGCTTGCTGCTTAGCCTGGATGTCCGATTCGGTCATCACGTTCAGGGTCCAGCCGGTCAACTGGCTGGCCAAACGTACGTTCTGACCACCGCGACCGATGGCCTGAGCCAGATTGTCTGCGCCAACGGCGATGTCCATTGCATGGGCATCCTCGTCAACGATAATTGCCGCCACTTCAGCAGGCGACATTGCGTTGATCACAAACTGCGCCGGGTTATCGTCCCACAGGACGATGTCCACACGCTCACCGCCCAATTCGCCCGACACTGCCTGGACGCGCGAACCGCGCATACCAATGCAAGCACCTTGCGGGTCGATGCGTTTGTCCTTGGAGCGGACCGCGATCTTGGCGCGCGAACCCGGATCGCGGGACGCAGCCATGACTTCGATCAGGCCTTCGGCAATTTCCGGCACTTCGATGCGGAACAACTCGATCAGCATTTCCGGCGCGGTACGCGACAGGATCAGCTGAGGGCCGCGGTTCTCGGTGCGGATTTCCTTGAGCAGCGCACGCAAGCGCACACCGACCCGGAAAGTTTCGCGGGAAATGATGTCTTCGCGGGCCAGCAACGCTTCAGCGTTGTTACCCAGGTCGACGATCACGTTGTCGCGGGTAACCTTTTTCACGGTGCCGGAGATAATTTCCCCCAGGCGCTCGCGATAGGCGTCAACGACTTGAGCGCGCTCGGCTTCGCGGACCTTCTGCACGATGACTTGCTTGGCAGTCTGTGCAGCGATGCGGCCGAACTCGATGGATTCGATCTTTTCTTCGACGACATCACCGACCTGGGCGCCCGGGTGCGTTTCAGCAACCTTGCTCGGCCAGGTTTCGATGGCCGGATCATCAAGATCGGCTTCCTCGACGACCGTCCAGCGACGGAAAGTCTCGTAGGCACCGGTGTGGCGGTTGATTTCCACACGCAGATCAACTTCGTCTTCAAAACGCTTTTTGGTAGCAGTGGCCAGGGCCAGCTCCAGCGCTTCAAAAATCACGTTTGCCGGTACGCCCTTTTCATTGGATACCGACTCAACAACCAGCAGTACTTCTTTGCTCATCGTACGCCTCGCCTTTCGCAAGCCATTGGATCCGCGGGATCCGCGTCTCAGTCAAAACTGGGAATAATGTTGGCCTTGTCGATCATATCGATCGGCAACAGGAACTCATGGTCTTCTACCTGCACCACGACGTCCTGCTCTTCTACACCGCGCAGAAGGCCCTGAAAGTTGCGTCGCCCTTCAAAGGGAGAGCGCAGCTTGATCTTCACTTGTTCACCGGCAAATTTTGCAAACTGATCAATAGTGAACAGTGGGCGTTCCATGCCAGGCGAGGAAACTTCGAGGGTGTATTCAACAGCGATCGGATCTTCAACATCCAGGACACCGCTGATCTGACGGCTGACAATGGCACAATCGTCCACCAGCACGCCGCCCTCTTTATCGATATAAACGCGCAACATTGAGTGGCGACCTTGAGCCGAAAACTCAATACCCCAGCATTCATAGCCTAGGGCCACGATCACCGGGGCCAACAAGGCCTGCAACTCTTCTAGCTTGCTCGACACCTGAACCCCCTCGTGCATGTATGTGCATGCTGTGCAAAATAAAAAAATGGGCGAAACGCCCATCCTTGAAACGCCGTCGAACAGCGGCGTTGAAAGTGTCCAGCTAACAAAAAGCCCCTTAAAAGGGGCTCCGCTAAAACTGGTTGCGGGGGCCGGATTTGAACCGACGACCTTCGGGTTATGAGCCCGACGAGCTACCAGACTGCTCCACCCCGCGACAAAGCTGGGGCGGAAGTATACGACCGATCCCTTACAGGGTCAATGTAACCTTCCACCTACAAGAAAGCCCGCAACAGCGGGCTCTCCTGATAATTGGTACCGAGAAGGGGACTCGAACCCCTACACCCTATGGGCACAACCACCTCAAGGTTGCGTGTCTACCAATTCCACCACCTCGGCAATACAGCGTTTACAACCTTCTTACTTTTGCTCTTGAGCTGGAGGCACGTCAGTCGCTGGAGTAGCCGACTTTTGCTCTTGAAGCACCGGGACATCATCAGAAGCCGGTTTTGCTTTTGGTACTTCCAACACTGCTGGGTTTGGGAGACCTACCTGAGTCAGCACATGAGCTTTCTCTTTAGCAAAGTAACCTAACCCCAAGCTGGTTATGAAGAAACCGGCGGCAAGTATAGCAGTAAACTTACTAAGAAAGGTAGAGGAACCTTGGCTTCCGAACACAGTATTTGAAGCACCTGCCCCGAAAGACGCACCAGCGTCCGCACCTTTACCCTGCTGCAGCAAAACCAGGGCAACTACGCCCAGTGCACCCAGCAGATGAAAAACAACGATGACTGTTTCCAGCATTTTTTCAGTTTCCCGCGGCGCGACAAATCGCACCGAACTCATCTGCATTCAGGGAAGCTCCACCAATGAGCCCCCCATCGATATCCGGCATGCCGAACAGTTCGACCGCATTGGCCGCCTTCACGCTGCCGCCGTATAGAAGCCGCACACCTCGTGCGACCTCAGAATTCTCTGCCGCCAACTGCGCGCGAATGGCTGCGTGCACATCCTGCGCCTGTTGCGGCGAAGCAGTCAGCCCGGTACCAATGGCCCAGACCGGCTCGTAAGCAATTACTGCATTTGCAAAGGCACCGACTCCCAGCTCCTCGATGATGCTGCCCAGCTGACGCCCGACAACTTCAAGAGTTTTACCGGACTCACGCTGCTCAAGGGTCTCCCCTATGCACAACACCGGAATCAAGCCACAAGCCTGTGCCGCTGCGAATTTGCGATTGAGTGTCCCATCACGCTCGCCCATGATCTGGCGGCGCTCGGAGTGCCCAACAAGCACCAGGGAACAACCCGCATCAACCAGCTGACTCGGCGCAATCTCACCGGTCAACGCACCCTGCATGGATTCCACCGCAGAGTTCTGCGCGCCGACCTGAATCGACTTGCCTTTCAAGCCATCAATCACTTGATTGATATACAAGCAAGGCGGGAATACCGCGACATCTACACCGCCAGGCAAGGCCAAATGACGAAGGCCGTTGATCAGCTCAGCGACACTGGCGCGGGTACCGTGCATCTTCCAGTTACCAGCTACCATAGTGCGACGCATGCTGTACCCCGTCGGTCAAAGTGGGCGCAGATGTTACCCAACCACATCATCACTGGCAAGCCGAATTCAGGCGCAAACTTCAGTTACCAGTTTTGCCAGCTCTTCGGCATAGCCGCGAACCTGTGTTTCGTCCTCGCCTTCGACCATGACACGCACCAAAGGCTCGGTACCTGACTTGCGCAGCAAGACCCGGCCACGACCCGCCATGGCGGCAGTGACACGCTCGCTGGCCTCTTTCACGGACGGATGCTCGATAGGGTTGTCACCGCCCGCAAACCGCACGTTGAGCAGCACTTGCGGACACTTGCGCAGCGCCTGGCGCGCCTGCGCCAGGCTTTCTTCGCGACGACGCAGTGCCAGCAGCACTTGCAGCGCCGCAATAATCGCGTCCCCGGTAGTCGTGTGCTGGAAGCACACCACATGCCCGGAGTTCTCGCCGCCCACCTGCCAATTGCGCTCCAGCAGTTCAGCGATCACATAGCGGTCACCGACATTGGCGCGCACAAACGGAATCCCCAGGTCTGCCAGTGCCAGCTCCAGCCCGAGATTGCTCATCAAGGTACCCACGACGCCGCCCTGCAGCTTGTTGCGCTCATGCAAGTCGCGGGCAATGATAAACAACAGGTCATCGCCATCAACAATTGCACCGGTGTGGTCGACCATCAATACCCGATCGCCGTCGCCGTCGAACGCAATACCCAAGTCGGCATGCTCGGCCAGCACCGCCGCCTGCAACTGCCCCATGTGGGTCGAGCCGCAGTTGTCGTTGATGTTCAAGCCGTTAGGCTGGGCCGACAGCACAGTAACGTCTGCACCAAGCTCCTTGAACACACTCGGCGCAACCTTGTACGTCGCACCGTGGGCGCAGTCGATGACGACTTTCAACCCGGCAAAATTGGTACTGCTCGGCACGCTGCTTTTGCAGAACTCGATATAACGGCCAGAAGCGTCGTTAATCCGCGAAACCTTGCCCAGCTTGCTCGACTCGACGACGGTCATCGGCGCATCCAGCAACTCTTCGATCATGTGTTCGATCTCGTCCGGCAGTTTGGTGCCCTGGCCCGAGAAGAATTTGATGCCGTTGTCATCGTGAGGATTGTGCGAAGCACTGATCACGATACCGGCTTCAGCGTGAAAGGTACGCGTCAGGTAAGCAATCGCCGGCGTAGGCATCGGGCCCAGCAACATCACATCAGCGCCGGCAGCAGACAGACCTGCCTCCAGCGCAGACTCAAACATGTACCCCGAGATACGCGTGTCCTTGCCCACCAGGATGCGACAGGCGCCCATGCTGCGGAACGCCATGCCGGCGGCCCAGCCCAGCTTGAGCATGAAGTCTGGAGTAATCGGAAATTCGCCGACCCGACCGCGAATGCCATCGGTGCCAAAATATTTTTTAGTCATAAGTGCTCCATCATTCTTATTCGGCTGATTCAACCGCTGCGATCATCCGCACTACATCTACCGTCTCGGCAACGTCATGCACCCGCAAGATACGCGCACCCTTCACCACGGCAAGCGCCGCGAGTGCCAGGCCGCCATGCAGGCGCTCACCCACCGGACGATTCAACGCCAGACCTATCATGCTCTTGCGCGAAACCCCTACCAGCAGGGGGCGACCAAGGGCATGCAGGGATTCCATATGCTTGAACAGGCTTAAATTGTGTTGCAGGGTCTTGGCAAAGCCAAATCCCGGGTCGAGGATGATCCTCTCCGGGGCAATCCCCACCGCGACGCATTGGGCCATGCGCTCGGCAAGAAAGCCTTTCACTTCACCGACCAGGTTGTCGTAATGCGGGTCGTCCTGCATCGTGCCCGGCTCACCGAGCATGTGCATCAGGCAAACCGGCAGGCCCGTGGCAGCGGCCGCATCCAGGGCGCCATCGCGCTGCAGGGAACGCACATCGTTGATCAACCCGGCGCCCAGCCGCGCGCTTTCGCGCATGACGGCTGGCGTCGACGTGTCGACAGAGATGATGACATCCAGCTCTCGATGAATGCGCTCGATAATGGGCGCGACCCGCTCCAGCTCCTCCAAGGGAGACACCGCACGAGCCCCAGGGCGCGTCGATTCGCCACCGACATCAATCAGGGTCGCGCCAGCTGCCACCATGGCCTCTGCATGGCGCAACGCAGCATCAAGCTGACTGAAGCGGCCACCATCGGAAAAGGAATCAGGGGTTACGTTAAGAATGCCCATAACGTGTGTTTGGGCCAAATCAAGAACCCGGCTGCCGCAAGGCAACCGGGTCGAGGACAACGCAGAAGTCATTTCAAACCTTAATGGTCAGCAGCCGGGCCGCCGATCGGAGCTTCAGGGCGCTCGTTCTGTACCACTGGCGGCGTGCCCGAAGTACCCGAACCACCTTCCCAATCACGAGGCTCGCGAGGCGTACGACCGGCCATGATGTCGTCGATCTGCTCGGCATCAATGGTCTCGTACTTCATCAGGGCATCAGCCATGGCGTCGAGCTTGTCACGGTTGTCTGTGAGGATCTGCTTGGCCGTGCCGTAGCACTGGTCAATGATGCTGCGCACTTCGGAGTCGATCAGCTTGGCGGTCTCCCCGGAGAAGCTGGCAGCTTGACCGCCACCACCGCGACCCAGGAACACCTCGCCTTCGTCCTCGGCATACATCAAGGGACCGAGTTTTTCCGACAGGCCCCACTTGGTCACCATGTTCCGTGCAATCTGGCTGGCACGCATGATGTCGTTGGAAGCACCGGTAGTAACACCGTCGAAGCCCAAGGTCATCTCTTCCGCGATCCGGCCACCGTACAGCGAGCAGATCTGGCTGATCAACGCACGCTTGGAGAGGCTGTAGCGATCCTCTTCCGGCAGGAACATGGTGACGCCCAGCGCCCGACCACGAGGAATGATCGACACTTTGTAGACGGGGTCATGCTCAGGCACAACGCGACCGACAATGGCGTGACCGGCTTCGTGATAGGCGGTGTTTTGCTTCTCTTTCTCGGACATGACCATGGATTTGCGCTCGGCGCCCATCATGATCTTGTCTTTCGCCAGTTCAAACTCTTTCATTTCGACGATGCGCTTGCCGGTACGGGCTGCGAACAGCGAGGCTTCGTTTACCAGGTTGGCAAGGTCGGCACCGGAGAAGCCAGGCGTACCACGGGCAATTACGGCCGGAGCCACGTCGTCGCCCATCGGCACTTTGCGCATGTGCACTTTCAGAATCTGTTCACGGCCACGGATGTCTGGCAGACCGACCACAACCTGACGGTCAAAACGGCCCGGACGCAGCAGCGCAGGGTCGAGTACGTCAGGACGGTTGGTCGCGGCAATCACGATGATGCCGTCGTTCATTTCGAAGCCGTCCATCTCAACCAGCAACTGGTTAAGTGTTTGCTCACGCTCATCATGACCGCCACCCATACCAGCACCACGATGGCGACCAACGGCGTCGATTTCATCGATGAAGATGATGCATGGCGCGTGCTTCTTGGCCTGCTCGAACATATCGCGAACACGGCTGGCACCGACACCGACGAACATCTCGACGAAATCGGAACCGGAAATGGTGAAGAAAGGTACTTTGGCTTCGCCGGCAATAGCCTTGGCCAACAGGGTTTTACCGGTACCTGGCGGGCCAACCATCAGCACACCGCGTGGAATGCGGCCGCCCAGACGCTGGAACTTGCCCGGGTCGCGCAGGAATTCTACCAGCTCACCCACTTCTTCCTTGGCTTCGTCGCAACCGGCAACGTCAGCCAGGGTGGTCTTCACCTGGTCTTCGGAAAGCAGGCGTGCCTTGCTCTTGCCGAAGCTCATCGGCCCGCCCTTGCCTCCCGCACCACCTTGCATCTGGCGCATGAAGAACATGAACACGGCAATGATCACCAGGATCGGGAAGCTGGCTACCAGGAGCTGGGTCCAGATGCTCTGCTGCTCAGGCTGCTTGCCTTCAACGACCACGTGGTTATCCACCAGGTCGCCGATCAGGCCATTGTCCTGGATTGCCGGACGGATGGTCTTGAAGCTGTCGCCATCGTTGCGCTTGCCGGTAATCACGTAGCCGTCAACTGCTACGCGCTCGACCTTGCCATCCTTAACTTGCTGGATGAAGTCGGAATAGTTGAGGGTCTGCGGCTCGTTAGGGCTGGAGAAGTTGTTCATCACCGTCACGAGGACAGCCGCGATGATCAACCACAGGATCAGATTCTTTGCCATATCGTTCAATTAACTACCCTCTGAAGCAAGCTCCGCTACTGGCGCGTGCTTCGCATGATATTCACCGGCCTAACTTACTACATTACCTACAACTCTGGCAGGCGCCGTCTGTAACCCTTTGTGAAACTTTGACTACACAATATTCGTAAAGCTTCGTGACGAAAGCGATATAAAAAAACCTATCGCCTCCGTCAAATTCCTCAAAAACGCTCTTCACTGGCAGCGCCTTCAATGCCACGGAAACCGCGACCCAGCAAATACTGCTCACGGGACCTGTCCCGGGAAGAGTCAGGTTTGCGTGTCTGTACCTTGTCGAACAGCTTGCGGATGTTCTTGTGATACTCGTCGAAGCCTTCACCCTGGAAGACCTTGACCAGAAAATCACCACCCGGACGTAGTACCCGTCCCGCCAGGTCCAGTGCCAATTCGCAAAGGAACATGGCTCGCGGCATATCAACAGCTGGTAATCCACTCATATTGGGGGCCATATCGGAAATCACAAGGTCTACCTGCGAATTTCCGACTGCCTCGAGGATCTGTGCCAGCACTTCATCCTGGGTAAAATCGCCGTGAACAAAGGTCACGTCCGGGATGCTGTCCATTTCCAGGATGTCGGATGCGATCAAGCGACCTTGCCCACCAATCAGACGACTGGTCACCTGGGACCAGCCACCCGGGGCGGCCCCCAGGTCGATTACGCTCATGCCAGGGCGGATCAACTTGTCCTTTTCCTGGATCTCCAGCAGCTTGTAGCTGGCCCGGGAGCGGTAGCCATCCTTTTGCGCCATTTTGACGTAAGGATCGTTGAAATGCTCTTGCAGCCACTTAAGGCTAGTTTTGGAACGGGCCACGGGCCACCTCGAAAATAAAACGGGTCGTGATTAACTGGGCGGTCCCGGACTCGCTCGGGTAAACTGGCCGCCGCTTTTTACAAGATCAGACGCAGGGGTCAGATTATGCCGCTCACTCAAGAGCAGAAGAAACAGTACAAATCCATTGGCCACCATCTGAAACCAGTTTTGACTGTGGCTGACAACGGTTTGACTGAAGGTGTGTTAGCCGAACTTGAACGCGCATTGGGCGATCATGAACTGATCAAGATCAAGGTCAGCATCCTTGATCGCGAGGCGCGCCTGGCAGCCATTGCAGAACTGTGCAAGGCTGGCAAAGCGGACCTGGTTCAGGTCATCGGCAAGATGGCGCTGCTGTATCGCAAGAACTTCAGCGTCAACAAGCAACTGTCGAACGTACACCGCTTCAAGTGAAACAAGGGTCACGGGCGTGCTTCGCGCGCCCTGCCACTCCATCCTGGCGCCGGCTGTACAACCAGCACCAACCCGGAAAACCCTAGCACAAGATAGCTGAACAGCTGCCAGCGCAACGCTTCCGGCAGAAAGATGCGCACCACGCAAAACATTGCGCACGCATACAGCGCCATCAACAGCAGTTGCCCGCGAATATCCCGCCACAAACTCCCCAAGCCTTCGGCCTTGACCAGCACCAGCGCCTGAAGCGTCACGCACGCCGCTGCAAAACCCACCAGCAACGCACTTAACAATCCGCCGACCTCATCGATCAGCAACGGTGCCAGGCCAATCAGGCCCAGCGCCGGTAGCACACCAATATGTAACAGCCATAGGCCGCCAACCCAAAGCATCTGGGCAAACTGCCAAAGCATGGCGCCCGCACGAAGCGGGCGCCGTCTTTCAGATGTGACGAACTTCGACAATCTCGTACTCGATCACGCCACCAGGCGTCTTGACGGCCACCACATCACCCTCCTCCTTGGCAATCAAGGCGCGGGCCAGCGGCGAGCCGACGGAGATCTTGCCGAGTTTGAAGTCGGCCTCGTCTTCACCCACGATGTGGTAAACCACGCTTTCGTCAGTCTCGACGTTGGCGATTTCCACGGTAGTGCCGAAAATCACCTTGCCGGTCTTCGGGATGGTCGTGACGTCGATGATCACCGCATTCTGCATGCGGCCTTCGATGTCACGGATCCGCGCCTCAACCATACCTTGCTGCTCGCGAGCAGCATGGTATTCAGCGTTTTCCTTCAGATCGCCCAGTTCCCGGGCCGTACCGATGTCCTGGCTCAACTTCGGACGGACGACCTTGGTCAGGTGGGCGTGCTCTTCTTCCAGGGCTTTTGCGCCCTGGACGGTCATTGGGTATTTGATCATGCCTTCAATCCTGCGTGTAGATCCTGCAAGCGGCGCACGGTTTTTTCAGGACCGAACTTGAGCGCTTCGCAGATAGCTTCGCCAGCAGCAATGGTGGTGGTGCAGTAAATCTTGTGCTGCAAGGCGTTACGACGAATGGAGTAGGAGTCCGCGATCGACTGGCGACCTTCGGTGGTGTTGATGATCAAGGTGACTTCGTCATTCTTGATCATGTCGACCACGTGTGGACGGCCTTCCGTCACCTTGTTCACGCGACGCACTTTCAGGCCGGCAGCCTCGATCAGCTTGGCGGTCCCGGCAGTGGCCACGACTTCGAAGCCCAAGTTGATCAGATCACGGGCCACGCCTGCAACCAGTGGCTTGTCATCATCGCGTACGCTGATGAACGCAGTACCGCCGGTCGGCAGCACTTCACTGGCGCCCATCTGGGCTTTGGCGAACGCTTCACCGAAGGTATCGCCCACGCCCATCACTTCACCGGTGGACTTCATCTCTGGGCCCAGGATCGGGTCCACGCCAGGGAACTTGGCGAATGGGAACACCGCCTCTTTCACGCTGTAGAAGTTCGGGATGATTTCCTTGGTGAAGCCGATTTCCTTCAAGGTCTTACCGGCCATCACGCGCGCGGCAATCATCGCCAGGGAAACACCGATGCACTTGGAAACAAATGGCACGGTACGCGAAGCACGCGGGTTGACTTCGATAACGTAGATGTCTTCGCCTTGCAGCGCCAACTGAACGTTCATCAGGCCGACCACGCCCAGCTCCAGGGCCATCTTCTTGACCTGTTCGCGCATCTCGTCCTGGATGTGCGCAGGCAACGAGTACGGCGGCAGCGAGCAAGCGGAGTCACCGGAGTGAACGCCAGCCTGTTCGATGTGCTGCATGATCGCGCCGATCACCACGTCGGTGCCGTCGCAGACCGCATCCACGTCCATCTCGATGGCGCAATTGAGGAAGTGGTCCAGCAGCACCGGGCTGTCGTTGGACACTTTCACTGCATCACGCAGGTAACGCTTGAGCTCTTCTTCTTCGTAGACGATTTCCATCGCCCGGCCGCCCAGTACGTAGGACGGACGCACTACCAGCGGATAACCGATTTTGCTGGCGGCGCGAATCGCTTCGTCTTCGCTGCGCACGGTGGCGTTGGGCGGCTGACGCAGGTTCAGGCGCTCAACCATTTGCTGGAAGCGCTCACGGTCTTCGGCACGGTCGATAGCGTCAGGGCTGGTACCGATGATCGGCACGCCAGCAGCTTCAAGTGCGCGAGCCAGTTTCAGCGGGGTTTGGCCGCCGTACTGGACGATCACGCCTTTTGGCTTCTCGACGCGACAGATTTCCAGCACGTCTTCAAGCGTTACCGGCTCGAAGTACAGACGGTCGGACGTGTCGTAGTCAGTGGAAACAGTTTCCGGGTTGCAGTTGACCATAATGGTCTCGTACCCGTCTTCGCGCAGGGCGAGAGCGGCGTGTACGCAGCAATAATCGAACTCGATGCCTTGCCCGATACGGTTTGGACCGCCACCCAGGATCATGATTTTGTCGCGGCCCGACGGCGCGGCTTCGCACTCTTCCTCGTAGGTGGAGTACATGTACGCGGTGTCGGTTGCGAACTCGGCCGCACAAGTATCAACGCGCTTGTAGACCGGGTAGATATCCAGCTTGTGGCGATGCGTGCGCAGGTTCTTCTCGGTCACACCCAGCAGCTTGGCCAGGCGCATGTCGGAGAAGCCTTTGCGCTTGAGGCGGAACATCAGGTCGCGGTCGATAGAAGACAGGCCGAGGGTCTTGACCTTCTCTTCTTCCTTGATCAGATCTTCGATCTGCACCAGGAACCACGGGTCGATCATGTTCATGCCGAAGATGTCTTCGACGGTCATGCCGGCGCGGAAAGCATCGGCCACGTACCAGATACGCTCGGCGCCCGGCACGGTCAGCTCGCGCTTGAGCACGCTCATGCTTTCCGGGTTGCTCAGGTCGAGTTTCTCGTCCAGGCCGCAAACACCCACTTCCAGGCCACGCAGGGCTTTCTGCAGGGATTCCTGGAAGGTCCGGCCGATGGCCATGACTTCACCGACCGACTTCATCTGAGTGGTCAGGCGGGCGTCGGCTTTCGGGAATTTCTCGAAAGCGAAGCGTGGCAGCTTGGTGACGACGTAGTCGATCGACGGCTCGAAGGATGCCGGCGTTGCGCCGCCCGTGATTTCGTTCTGCAGTTCGTCCAGGGTGTAACCGATCGCCAGCTTGGCAGCGATGCGCGCAATCGGGAAGCCGGTCGCTTTCGATGCCAGCGCCGAAGAACGCGATACACGCGGGTTCATCTCGATCACAACCATGCGGCCAGTGTCCGGGCAGATGCCGAACTGGACGTTGGAGCCACCGGTTTCCACGCCGATCTCACGCAGCACCGCCAACGAGGCGTTGCGCATGATCTGGTATTCCTTGTCCGTCAGGGTCTGTGCTGGCGCAACAGTGATCGAGTCACCGGTGTGCACGCCCATCGGGTCAAAGTTTTCAATGGAGCAAACGATGATGCAGTTGTCCTTTTTATCGCGGACAACCTCCATTTCATATTCTTTCCAGCCGATCAGGGATTCGTCGATCAGCAGCTCTTTGGTCGGAGACAGGTCCAGGCCGCGGGCGCAGATTTCTTCGAATTCTTCACGGTTGTAGGCAATACCGCCGCCGGTGCCGCCCATGGTGAAGGACGGACGGATGATGCACGGGAAGCCAAGCTTCTCGAGGACCACGCTGGCCTCTTCCATGCTGTGGGCGATACCCGAACGCGGGCAATCAAGGCCGATGGACTTCATGGCCTTGTCGAAACGCGAACGGTCTTCAGCCTTGTCGATGGTGTCGGCATTGGCGCCGATCATCTCTACGCCGAACTTCTCCAGGACGCCTTCGCGCTCCAGGTCCAGTGCGCAGTTCAGGGCGGTCTGGCCACCCATGGTTGGCAGCAGCGCGTCCGGACGCTCTTTCTCGATGATCTTGGCAACGGTCTGCCACTTGATCGGCTCGATATAGGTGGCGTCGGCCATGTCCGGGTCGGTCATGATGGTGGCCGGGTTGGAGTTCACCAGAATGACGCGGTAACCCTCTTCGCGCAGGGCTTTACAGGCCTGGGCGCCGGAGTAGTCGAATTCGCAGGCCTGGCCGATTACGATCGGGCCAGCGCCGAGAATCAGGATGCTTTTTATGTCTGTACGTTTTGGCATGGGTTTGTCACTCAAATCCGCAGGTCAGTCGGCAAGCCGTCTTGAACAATCTTTGAAGAGCCTGAGGGGGCCGCCGGTTTCCCGGGCCACCCTCAGGCCGCTCAGTTAGCGTCGCTTGGCCATCTCATTGATGAAACGGTCGAACAGCGGCGCTACGTCGTTCGGGCCCGGGCTTGCTTCAGGGTGGCCCTGGAAGCTGAACGCGCTCTTGTCGGTGCGCTCGATGCCTTGCAGGGAACCGTCGAACAGCGACTTGTGAATCGCCCGGACATTGCCCGGAAGAGTCGCTTCATCCACCGCAAAACCGTGGTTCTGGCTGGTGATCATCACCACGCCCGTGTCCAGGTCCTGCACCGGGTGGTTGGCACCGTGGTGGCCGTGGCCCATTTTCAGGGTCTTGGCGCCGGAAGCCAGGGCCAGCAGTTGATGGCCGAGGCAGATACCGAATACCGGAATCTCGGTTTCCAGGACTTCCTTGATCGCCTTGATGGCGTAGTCGCAAGGCTCCGGGTCACCCGGGCCGTTGGACAGGAATACACCGTCTGGCTGCAGGGCCAGAACGTCGCTGGCCGGGGTTTGCGCCGGCACTACGGTCACGCGGCAACCGCGCGCCACCAGCATGCGCAGGATGTTGTGCTTGATACCGTAGTCGTAGGCCACGACATGGTAAGGCAGCTCGGACGCGTCGATGGTCGCGTGGCTGTCGGTCTTCAAGTCCCAGACAGTGGAGCGCCACTCGTACTGGTCCTTGGTGCTGACGACTTTCGCCAGGTCCATGCCTTTCAGGCCAGGGAAACCCTGGGCTGCTGCGATCGCTGCTTCTTCAGAGATGTTGTCACCGGCCATGATGCAGCCGTTCTGCGAGCCTTTTTCACGCAGGATGCGTGTGAGGCGACGCGTATCGATACCGGCGATCGCCACAACGTTGTTGGCTTTCAGGTAATCAGACAAAGACATCGTGTTACGCCAGTTGCTCGCAACCAGTGGCAGGTCGCGAATTACCAGACCCGCCGACCAGACACGATCAGACTCGGCGTCTTCCGGTGTAGTACCGGTGTTGCCGATGTGCGGATAGGTCAGGGTAACGATCTGTTGGGCGTAGGAAGGATCGGTAAGGATTTCCTGATAGCCGGTCATGGCGGTGTTGAACACCACCTCTCCAACGGTCTGACCGTCGGCTCCAATGGCTTCGCCGCGAAAAATGCTGCCATCAGCAAGGGCGAGTATGGCTGGCTTAGTCAAGAAGACCTCCCGTAAATAAAGCCTGAAAGGGCGATCGCAGGTTGTAAAAAAGCGGAGTGACGTATGGACACGTCACCCCGCTTCTTCACCGAATTATTCTGCGCGCTTTTAGTGGACACACTAAAGCTGTAGCTTACAGAAAAAGGCTTTTTTGGTCCACCGCTAATGAGCCTTAAAGGCAGGGGAATGCGACAGGACGTCGCCTAGCGGGTAAAAACGGGGCCTTAGGATAATCCTGAGACCCCGTTTTAGCTACTTCTTAATGCAGGTCCAGCACGTCGCGCATGTCGTACAGGGCTGGCGCACGGCCATCCAGCCACAGCGCCGCACGTACGGCACCCTTGGCGAACGTCATGCGGCTCGACGCCTTGTGAGTAATCTCAAGACGCTCGCCTTCGGTTGCGAACAGCACCGTGTGGTCGCCCACCACGTCGCCACCGCGCACGGTGGCAAAACCGATGGTGTCGTGAGCACGAGCGCCGGTGTGACCTTCGCGACCATACACCGCCACCTTCGACAGGTCCCGCCCAAGGGCGTCGGCAATCGCCTCACCCATGCGCAACGCCGTACCGGACGGCGCATCGATCTTGTGCCGGTGATGAGTCTCGATGATCTCGATGTCAGCCTCATCGCCCATCACCCGCGCCGCCATGTCGAGCAGCTTCAGCGACAGATTGACACCGACACTGAAGTTGGCCGCGAACACTATAGGAATATCCTTGCCCGCCTCCACCAGCAGTTGCTTTTGCTCGGCACTCAGGCCGGTGGTACCAATGACCATGGCTTTGCCCGCCTTGCGGCAGAACGCCAGGTTTTTCAGCATCACGTCTGGCAGGGTGAAATCGATCAGTACGTCGAACTCATCGGAGACCTGCTCCAGGTTGCCGGACAACGAAACGCCAATGCGCCCCAGGGACGCCAATTCACCCGCATCCGCACCAATCAAGGTGCTGCCGGGACGCACAATCGCCGCCGTCAGCCCGGAGGCCGGCGAGCGCGCCTGTACAGCCTCGACCAGGGTTTTGCCCATGCGCCCGGCAGCGCCCATCACCGCGATACGTCGCATACTCACTTCCTTACAGGTCGCCGAAGAAGCGCTTCACGCCTTCGAACCAGCCGGTGGTTTTTGGTGAATGCGTGTCATCGCCAGCCAGCGAACTGCGGAATTCTTCCAGCAGTTCACGCTGACGACGACCCAGGTTCACTGGCGTTTCTACCGCCACACGGCACATCAAGTCGCCGGCACCGCCACCGCGCACCGGCGCAACGCCTTTGCCACGGATACGGAACTGCTTGCCGGTTTGCGTACCTTCGGGAATCTTCAGCTTGACCCGACCGTCCAGCGTCGGAATCTCAAGCTCGCCACCCAGGGCCGCATCCACAAAGCTGATCGGCACTTCACAGAACAGATGCTTGCCGTCGCGCTGGAAGATCGAGTGCTCGCGCACATTGATCACCACGTACAGGTCGCCCGTCGGGCCGCCCTGCGTGCCCGCCTCGCCTTCGCCCGACAGACGAATGCGGTCGCCGGTATCAACACCCGCCGGCACTTTCACCGAGAGGGTCTTGTACTCTTCGACACGCCCTTCGCCGTGGCACGAGTCGCATGGGTCGGAAATGATCTTGCCCTGGCCATGACAACGCGGGCAGGTTTGCTGCACCGAGAAGAAGCCTTGCTGCATCCGCACCTGGCCGATACCGCCGCACGTCGGGCACGTGATCGGCGAAGAGCCTTTCTTGGCGCCCGAACCGTCGCACGGCTTGCAGTTGACCAGCGTCGGAACACGGATATTGACGCTGGTGCCGCGCACTGCTTCTTCCAGGTTCAGCTCCAGGGTGTAACGCAGGTCGCTGCCACGCTGGGCACCGCCACGCTGGCCACCGCGGCCGCCGCCAAAGAAGTCGCTGAACACGTCGCCGAAAATATCGGAGAAGTTCTGGCCGCCGAAACCGGCACCGCCGCCACCCATGCTCGGGTCGACACCGGCATGGCCGTACTGATCGTAAGCTGCACGCTTGTTTGGATCACACAGGCATTCGTAGGCCTCATTGGCCTCTTTGAACAGGTCTTCGGATTCTTTGTTATCCGGATTACGGTCCGGGTGGTGCTTCATCGCCAGGCGACGGTAAGCCTTTTTCAGGTCCGCCTCGCTGGAGCCGCGCTCCACACCCAACACTTCGTAATAGTCACGCTTTGCCATAAGTCTTTGCACTCTTAAGGACGTCCGGCAAAACCCTCCTGAGCCTTGCCAAACTCGTTGAGCCCCAATACAGGCCCGGACCCAACTCACGTCAATTCAACGATCCTGGTCGTTACTGCTTTCAGCCGGCAACCGGCCAAAAACGCGGTGATTGTCGTCCGGAAAGCAGGAGCATTCCCGATCACACCGCCAGCATCCGAGCGTTGTCGCATGCTGTAAAAATTCGCGTACCCCAGACACGCCAACGCGGGAGCAAGCTCCCGCGCGGCGACATCCTACCAGTCACCGCTTGTGAGCGGTCAACCGGGCGACCAAGTTACTTCTGGTCTTTTACTTCTTCGAACTCGGCATCGACAACATCGTCGTGCTTGGCTTCAGGTTCTGCCTGGTGCGCAGCACCGTCAGCCGGCTGGCCTTGTTCGGCGTACATTTTCTGAGCGACTGGCGCCGAGACTTTCGACAGCTCTTCAACCTTGGCTTCGATAGCGGCCTTGTCGTCGCCTTTAACAGCGGCTTCCAGGGCAACTACGGCTGCTTCAATTGCAGTTTTCTCTTCGCCAGTCACTTTATCGCCAGCGTCAGCGACCATTTTACGCGTCGAGTGAACCAGTGCATCACCCTGGTTACGGGCAGCGGCCAGCTCTTCGAACTTGCGGTCTTCGTCAGCGTTGGCTTCAGCATCACGGATCATCTGCTGGATTTCTTCCTCGGACAGACCCGAGTTAGCCTTGATCACGATCGACTGAGTCTTGCCGGTGGCCTTGTCTTTGGCGCCCACGTGCAGAATGCCGTTAGCGTCGATGTCGAAGGTCACTTCAATTTGTGGCACGCCACGTGGTGCTGGTGGAATCTCGGCCAGGTCGAACTTGCCCAGGGACTTGTTCTGACCGGCTTGCTTACGCTCACCTTGCAGCACGTGAATGGTCACAGCGCCCTGGTTGTCGTCGGCAGTCGAGAACACTTGCGATTTCTTGGTAGGAATCGTGGTGTTTTTCTCGATCAGCGCAGTCATCACGCCGCCCATGGTTTCGATACCCAGGGTCAGCGGGCTTACGTCCAGCAGCAGAACGTCTTTGACGTCGCCGGCCAATACCGCGCCCTGGATGGCAGCACCCATGGCAACCGCTTCGTCCGGGTTCACATCTTTACGTGCTTCTTTACCGAAGAACTCGGTCACCAGCTTCTGAACCAGTGGCATACGGGTCTGACCGCCGACCAGGATCACGTCGTTGATCGCGCCAACGTCGATACCCGAGTCTTTCAGCGCAATGCGGCAAGGCTCGATGGTGCGTTGAACCAGGTCTTCTACCAGCGATTCCAGCTTGGCGCGCGAGATCTTCACGTTCAAGTGCTTAGGACCGGTGGCGTCTGCAGTGATGTACGGCAGGTTCACGTCGGTCGAATTGCTCGAAGACAGTTCGATCTTGGCTTTCTCAGCGGCTTCTTTCAGGCGCTGCATGGCCAGCGGGTCACCCTTGAGGTTCATGCCGCTTTCTTTCTTGAATTCGTCGACGAGGTAGTCGATCAGACGAATGTCAAAGTCTTCACCGCCCAGGAACGTGTCACCGTTGGTGGCCAACACTTCGAACTGGTGCTCGCCATCGACTTCAGCGATTTCGATCACGGAAACGTCGAAGGTACCGCCACCCAGGTCGTAAACGATCACGGTGTGGTCGCCCTTGGCCTTGTCCATACCGTAGGCCAGAGCGGCTGCGGTAGGTTCGTTGATGATACGTTTTACGTCCAGGCCAGCAATACGGCCGGCGTCTTTGGTCGCCTGACGCTGGCTGTCGTTGAAGTAGGCCGGAACGGTGATCACCGCTTCAGTCACCGCTTCACCGAGGTAGTCTTCGGCGGTTTTCTTCATCTTTTTCAAGATTTCAGCCGAGATTTGTGGCGGCGACATTTTCTGGCCGTTCACTTCAACCCAGGCGTCACCGTTGTCAGCCTTGGCGATTTTGTATGGGACCATCTTGATGTCTTTCTGTACGACTTCTTCGTCGAACTTACGACCGATCAAACGCTTCACCGCGTACAGGGTGTTATGCGGATTGGTCACAGCTTGACGCTTGGCGGACTGGCCCACCAGGATTTCGCCGTCGTTGGCATATGCCACGATGGACGGGGTGGTACGTGCGCCTTCGGCGTTTTCAATAACTTTGGATACGCCGTTTTCCAGCACGGAGACGCAGGAGTTGGTAGTCCCCAGGTCGATACCGATAATTTTGCCCATGATTTACTCTCCCGAAACTTAGATTTTGTTGCCGCAGCAGTGGTGGCTGACTGCGGCAGTACTTAAACGCTTGACTTATAGATGGGGCCGTTACGACTTATTTCAAGCCTGCTCATCAATAGAAGGTGCAACCGGTGCAGGAGCCTTGCTCACCACAACCATTGCCGGGCGCAGCAAGCGACCGTTGAGCTGGTAGCCCTTCTGGAACACCTTCAACACGCTGTTTGGCTCAAGATCAGCGTTTTCCTGCATCGCCATTGCCTGATGATGCTCGGCATTGAACGGCTCACCGCCTTGCGGATCGATGGCTTCCAACTGATAACGCTTCAGGGTGTCCTGGAACATTTTCAGGGTCAGTTCGATCCCTTCGCGCATTGGGCGGATGTTTTCGTCGTCCGGGTTGGACAGCTCAAGGCCGCGCTCCAGGCTGTCGATGATCGGCAACAGATCACCGGCAAATTTTTCCAGGGCGAACTTGTGAGCTTTTTCTACATCCTGCTCGGCGCGGCGGCGGACGTTCTGCAGGTCGGCGGCAACACGCAACGATTGATCCTGCGCGCCTGCCAACTGCTCTTCGAGCACTTGCACACGCGCGGCCAGGTCTTCACCTGCTGCCTGGTTGGCGTCTGGATTTTGCGTATCCTGCGTCTGTTCGTCAGCCATAGATTTCTCCTTTCAAAATCATGCGCGAACTCGACTCGCGCTTCTGTTCCGGTATATGGGGCCACAATTTTCAGGTTCAAGGGTTGAGGCGTTACCAAAAGTCTTTCACTTGCCTTGGATCAATTCCGCCCCGTCATTCCCTGTCGCACTTAAAAACACAGCCATTCAAGCAAATCGGACTAAGCATCAGGATTGTCACCCCCAAACAAAACACTGTATAAATAACCAGACCTAAAGCCTGGGAGCGGCCGTCATGCTGGTGCACCTGTCCGTACATAACTACGCCATCGTTGAACACCTGGACCTTGAACTGGATCGCGGGATGAGCGTAATCACAGGCGAAACCGGCGCCGGCAAGTCGATCATGCTCGACGCCCTGGGCCTGACCCTGGGTGACCGCGCCGACAGCGGCGTAGTTCGCCCGGGCGCCGACAAGGCCGACATCCTCGCCACTTTTGACCTGGCCGACATCCCGGAAGCCGAGGCCTGGCTTGCCGAGCGCGACCTTAACAATGAAGGCCCGTGCATCCTGCGTCGGGTGATCACCGCCGAAGGGCGCTCCCGCGGCTATATCAACGGCACGCCCTGCCCCCTCGCTGATTTGAAAGCCCTTGGCGAGTTGCTGATCGATATCCACAGCCAGCATGAACACCAGTCCCTGCTGAAAACCGATACCCACCGCCGGCTCCTCGACGAATACGCCGGCGCCACCGACCTGGCGCGCCAGGTGCAATTGGCTGCGCAGCGCTGGCGCCAAACCCGCCAGGAACTGGAGCGTCTCTCCAACTCCGGCGATGAACAGCGTGCGCGCCACCAATTGCTCAGTTATCAACTGGAAGAACTGGAAAGCCTGGGGCTCGGCGAAACGGAACTGGAGCAACTGGAACAGGAACACAAGAACCTGACCAACGCCGAAACCCTACTGGGGATCTGCCGGCAAGTGGTGGAGCAGTGCAGCGAAAGTGATTCCGGCAATGTGCTCAATGCCCTGACTGCCAGCCTCAACCGCCTGTCCAGTGTGAATAGCGCTTCAGGCTCGTTGAATGAAGCAACGACGCTGCTGACCAGTGCGCAAATTCAGGTGGAAGAAGCCGTCGGCGAGCTGAACCGTTTCCTTGATCACTTCGACGCAGACCCTGCACGCCTGCAGGATATAGAAGAGCGACTGGACACCATCTACACCCTGGCGCGCAAACACCGGATCCAGCCGACCGAAGTCGCAACCCTGCAGCAAAAGCTGCTGGATGAAATTGAAACCCTGAACGCCAACGACGAATCCATCGAGCGGCTGGGTGAAGAGCTGGCGTCCTTTGCTCGTCATTATCACGAGAAAGCCCGAGAACTCAGCGACCTGCGCCATCAGGCAGCGACCGGCCTGGCCAGCGCGGTAGAGCAGGAAATCCAGCGCCTGGGCATGCCCGGCGGGCGCTTCACCATCGAGCTGCACACCAACACCAGCAATGAGCTGCTGCCCAACGGCCTTGAACAGGTAGAACTGCTGGTCAGCGCGAACCCGGGGCAGCCACTCAAGGCACTGGCAAAGGTAGCGTCCGGTGGCGAGCTGTCGCGGATCAGCCTGGCGATTCAGGTGATCACCGCCCAGACCTCTCGCGTGCCAACACTGGTATTCGATGAAGTGGACGTAGGGATCGGCGGCCCGACTGCCGAGATCGTGGGCCAGTTGCTACGCCGGCTGGGCGATCGCGGCCAGGTACTGACCGTCACCCACTTGCCACAAGTAGCCGCCCAAGGGCATCAGCACTTGTTCGTGCACAAGGTGCGAGGCAGCGATGCGACCCATACGGCCGTGTCCAAGCTGAACAAGACCGAACGGGTAGAAGAAGTGGCGCGGATGCTCGGCGGCATCGACTTGACCAAGGAGTCCTTGGCTCACGCGAAGAAAATGGTGGTAACCGCGAAGGTCTGAAGCCTGGCTTACTGAGTATTTTCTTTCTATAGAAAGCACGAAGGCGACCCTAGGGTCGCCTTCGATCGTTTCGCAGAGCGAATCTGCGTAGCTTTCTTACTTTTTCTTACGTATGTAGAGAACCAGATTGTGGTCCACCAAATCGAATCCATGCTGCTCAGCGATCATATGCTGGAGCTTCTCGATTTCCGGACTGGTGAACTCGATAACCTCATTGGTATCCAGGTCAACCATGTGGTCGTGATGACCGCCGTCAGCCAGTTCGAAGACTGCATGACCGCCGTCGAAATTATGACGAACCACCAGTCCTGCTGCTTCAAACTGGGTCAGTACACGGTAAACCGTGGCCAGGCCGACGTCCTCGTTAGACTCCATCAGTGCCTTGTATACATCCTCGGCACTCATGTGGCGCTGCTCAGCAGAATCGAGCATTTGTAGAATCTTGACTCGTGGCAGAGTCACTTTAAGACCGGCTTTGCGTAGTTCGCTATTTTCAACCATGGTTAGCTTTCTCGCGGATGCTGCTTCGCAGCTTCTCTTAATACGGGTATGATCGGCGTTTACGTTGTCCCAGCCAAGATAGTGGAAGTCGCCCACCGATGCAAAACACCAAGCTCTTGCTAACCAGTTTCACCTTTGTGGGACTGCTCGCACTCGCCGGTTGTTCATTCCCCGGGGTTTACAAAATCGACATCCAGCAGGGCAATGTCGTCACGCAGGACATGATAGACCAGTTACGCCCGGGAATGACCCGACGGCAAGTACGGTTTATCATGGGTAATCCCCTGCTGACCGACACATTCCATGCCGATCGCTGGGATTATCTCTATAGCATCCAGCCTGGTGGCGGTGAACGCCAGCAGGAGCGGGTCAGTGTCATCTTTAATGGCAATGACCAGCTCACCAGCCTCTCTGGGGACTTCAAGCCGGGCGTAAGCCGCGATGAAGCCCTGCTGGGCAAGGACAACGGCACCACCGCCCCTGCGCCCGCGCAGAACGAGGAAAAGCCCAAGTCCGAGGTACCGGCCAAGCCTGGCTCCTTGCTGGACGAGATCCAGAAAGGCGTCGACGGCGTGCAAACCGTTCCGGTGCCGACTCCAGAACCCCTGGACGCCAGCCCGCAATAAATGCGCAACGCTCGATAAAAAGCCCGGCATGCCGGGCTTTTTGTTGCCTGCCATTTCGCAAACTATGAATTCTGCTGTTTTGCCTTCGCAGCCTTGGCCGCACGCAAGCGCCGTATCTCCATCGGGTCTGCCAGCAATGGCCGATAAATCTCGATTCGGTCTCCGGCTTGCACGCACCGAACATCCGCGTCCGCTACTACCTTACCGAAAATCCCCAACGGGCAGCTCTGCAGATTCAGTTGAGCAAATTGCGCGGCCATTCCAGAAGCCAGCACCGCCGCCCTGAGGCTCGAGCCCGGCGCTACCGCCAGGCTCATCAATGCCTGGCGATCCACCGCGGCGTATACCACCTCTATTTCAACCCATGGTTCAGCCATGAATTTGCTTCGCGCGCTGGCAAAACGCGTCCACCAAGGTATTGGCCGCTTGATTGAACAGTGGGCCCAAGGTGGCACGCACGATAGGGCCGGCGTAATCGAACGACAGGTCCAGGCTGATTTTACAGGCCTTCTCGTTCAACGCCTTGAACACCCACACACCGTGCAGCTGAGTGAACGGGCCTTCTTCGAGGTTCATCTCGATGGACTGCCCGGGCACCAGTATGTTGCGCGTGACAAAGTGCTGGCTCAAGCCGCCCTTCGCTACCCCCACGCTGGCGAGCATATGCTCGTCACTGCTCTCCAGCACCTCGGCAGTCGAACACCAAGGCAGGAACTCCGGGTAACGCGCCACGTCGTTGACCAGGTCATAGAGCGCCTGTGCCGGGTAAGGCAGCAGGGCCGAACGTTGAATATGCGTCGTCATGTGAGCGTTATTTCCACAGCTGAACGGCAAACATCGCGAAAGGACAACAGGATTCGCGAAAGAAAAAAATCAAAAACCAGCCTGCATTGTCCGGGATTCACTCAACACGCTCAAGCACGCAGGTTGACCGTAGCCGACGCGCTCGCAACTCCCTATAATGCCGCCCCTATGGCTAAACAAAAGAAACACCCAACAGGGACCATCGCGCAAAACAAAAAGGCGCGACACGATTACTTCATCGAACATCGGTTCGAGGCTGGTCTGGTCCTGGCCGGCTGGGAAGTAAAAAGTCTGCGCGCCAGCAAGCTGCAACTGGTCGACAGTTATGTGCTGCTCAAAGACGGTGAGGCCTGGCTGCTCGGCAGTCATATCACGCCGCTGATGACCGCCAGCACCCACGTGATCGCCGACCCGGTGCGCACGCGCAAGCTGTTGCTCAATGCCCGCGAACTGGAAAAGCTCCAGGCCGCCGTGCAGCAGAAGGGCTACGCCTGTATCTGCCTGTCATGGTACTGGAGCAAGCACCTGGTCAAGTGCGAGATCGCACTGGGCAAGGGCAAGAAGGAATACGACAAGCGTGACACCGAGCGCGAACGTGATTCCAACCGGGAATTGCAGCGTGCCGTACGCAACAAGGGCAAGGAAGACTGACCTTCTTGTGAGTTATTGTGGCCGAGGGAGCCTGCTGCCTCAGCCACAATAATTGCTACATCCCTTTGCGCCGCTCCGCCCGGGCCATGCGCTGAACCTCCTGACGCACCTCCTCCAGCACTTCCTGCACATACAGCAGGTGGCGTGTTGCAACTTCCCGTGCCTGCTCGGCGCGTCCCTCGATAATCGCCAGGTACAGGTCACGGTGCTGATTGATCAGCATGTCCCGTGTCTCGGTGCGCTGCTGGTACATGCCGCCAATGTTGGTCACCACGTTGCGCTTGAGCAGGTCGAACAAGCCGCGAATGGTGTGCAGCAATACCGCGTTATGGCTGGCCTCGGCGATAGCCAGGTGAAACCTCGCATCCGCCGCGCCCTCTTCCACACGGCTCACTTCGTCTGGTCGCGTGTAGCAATCCTGTAGTTCTTCGAACGCGGCGGTAAGCCGTTCGCGGTCCACCTCAGTGGCGCGCAACGCTGCGTAATATGCGCAAGAGGCTTCCAGCGTCTGACGAAACTCCAGAAGATCGCGCTGAGCCTCGGGGTTATTTTCCAGCAGGTGCAGCAGTGGATCGCTGAAGGTTGAACCCAGCGACTCCACCACATAATTGCCACCACCCTGGCGGCTGACCAGCAGGCCTTTGGCCGCCAGTTTTTGGATCGCCTCACGCAACGAAGGGCGCGACACCCCGAATTGCTCGGCCAGTGCGCGCTCGGCCGGCAAGCGCTCGCCCGACTTCAGCGTGCCCTCAAGGATCATGCCCTCAAGCTGCTCGACGATATCGTCAGACAAACGGCGCTGACGCACCTGATCAAACCCCATAACTCACTCTCCACCATCCCGACCACTCGCCGGGGCCCCTATTCTGGCCTATCGCCGCGCATCCGGCACCTATCAGAACCCTCTCGTTTCAGCCAATCAGCACCCGCTCACCATGAACTACGACCAAAGATTCACAAGCGGCAAATTGACACATCCCCCTGAAGGCTTTTAACCTAGCCAACGGTGACTGTAAATTGGTATTACCAATTTACCAAATCACTCAAGCAGTGCCTGACCAACAACAATTAGGGGCCACCCCATATGCAAACCTGGCAACAGCTCTACAGCCCGCTCGGCAGCCTCGGCCTGTCCGCACTGGCCGCCGTTATTCCCATCGTATTTTTCTTCCTGGCCCTGGCCGTGTTCCGCCTCAAAGGTCACGTTGCCGGCAGCATCACCTTGGCGCTGTCGATCCTGGTGGCGATCTTTGCCTTCCAAATGCCGGTGGACATGGCACTCGCCGCCGCCGGTTATGGCTTTGCCTACGGCCTGTGGCCAATCGCCTGGATCATCGTCGCCGCTGTATTCTTGTACAAACTGACGGTCAAGAGCGGCCAGTTCGAAATCATCCGCAGCTCGGTGCTGTCGATTACCGACGACCAGCGCCTGCAAGTGCTGCTGATCGGCTTCTGCTTCGGCGCCTTTCTTGAAGGCGCAGCCGGTTTCGGTGCTCCCGTGGCGATTACCGCCGCACTGCTGGTCGGCCTGGGCTTCAACCCGCTGTACGCCGCCGGCCTGTGCCTGATTGCCAACACCGCCCCCGTCGCCTTTGGCGCACTGGGGATTCCGATCATCGTAGCCGGGCAAGTAACCGGCATCGACGCGTTCAAGATCGGTGCCATGGCGGGCCGCCAGCTACCACTGCTGTCGTTGTTCGTACCGTTCTGGCTGGTGTTCATGATGGACGGCCTGCGCGGCGTCAAGGAAACCTGGCCAGCCGCACTGGTTGCGGGCCTGAGCTTTGCCGTTACGCAATTCTTCACCTCAAACTTCATCGGCCCGGAACTGCCAGACATCACCTCGGCTCTGGCCAGCCTGATTTCCCTGACTCTGTTCCTCAAAGTCTGGCAGCCCAAGCGCAGCGCCGGTGCGCAAATCGCTGGCGCAACGTCCGGCACCGCCATCACCGCCAGCGCCGGTGGTTTTGGCCTGCCGCGCAACACCCTGGCGTCGCCTTACAGCCTGGGGGAAATTTTCAAGGCCTGGTCGCCGTTCCTGATCCTGACCGTGCTGGTCACCCTCTGGACCCTCAAGCCGTTCAAGGCGATGTTTGCTGCGGGTGGCGCGATGTACAGCTCGGTATTCAACTTCGCGATTCCGCACCTGGACCAATTGGTGATCAAGGTTGCACCCATCGTTGCCACCCCTACGGCGATCCCGGCGGTATTCAAGCTTGACCCGATTTCCGCCACCGGCACGGCGATTTTCTTCTCTGCCCTGGTGTCGATGGTGGTGCTGAAGATTGATTTCAAAACTGGTCTGACCACCCTGAAAGAAACCTTCTATGAACTGCGCTGGCCGATCCTGTCCATCGGCATGGTGCTGGCCTTTGCTTTCGTCACCAACTACTCCGGCATGTCATCAACCATGGCCCTGGTGTTGGCGGCTACCGGCGCGGCGTTCCCGTTCTTCTCGCCATTCCTTGGCTGGCTCGGGGTATTCCTGACGGGTTCCGACACCTCGTCCAACGCACTGTTCAGCTCACTGCAAGCCACCACCGCGCACCAGATCGGCGTCAACGACACCTTGCTGGTGGCCGCGAATACCAGCGGCGGCGTAACCGGCAAGATGATCTCGCCGCAGTCGATCGCCGTGGCGTGCGCCGCAACCGGCCTGGTGGGCAAAGAATCCGACCTGTTTCGCTTTACCCTCAAGCACAGCCTGTTCTTCGCGACGATTGTCGGGTTGATCACCTTGGCACAGGCCTACTGGTTCACCGGCATGCTGGTGCACTGATACCTGCGTGTAATAGGGTAAGAATCGACGCCGGGCCGTTATTCCGGCGTCAGCTATTTCTGGAGGACCGATGAGCCTGCCTGCTGCCTTTTTGAGCGACGCCGCACAACTGATCCCGAAGGATCGCCGTTTCGACGATCCACTTTCCACCCTTGCCTTCGGCACCGATGCCAGTTTTTACCGACTGATCCCACAACTGGTGATCCGCGTCGAGTCGGAAGATGAAGTGGTGGCGCTGCTGCAACTGGCCCAGCGCGATCGCGTGCCCGTAACCTTTCGTGCGGCAGGCACCAGCCTTTCCGGGCAGGCCATCAGCGACTCGGTACTGATCGTGCTCGGGGACAATTGGAACGGGCGCGAGATTCGCGGCCAGGGCACACAAATCCGCCTGCAACCGGGCGTGATCGGTGCCCAGGCAAACGCCTGGCTGGCGCCATTCGGGCGCAAGATCGGCCCGGACCCGGCGTCTATCAACGCCTGCAAAATTGGCGGCATAGTCGCCAACAATGCCAGCGGCATGTGCTGCGGCACGGCACAGAATACCTATCACACCCTGGCGGGAATCCGCTTGGTGCTGGCTGATGGCAGCCGCCTGGACACAGAAGACCCGGTCAGCGTTTCGGCCTTTCGCCAACACCACGCCAACCTGCTCGAACGCCTGTCGACACTGGGACGCGAAACGCGGGCCAATGCCGAACTGGCTGCAAAAATCCGCCATAAATACCGTCTGAAAAATACCACCGGCTTGTCACTCAACGCCTTGGTGGATTTCGACGAGCCACTGGATATCCTCAGCCACCTGCTGGTGGGCTCCGAGGGCACCTTGGGCTTTATCAGCGCTGTGACCTACGACACGGTGATCGATCACCCGAACAAAGCCTCGGCGCTGATCGTGTTCCCTGATGTGGAAACCTGCTGCAACGCCGTGACCGTCCTCAAGACACAGCCCGTTTCGGCGGTAGAACTGCTGGACCGTCGCAGCATGCGCTCAGTGCAGGACAAGCCCGGCATGCCGGCTTTCGTACAGCAGTTGTCGGAAAATGCCTGCGCGCTGCTGATCGAATCCCGCGCCGCTTCGCCATCGCTGCTGCATGAGCAACTGGCGCTGATCATGGCCTCCCTGGCCAACTTCCCGGTGGAGAAACAAGTCGACTTCACCGAAGACCCGGTAGAAAACGCCCGCCTTTGGGCGATCCGTAAAGACACCTTTCCGGCCGTGGGCGCTGTGCGTAAAACCGGTACCACCGTGATCATCGAAGACGTGACCTTCCCAGTTGAACAACTGGCCATCGGGGTTAATCGCCTGATCGGGTTGTTCGACAAACATCACTACGACGAAGCGATCCTTTTCGGACACGCCCTGGAAGGCAACCTGCACTTTGTCTTCACACAAGGCTTCAACAGCGCGCAAGAAGTCGCACGCTACCAGGCGTTCATGGACGACGTGGCCCAGTTGGTGGCCGTTGAGTTTGGCGGTTCGTTGAAGGCCGAGCACGGCACCGGCCGCAACATGGCTCCCTTCGTCGAATTGGAATGGGGCAGCGATGCCTACCAGTTGATGTGGCAGCTCAAGCGCCTGCTCGACCCCAACGGCATTCTCAACCCGGACGTGGTACTCAGCGAAGACCCGCAAATCCACCTCAAGCACCTCAAACCCCTGCCCGCCGCGGACGAGCTTGTGGATAAGTGCATCGAGTGCGGCTTCTGCGAACCGGTGTGCCCGTCAAAAGGGCTGACCCTGAGCCCGCGCCAACGCATTGTGATCTGGCGCGATATCCAGGCTAAAAAGCGCGCCGGTATCGACACCACCGAACTGGAAGCGGCCTATCAGTACCAAGGCATCGACACCTGCGCGGCAACCGGGCTTTGCGCGCAACGTTGCCCGGTAGGCATCAATACCGGCGACTTGGTGAAAAAGCTGCGAAGCCGCGACGCCGACCGTACGAAAACAGCCGAATGGCTGTCGACGCATTTCGCGACTGCCTTGCAAGGTGCGCGCTTCACGCTGCACGTGGCCAACGGTGCGCGCATGCTACTGGGCGCTCCGCGACTGGCGAAGCTCTCGGCCACAGTGACCCGGTTGTCCAAGGGGCAAATCCCTCTGTGGAGCAACGCCATGCCACAACCGGAAAAGGCCATTCGCTTCAGCCCCGCCGTGAGCGATGCACGACCAAGGGTGGTGTACCTCGCCGCCTGCGTATCACGAGCAATGGGGCCGGCAGCCGGCGACACCGAGCAGATGTCGCTGTACGACAAAACCCGTGGCCTGCTGGAAAAAGCCGGTTACCAGGTAGTCTTCCCCGACAATCAAGACAACCTCTGTTGCGGTCAGCCTTTCGCGTCCAAAGGCTACGCTGAACAAGCCGAACACAAACGCCAGGAACTGATCGGCGCCCTGCTCCACGCCAGCCGTGGCGGCCTCGACCCGATCTACTGCGACACCAGCCCGTGCACCCTACGCCTGGTCCAGGACCTGGCCGAAACCCGCCTCGACCTCTACGACCCGGTACGTTTTATCCGCACCCACCTCATGGACCGCCTCGACTTCACCCCCCAGGAAGCTCCGATCGCCGTGCACGTCACCTGCAGCACCCAACACCTGGGAGAAAGCCAGGCGCTGATCGACCTGGCCAGGCGTTGCAGCAAGACCGTGGTGATCCCCGAAGGCATTCACTGCTGCGGGTTTGCCGGCGACAAGGGCTTCACCACGCCAGAGCTGAATGCGCACTCACTGCGCAGCCTCAAAGACGCGGTGCAATATTGCAGCGAAGGCATCTCCACCAGCCGTACGTGTGAGATTGGTCTGACGCAACACGGTGGAATTGATTACCACGGGCTGGTGTACCTGGTGGACAGAGTGACACAAGCGCGCGTCCATTAAAGCCGCCCTCTTTGAGTGCAAAACCTAATGATTTCGGGCTTTTTCGACTAATCCACCGACAAAACAGAACCCCTGCGCGCCGGCGTAGTCATCTGCATAGGCCTCGACACACGAGGCTCATCAGTGACCTCGCTGGCTGCACGGAAAACCGGCAGCATCGAGCCCTATTTGCACAAGGAGATACCCATGAAGCGTTCCGCTCTTGCTGGTTTGTTCATTACCGCTGCGATGCTGGCGTCCCCCGTGTTTGCTGCCGGAACAAAAGACGATCTGTGCCAAATCAACCTGGACAAAATCAACAACGGGAAAGCGTTGCTCGCCACTGATACCAGTGGCAAGTCCGGCGAAATCGACACCGCCGTTTCCCAAGCCAAAGCAGCCCACGCTGCTGGCGATGACAAGAAATGCATCGAGATCACCTCCAAAGCCCTGCAAGACCTGCAAGACTCGGACAAAGGCGGCAACCAGTAACTCGCCGCCGCCCAAGGCCAACCTTCGGGTTGGCCTTCTGTGAGCGATTGGCGTACACTGCACAGGCTTGTCACTCACTAAGAAACAACGAGTTACAAGCACGGGGCCGTTTAGGATTCGACGCCGGTCGCGAAACTTTAGGTGCATGCCGAGTTGGTAACAGAACTCGTAAATCCACTGTTGCAACTACTTATAGTTGCCAATGACGAAACCTACGGCCAGGAATTCTCTCTCGCTGCGTAAGCAGCTTTAGATCCTGAGCTTCTGGTACCTTCGGGTCCAGCAATCACCAGGGGATGTCTGTAAACCCAAAGTGATTGTCATATAGAACAGAATCGCCGTGCAGTACGTTGTGGACGAATCGGCTAAAACTTACACAACTCGCCCAAAGCACCCTGCCCTTCGGGTCGCTGAGGGTTAACTTAATAGAAACGGCTACGCATGTAGTACCGACAGCGGAGTACTGGCGGACGGGGGTTCAAATCCCCCCGGCTCCACCACTTCATCATCTAAAGACGTCCACGGACGTCTTTTTTTGTGCCTGAAATCCAGCAAAATCAAGGGTTTAAGCGCTATTCGGATCCGTAGAGGTTTTCTGAGTTCCAGCCGTTTGGGTATTCCAAATGGTATTCCAAGCCATCCGGTGCTATTTTTTGGAATACCAAAACGGTGTCAGAGGTAGCTCTCATGCCAGCTCCAGCCCTCCGCCTCTCCGACCGCCAGCTCAAGGCAGTCAAGGCAAAAGAAAAGGATTACGTCCTCAGCGATGGTGACGGCCTCCAGCTCCGAGTCAGGAGCAACGGCTCGATGCTGTGGAACTTCAACTACCGCGAGCCGGTAACCAAAAATCGTATCAATATGGGGCTGGGCACGTACCCAGAGCTCTCACTAGCGAACGCCAGGAAAAAAGTGGTGGAGGCGCGCGAGCTGCTTGCACAAGGCATTGATCCCAAGGTGCAACGCAATGCACAGGACGAAGCCAAACGAGCGGAGACGGAACATACGTTCGAGAACGTGGCCACCGCCTGGTTCGAGCTGAAGAAGGACTCCGTCACGCCGGCGTACGCCGAAGACATTTGGCGATCGCTCACGCTGCACGTATTTCCAGACCTGAAAACAACGCCACTCTCGAAAATCACCGCACCGATGGTCATAGAACTGCTTCGCCCGATTGAGGCCAAAGGCAGTCTCGAGACAGTGAAGCGACTGAGCCAACGGCTCAACGAGATCATGACTTACGGGGTGAACTCCGGGCTGATTTTCGCTAACCCTCTCAGTGGCATTCGAGCGGTATTCAAGAAGCCCAAGAAAGAGAACATGGCCGCGCTACGACCCGAAGAGCTTTCCGAGCTCATGGTGGAAATCGCGAACGCCAGCATCAAACGGATCACCCGCTGCCTGATCGAATGGCAACTGCACACCATGACCCGTCCTGCCGAAGCGGCGACCACCCGATGGGCAGATATCGACTTCGACAAACGCATCTGGACCATCCCTCCGGAGCGCATGAAAAAGCGTCGTCCGCACACCATCCCGCTGACTGAACAGGCGCTCGGGCTGCTGGAAACACTCAAGCCCCATAGCGGCAACAGGGAGTACGTGTTTCCCGCGGATAGAAACCCGCGCACCCACGCCAATAGCCAGACCGCCAACATGGCGTTGAAACGCATGGGCTTCCAGGACCGCTTGGTGAGCCACGGCATGCGCTCCATGGCCAGCACCATCCTGAACGAGCATGGCTGGGATCCGGAGCTCATCGAAGTTGCGCTGGCGCATGTCGACAAGGATGAAGTCCGTAGTGCCTACAACCGGGCGGACTACATCGAACGCCGGCGTCCGATGATGGCCTGGTGGAGTGAGCATATCCAGAAGGCGGCCACCGGCAGCCTGTCGGCATCTGCGATCAATCAAACCAGGGAGCACAACGTCGTGCCGATACGGTGAGCGCTCACCGGACGCCGCCGGTAACCGAAAATAACTTCCCAGATAGAGTGATGGTTGATTTGGCGACAGCGGCGACACCGGCGACAACCCGCGTAATACCTGGCCTGCAGCATGGCGACAGAAGTGGCGACTGTCGCCGCTGCAAGCCTCGCTCTTGGGGCCTTTTCGACTAAGCCCACGCGAGCGGGAAGGCTCCGCATTCCCACTCGTATGGGCTCTGCGTAATTGCATCTCACTTGACCACCCAATTGCATTGCCACTGACCAGTCGTTTGCATCCGACTTGACCAGTCATTTGCATTCGCGCTGACCAGCCGTTTGCAGTTGATGGGTGTCAGCGGGTGCCACTCAGCGCGAGTGCGTCAGCCAAGCACTGAAGGACTGCAACCGGCCCAGAGTGTGTAAAAACGCGCTCTCAAACCCTTGCTATGATTTCTGAGGATTTTATCGCAAGGATCGCCTATGAAGCGCTTTATCCAAGGTGAACATCGAGGCCAAAGTACCTTCCTTCCCGAGACCCTCGACGATTACTGGGGATTCCATGACCATCCGGACAGTCATTCCACAAACATCCGGACACTGATTCCACGTTGATCCGGACACTCATTCCACGAGCATCCGGACACCGATTCCACGGCCATCCGGACACTTTCAGGCAGGCAGTGACGCAGGAATACTCACTACCATCGACCTCTTTTATCGAAGCGAAGAGGTCGTCGTGGAGCGTTTATCCATGCGTAAAATCCGAGAGGTACTACGCCTAAAGTTCGACGCCGGCCTGTCCGTGCGCAAGATCGCCAAAAGTTTATCCATTGGTCATTCGAGTGCGGGAGACTACCTTTGCCGGTTCGCTGCCAGTGGGCTTCAGTGGCCCATCGATCTCTCTGATGCCGAGCTGAATCGACGTCTGTTCCGCCGGCAGTACCCGCGCCAAGCGACCAACGTCCAACGCCGGACTGGGCTCATGTCCACGCCGAGTTACGCCGCCCCGGCGTCACCTTGGCCCTGCTCTGGCAAGAGTATCGACTCACCCACCCGCAAGGCTTCCAGTACAGCTGGTTCTGCGAGCACTACCGACTCTGGGCTGCCAAGGTCGACGTGGTCATGCGCCAGGAACATCGCGCAGGCGAAAAGCTGTTCGTCGCCTACGCCGGCCAAACCGTGCCGGTCATCGACCGGCAGACCGGCGAAATCCGCCAGACGCAGATCTTCGTCGCCGTCCTCGGCGCGTCCAGCTACACCTTCGCCGAGGCCACCTGGTCGCAGAAACTGCCCGACTGGCTGGGCTCACACGTGCGCTGCTTCGCCTTTCTCGGCGGTACATCGCAGATCCTGATACCGGATAATCTGCGCAGCGGCGTCACCAAAGCGCATCGTTATGAGCCCGACATCAACCCCAGCTACCGCGACCTGGCCGAGCATTACAGCGTGGCCGTGCTGCCTGCCAGATCCCGCAAGCCTCGGGACAAAGCCAAGGTCGAAGTCGGCGTGCAAGTGGTCGAGCGCTGGATCCTGGCGGTGCTACGCAACCGCCAGTTTTTCTCGCTGGGAGAACTCAACACGGCCATCGGACTGCTGCTGGATCGGCTCAATCAGAAGCCCTTCAAAAAGCTGCCCGGCTCACGCCGCTCAGCCTTCGAGACCATCGACCGGCCGGCGCTGCAAGCGCTGCCGGAGCATCCTTACGTCTACGCAGAGTGGAAAAAGGTGCGAGTGCACATCGACTACCACGTCGAGGTCGACGGCCATTACTACTCGGTGCCGTACCAGCTGGTGAAGCACCAACTCGAAGTGCGGCTGACCGCGCAAACGGTGGAGTGCTTCCACGCCAGCCAGCGCGTGGCCAGCCATCTACGCTCGCCACACAAAGGCCGCCATACCACCCAAACCGATCATATGCCCAAGAGCCACCGCGAACACGCCGAGTGGACGCCCCAGCGGCTGATCCACTGGGCCGAGCAAACCGGGTCGAACACCGCGGGCGTCATCGCCCACATCCTCGAGCGCCGAATCCATCCGCAGCACGGCTTCCGCGCCTGCCTGGGCATCCTGCGCCTGGGCAAACAGCACGGCGAAGAGCGGCTGGAAGCCGCTTGCCAGCGTGCGCTGGCACTGGGCGCGTGCAGTTACAAAAGCCTCGAATCGATCCTGCGCCAAGGGTTGGAACGCCTGCCGCTGGCCCAGCAAAACCTGCCGTTACTGCCCGACGAACACATTAACTTGCGCGGCCCCGGCTACTACCACTGACCTGAAAAAGGAGCACGAACATGCTGCCCAATCCGACACTCGACAAGCTGCAAACCCTGCGCCTGCACGGCATGATCAAGGCGCTTGGCGAACAACATGCAACACCGGACATCAACGATCTGAGCTTCGACGAACGCCTCGGCCTGATGGTCGATCGCGAGCTGACCGAGCGCGAAGACGCACGCCTGACTACTCGTCTCAAAGCCGCGCGACTGCGCCACAATGCGTGCCTGGAAGACATCGACTACCGCAGCCCGCGAGGCCTGGACAAGTCGCTGATCCTGCAACTGGGCAGCGGCCAATGGCTGCGCGACGGCCTGAATCTGATCATCGGCGGTCCGACTGGCGTAGGCAAAACCTGGCTCGCCTGTGCGCTGGCTCATAAAGCTTGCCGCGACGGTTACAGCGTGCGCTATCTGCGCCTGCCGCGCTTGATGGAAGAGCTGGGCCTGGCCCACGGCGACGGCCGCTTCGCGAAACTGATGGCGGGTTACGCCAAGACTGACCTGCTCATCCTGGACGACTGGGGCCTGGCGCCGTTTACCGCTCAACAACGGCGCGACATGCTGGAACTGCTGGACGACCGCTACGGGTATCGCTCGACGCTGGTGACCAGCCAGATGCCGGTGGACAAATGGCATGCGCTAATCGGCGATCCGACCTTGGGCGATGCGATCCTCGACCGGCTGGTGCACAACGCTTACCGCATCGAACTCAAGGGCGAATCGATGCGCAGGCGCGCGACGAAATTGACGGCACCAGGGACTTCAGACTAACAATGCAAACCTGCGTCGCTGCGCTCCGACTGCCTGTCCGGATGAGCGTGGAATGGGTGTCCGGATGTTGGTGGGCTGAGTGTCCGGATGGCGTGGAATCCGCACGATTACGTCAGCGATACCAATCCGGTGCGCGTAGTCGATGTCTTCGTTGACGAACTTGACCTGGTCTCCTTGGGTTTTGATGGCGCTATTCCAGCTGACACAGGCCGGCCTGGTTACCACCCTGAAATCCTGCTGAAGATCTATATATACGGCTATCTCAACCGTATTCAGTCGAGCCGGCGCCTGGAGCGAGAGGCCCAGCGCAACGTCGAACTGATGTGGCTGACCGGCCGCTTGATGCCCGATTTCAAGACCATCGCCAACTTCCGAAAAGACAACAGCAAGGCTATCCGAGGCGTCTGCCGCCAGTTCGTGGTGCTGTGCCAGCAGCTGGGATTATTCGGAGAAAATCTGGTTGCCATCGACGGCAGTAAATTCAAGGCCGTCAACAACCGCGACCGCAATTTCACCAGCGCCAAACTGAAGCGGCGAATGGAAAAAATTGAATCGAGTATCAATCGGTATCTGACTGCGCTCGACGAAGCCGATCGGCAAGAACCCCCGATCGCACAGCCCAAGGCTGCTCGTCTGCAAGAGAAAATCGACAAGCTCAAAGCTCAGATGAAAGAGTTGCAGGTCATTGAAACTCAGCTCAACGAATCGCCGGATAAACAGGTCTCACTGACCGATCCAGACGCCCGCTCCATGATGACTCGCGGCACTGGAATCGTCGGTTACAACGTGCAGACAGCGGTCGATACCCAGCACCATTTGATCGTTGCACATGAGGTGACCAACGTCGGTTCCGACCGTGATCAACTCAGCTCGATGGCCAAGCAGGCCCGCGAAGCGATGGCGTCGGAAACGTTGTCGGTAGTGGCTGACCGAGGTTACTTCAAAAGCGAAGAAATCCTGGCTTGTCACAATGCAGATATCACCGCCTATGTGCCCAAGCCGATGACCTCTGGAGCCAAAGCGGACGGACGTTTCAATAACGATGCCTTCATCTATGACGCAGCGAAAAACGAATACATTTGTCCCGCTGGAGAGGAGTTGATCTGGCGCTTTTCCAGCGTTGAAAAAGGCCTGAAGTTGCACCGTTACTGGAGTTCTAATTGCCAGGGATGCGCGCTGAAATCGAAGTGCACACCGAGCAAGCAACGGCGAGTTCGGCGATGGGAGCATGAAGCCGTATTGGAGGAAATGCAGAACAGGCTGAGCAACGCGCCGGAGATGATGCGGATCCGAAAACGGACTGTTGAGCATCCCTTCGGGACGCTCAAGCAATGGATGGGCGCGACACACTTCCTGACCCGAAAGCTTAACGGGGTGAGTGCAGAGATGAGCTTGAATGTGCTCGCCTACAACTTGAAACGGGTCATGAAAATCATCGGAACCACTGGTTTGATGAAAGCGTTAACCGCGTAAAAACCGGTCTTTTTTTAACCCATCCAAAGGGCTTTAAGAGGCTGCTGAGCCGTTTTAACTGTTCCTGGAAGCGTCGTGACCTTGATCAGTTTGCGAAACGTGAGCACGGTCTCCTACCGTCGATATAGAAAACCCAATCTGACGTTTTTACACACTCTGGTCCAGAAGCAGCCGGTGGACGGAGCGATAGCAAATGAGTCGCTATGCTTGGTCTACTGCCGGAACTGATTGAGCAGATTGGGCTTTCCGTCCATGGTGTATAAACCCCTTCAGCGGTCACCCGACTGTCACAATGCCCGGCCTAGTCAGGGATAGACGACAGAACAAGGAATGTTATCCACCAAGCCCGTGAAGGCGTTATCGCCCGACTTGGGGTCAATTTAGAGTTAGGCCCAAAGAGGAGCCCCGCCATGACCGTAGTCGATCGCCTCAGGTATTTGCGCGTCGTTCTAGTTTTGGCTGGCCTCGCGTGCCTTGCTCTCTACCCACTTATGTTGTTCTGGCCGTCCGGCTGGGCCTGGCACGTCGGTCACTCGGACTACCCGATGATGATCGTTGGCATCTACGCCACACTTGGCGTGTTCTTGATCCTAGCCGCACGTGATCCATTAGCCAATCTGAGCCTAATCTGGTTCACCGTGTGGTCTAGCGCCGTACACGGAGGAATCATGGCCGTCCAGACGGTCACCCAGCCGGGGCAAATGGGGCACTTGGCAGGTGACGTCCCGGCGCTCTTCATTGTGGCGGTTGCCTTGGCCATCTTGACGCCCCGCTCGCAATTGGCCGCTCGGCCCCGGACACACAATGGGGCCTAAGAGCAGGTTTGACTGTTAGGATCGGAACGAAAATCGCGTTTCTACGCAATTTCTTGGTCTGCTGATCAACCAAGCGCCGACAGATTTTACGTATCAACGCAGTCTTCAAGACTGTGCCCGCGTTTTTTTCCCGCCTGGGGCGTTTCTGCCTGTCACGACTGACCGGTTGAATCCACAGTCGCTTTCTGCCTTTCGCGACAGGCAATAATCGCCAAAAGCAGGCAATGAGTGATGCATAAGCGTTTATGCTGGTTATAGGGCCATGGGTTACCGTGTCGCTGATGCATCCAGCGCTTTGGATCTGTTCTAGAGTTGGCTGCATTGAATGAGCGCTGCCTGAACCGGTGATACACTTACCACTCAGCACAAATAATGCTATTTCTGGCTATTTAACGGAGGCAGGGCTCGGCAGAGTATTGCCTGATATTTAAAGGTTCAAGCGCATAGATAAGTCTATGGCTTTTATATTTTTAGTTAGCGCACCAATTGATATGTAGTCAACCCCAGTATCTGCGATAGCTACCAATGTACTTTCATTGATTCCGCCGCTGGCCTCAAGTCGGGCCTGTCCGTTGTTGAGTCGAACGCCTTCACGCATGTCATCCATACTCAGTTCGTCGAACATAATTGAATCCGCTCCACCTCTCAGTGCTTCTTGCAGTTCGCCTAGGTTTTCAACTTCGACCTCTACCGGTCTACCTGGTGCAATGCGGTGTGCAGCATTGATAGCTTCGAGAATTCCGCCGCAAGCTGCAATATGATTTTCTTTGATGAGGAAGGCGTCGTAGAGACCAATACGATGATTATGGCAACCACCGCAAGTGACTGCGTATTTTTGTGCGAGTCTAAGGCCAGGGATAGTCTTTCGAGTGTCGAGCAACTTTACGTGAGTATGCGCAACTTTATCAGCTAGCCGCCGGCATTGTGTCGCGACGCCCGAGAGAAATTGTAAGTAGTTCAGCGCGGTTCGCTCACCGGTCAATAAAGAGCGGGCAGGCCCCTCTAAATGTAACACGGTTTGATTGGGTTCCGCGTGCTCTCCATCCTTAACGTTCCATTTCAAGATGACAAGCGGATCCAGTTGGCGAAAGACGGCCTCCACCCACGACACGCCACTGATGATGCAAGGTTTTCTAGTAATGACTTTTGCACTGGCCAAACGAGCAGACGGTACAAGCTGCGCGGAGATGTCACCACTTCCGATATCCTCCAATAACGCCCTGCGTACGTTTTCATCGATCTCGGAACCCAAGCCCGTCAGTTCTATATTTTGCATTTCAGCACACCTGAATCAGTAAATAACGAAATATCAGCTAGCCATGCCCAAGCGTAAAATCCAGACGAGCATTGCACCTGAGCATGGCTTTCAATCAAAAGTTATAGACATATCCAATTATGAGTCGGTTCTCATCGGCCCCATCTGAATAGGTGGAGCGATTGATTGCATTCCTCCATCGGAATGAAACATTTTTAAATGCACCACTTTGTACTACGTAAGTGATATCAGAAATTCTTTCCCATTCCTCACCGTCGGAGCCTTCCGCCCTGAGCGCCTTTGCCTTCACCGTTTTAATATTCGCGGGATCGACGTTTTCTCCTTTCGCATAACGCAGACTCCATGTAAGGCCAGGCAAACCGAGGGCGGCAAAGTCATACGAATATCCGGCATACCAGACGTCTTCATTTGCAAGAGCGAAGTTGCTCACCAGCATTTCACCAAACAGATAGGTGTCCGTACCGTTTACATACGGGTATGCAGTCGCGCCGGATGCCGCTTGATAACCCGCACTTAAGGTGTGTCCCATGGCCGAATAGCCCGCATTGCTACTGATCGTCCGGTTATCCACTTTTCCCAGTAGTTTTTTGCCACTTTCTTGACCTTCAAAGTATCGGGCTTCAGCAAACATACGACCTTTGGACAAGGGCATATTGAACTTTAAACCGACGTAGTCTCGCCGGAACAAATTCTCCAGATAGCTGTACTGATACGCCACATTGAGGGAAGGAAGAAGTTGATAGTCAAATCCCGCATAGGTGTAGTGGTCACTGGTGATGGCAGAGGAGTAGCCGCCTAGTTGAGAACTGGCAGACAGATCTTCAGAGTCGGTTGAGTCACGCTGCTTGACGGAGTCGACCTGGCCGAGAGTCGCAGTCAGCGATTTGATATCCTTTGATGACAGTTGCACGCCGTTAAATACTTGTGGCAAAAGTCGTGTATTGTTTGAAGCCAGCAAGGGAAGAACTGAATTCAACCCGCCAAGCCTTAATTCACTCTGAGCGAATTTAGCCTTCGCCGTCAACTCAAGCTTCGAGTATTCATCGTAGGCCCGTCGATCACTGTCACGAGATAGAAGTCCTGTACCTGATCGATCAGGGCTGGAATCAAGTTTCAGGCCCAACATGCCAAGCGCGTCCAATCCAAAACCAACAGGTCCGTCGGTAAAGCCAGACTGGAGATTAAGGATGAAGCCCTGAGCCCACTCCTCTCGCTTGGAATCAGTGGCCGTCGAGTCTCTGAAGTCGCGATTGAAGTAGAAATTTTTTAGTTCAAGATTCCCTTTGCTATCTTTCAAGAGATCCGCCGCCGCAAAAGATGGGGCGAAGGGCAATGCGATAAGCAGACCAGGCATCAGCGTCTTACATGTTTTTTTATTCATTGTCACCCTTCCTTATTTTTATTATTCACAGGTGTTCGCCAAGCCTATTTACCTTTGCAGCTAGTCAGCCCTCTTGGACATTCCGCATACGCGTATGTTTTCACCCGGCCTTATATATGCGTGCGCTTTCGGATATGGCGATCGCCAACATACTCAACGTGCAAAAAAAGTTGTGACCGCCATCTAAACGAACGATAGGGGCCACAAACTTCATCACCATGCTCGGCACACTAAATGCCCTCTAACTTTTGTTCGAGGGTTAAACCTTCGCCAGGACTTCCATTAAATCTTGAAACTCTCCAACGACGCTGGATGGAACAGCTCCTCAGGCTGAAGCAAGCGCGACGACAGGCCTTCGGCGTGGTGGCGTTCCAGGAAGCGACTGAGTACGTGGCGGTTAGCTTCGAAACCATAGGACCAGAAGTCTTCACCGAGCAGCTGGCGGGCCGCTCTTAACTGATCCTCGATAAACGGCAACGTTACCTTGGTAGCGGAGGTGTCGCTCAATTTGTGCAGCGCTACGGACTTGGACTTCTCGAATGCTTTGGCAACGGCCCCGGGCAACCATGGGTGCTGCTCGGCCAACGTGCGTCGGATTCCCAGCACGTGCATGATCGGGAATAGCTGAGTGCGGCGGTACCAGTCCGAAGCTGCTCCCTGAGGATCACGATAAAGATAGCTGACCTTAGGATGGCCCTGGGTGAAACAGGAAGGTGCACGTGGACCGATCACGGCATCCAGTTCACCAGAGGCGAGCATGCCAGAAAGCGTTTCAGTCTCCGGTGCGTTCTCGACGATTACATCCGCCGGTAGCTTCAGAACAATTTTCTCCAGACGCCCGGTCTCTTCGTACCCACCACGGACCCAGGTGACGTCAGACGCTTTCAAACCATGGTCTTCTTCCAGGAACAGTCGAACCCATACGTTCGCCGTCAACTGGTACTCCGGCACACCGATACGTTTGCCCTTGAGGTCCGCTGCGGACTCAATTCCGCGATCATTGCGGATGTAGATCGAAGTGTGGCGAAACGCACGGGATGGGAAGATAGGGACAGCAATATAGGGACTGGTGCCAGCTGCGGTTTTAACGCTGTAGCTGCTCAACGATAACTCGCAGATGTCGTAGTCAGCATGGCGAAATGCGCGAAAGAAGATCTCTTCGGGATCTTGCAGCATAAAGATTGGGTCGACCCCATCGATCTGTACTTCGCCGTCCACCAATGGTCGGATACGATCGTAGTTTCCAACAGCAATAGATAAGTTCAACTTGTTCATCATGGGGTCTCGCAGGATTGAGTATCTTCAACATTCACACCCAGTGTGATGTCGCGTTGTTCTTCGCTGGATCGCAACATGGCGAGACAGATCTCCAAAGTGTCACGAGCCCACGCGCCGTCATGCAACGGAGTGACCCCGTAGAACTGCGCCAGATACAGTTCGTCTATGACTTCGGAACGCGGCACCGTTGGCCGCTCAAGCATCATTCGATCACGACTGTGCGGCCGGTAAATCATGACGGCATCAGCCATTGGCCTAAGGTCGCCACCTTCGCACGACACGATAATCGGGCCGAAATGCTGGAAGGCCGTCGCGTCGTCGGCAGTAGAGGGGCTGACGTAGCGTGTGCCGCCATAAGTGCCTTCAGCTTTGAGCCGCGCCTCCTCATCCGCCGTTTGCACCTGCTGCAATAACCGACGTGCGCCGCCGTAAGTTTCGGGATTTTTGGGCTTGCCCATTTCCCCAACCCAGTCCATCCACTCGTCGGAGTCGAAGTATCCGTAGCCGTTGTAGGTAATGGAGGCGAACGCCCCATTCCCGAACCATAGAGTGGCTGTGTAGGCGCCTTCAGTAGGCCGCGCAGGATCCCAGTTACCCACTGCCGCACGGACACGGGTAGCGCGACTGCCAGCCAGCAAACGGACCACGTCCACTTGATGTGCGGCCTGGCTGAATACTGCTCCGCCGCCTTCAGCGGTCGAGAGCTCTTCCGGGCGGCGAGGACGCTGCAGGTAGTCGGTGTAGTTCAGCGCTTGAATCATCTTGACCGCGCCGAATTCGCCACTACCGATCAGCTCCCGGGTACGCAGGTACGGGGTATCGAAGCTGTGGCAATGCCCAACGATCAGTTTCACGCCAGCATCGGCGCAATCGGCGATCATCCGGTCACACTCGTCCAACGACAACGCCATGGGTTTTTCGACCAGCACGTGCTTGCGGTTAGCCGCCGCTATACGGGTGTGTTCGGCGTGAAACTGATGCGGGCTGGCAATGTATAAGGCATCGAGATTGCTGTCGGCCGCCAGGTCTTCGATGGTCTCGTATGCAGGCGCATCGAAATCCCGTTCGAATTGCCTGCGAGCTTGTTCACGAGGATCACAGGCGCCCACCAACTGGACGCGGCGATCGGCCAGGAAGGTAGGCAGCATGAGGGTGAATGCCCGGCCCAGACCGACCACCCCCAGACGTAGCCGAGCCGTGGATTCAGCATGGCTGGCCATCACGTATGAACCTCGTAATCAGGCTCTGCGACTATGTTGGCATCATCCAGGGCCCATACGTAACGAGCTTGATAATCACGCCAGTCGATATCCTTGGACACGATCGCTTGGAATGAGCAGATTCTGGAAGGGATCGCTTTCTCACCTGTACCAATAGCGGATTCACCCGCCTGAAATGCTGCCAAGGCATCCAGCATGACCCGGCGGAACTCCACCACTGCTAAGTCACTGGCGCCCAAGCGCTCATCGGAGCGATCGGCGATGGGCCCCATGGTCACCCACATGGCAATATCCTGATTGGGGAAACCCTTGATGCCCGTAAAGTTGCCGTTTTTCATGGCTTCACGGTCCTGGAAAAAACGGTTCCCGTCGTTGCGTAGCGGTCGGTAGCTGTCGTCCAGATCGATGCCGACTTGCTGGCCGAGAAACTTTCGCCAGGTCTCTGTTTCCGGAGTGTTATCGGGATTTCCCCAGGCCATGAAATAGAAGGCTGTGTGGGTGTCGTCGATGGGTACGTTGATATTCGCAACGTTGTACAAGTTATTCGGTGGGATCAGTGCGGTGGCCGGGGCTACGAACACAGTAGAGCGTACGTACTCGCTGGTGGCGGCATTCTGGATAGGACGGCGCAGAGCGGCATAGCGGAAGCCATAGCTGGTACGCTCGACTTGCATGCGCGGCGCTTTGTCCGTGGACGGTCTTAGCCAGTTTTTCGAGGTGGCTTCTGCCCCCCCGACCCGGGCTGGAACGAAGTCGGATGAGTGCAGGCTTGAGCTGTGTGCCGAGTCGATGGCGCCTTCCAGGATCTGCGCCCAGTTGCAGGGAATGATTGCCTTGGCGATGCTCACTCGAACATGCTCATGAGGTGCCCAGGCCGGGGGTACAAACTCGGGAATTGCGTCCTGTGGCCCCATGTAGGCCCAGACGAAACCGCTCCATTCGCGGGTTTTGTAGGCCGTGTGCTTGACCTTCTGGCACATGTTGCTGGCGGCAGGCTCGGAAACCATTTCCACCACATTACCGTCCACGTCCATTTTCCAGCCGTGATACAGGCAGCGTAAGCCCGAGTTTTCATTGCGGCCGTAGATCAGCGACACGCGGCGATGCGGGCAGTACTCGTCCATGACTCCCACGCGACCATCGGTGTCGCGAAACACGACCAGGTCCTCGCCGAACAGACGGGCCCTGACAGGCGTGCCGTCGGGCTCGCTGACTTCTTCGATCAAGCACACTGGCGTCCAGTGACGGCGCATCATCTGGCCCATCGGTGCGTCGCCTTCGACGCGGCAGAGCAGCAGGTTCTCTTCTGGGGTCAACATGTAATATCTCCAGCGTTCAACTAATCGTTTGTAAAAAAGGTCTCGCCTAGAGGTCGAGTACCAGCGCGTCATTTCTGGCTCGGGAAACGCAAATCATGATCTGATCGTGCTGTTCGTCCTCACGCAGCACCATGTCGCGATGCTCGACGTCACCTTCGATCAGACGGGTACGGCAAGAGCCGCAGGTGCCGCTCTCACAAGAACTTGGCGCCCGGATACCGTTGTCACGCAGAACCTCCAGAATCGAGCGGTCGGCGGGAATTTCGAGGTCGACTCCACTCCGGCCAAGGGTCACCGAAAAAGGCCGGTTTTCGGCGAAGCGACTCTGGTCGACGCCGAAGCTTTCAAAATGTATGGAGCCGGGTGGCCAGTGCCCCGTCATGTCCAGCACGCTGTCCATCAATGGCCGGGGGCCACAGCAGTACACATGCGCACCGCTGCTCGGTTTGTCGAAAACAGGCCAGAAATCGTAGGCGTCTGCCCGATTGCCGAAGTCGTGGTGAATGACTACCGAGTTAACAAATTCGGCGCCCAGCAGCTCATCCCTGAAGGCGGTGAGTTCCGGATTACGGGTGCAGTAGTAAAGTTTGAAGGGGATGTCGGTGCTGGCCTTCAGGTGACGCATCATCGACAGGACCGGGGTAATACCGATGCCTCCGGCGACGAAGATGAACTGTCGGGCATTCCCGGTCAGTTCGAACTCATTTTGCGGTGTTGCCACCGGTAGTAAGTCGCCTACCTCGATATCATCGGCCATGCTCATCGAACCGCCTCGTCCGTTGGTGTCACGCTTGACCGCAATGACATAACGCTCACGCTCTTGCGGGTCGTTGCTCAATGAGTAATTGCGGATGCTTCCGTTGGGCACCTTTACCCTGAGGTGCGCTCCGGCCGTAAACGCGGGTAGAAGCATTCCCTGCGGGTGGGCCAATTCGAAGCGGAAAATGCCTTGGGCAATTTCGGTTTTGGCGGTCACCGTGAGGCCTGTGAACCCATCATCGAGCTGTTCGGAACTACTCATCGCTGTTTCCTCATGACATCCGGTCGCGGGCTGAACACGCCCGCGAACGGAGAGTTGCGTAGATATCTAACGTTTTTTAGGCGTGATTCGGCCAATCAGACTGCTCGATCCTATTCGTCGGTAAGTGGCTTTTCGCTCAAGGCGTTAGCTGGCACCGCAATCAGAACCGCCAGACCACCCGCCAGGACCAGTACCCCGATTGTCGTCAGTCCGATTGCGAGGCTGCCGGTGACTGTGTTGATCCAGCCCAGTCCGATGGGCGCACAGAACGCTCCGATCTGACCAAGAGAACTGATCGCCGAAATCCCCCCTGCGGCGGACTCATCATTAAGATAGGCGGGAGGAATCGACCAGATGATCGCTGCGGCACCAAAGTACGACACCGCAATCATGGCCAGGCAAGTAATTGAAATAATGGCCGAGTCCACAACGTGAGGCAGCAGGCAGGCGCCCAAGGCACCGAAGGCGATACTGAAAAAGAAGTGCTTGCGACGCTCCAGACGAATGTCGGAACTGCGCGCAATGAGAATCATGGCGATCGCCCCCACGATGTATGGCACGGTGGAAAGCAATCCGACTTGCAGCACATCCTGGATACCGGTGTTCCGGATGATGGTAGGCGTCCAGTAATTGAGGATCGTGCCACATAGCGGCACGGTGGCCCAACCGGCAGCAAGGACGTATACGCGCGGATCCTTCAGAGCAGCCAGCACAGCATGACGCTTATCGGTAACGGGTTTCTTGCCTGCGCGGTCAGCGGCCAGCGCGTCGAGAATAATGGATTTTTCCTCGTCGTCGAGCCACTTTGCCTGCTCGGGTTTGTCGACCAGATAGAAGTAGGCCATCACACCCATTACAGCAGCAGGAAGACCTTCCAGGATGAACATCCACTGCCAGTTTTTCATTCCCATAACGTCGACGAAATGCGTGAGTATCCAACCGGACAGGGGGCCGCCGATGATTCCCGCCGCGGCGATGGCCAGCAAGAAGCGCGAGGTGATGCGAGCACGCCTGGCACCTGGATACCAATAAGTCAGATAAAGAATGATTCCAGGCCAGAAGCCAGCTTCGGCAGCGCCCAACAGGGCGCGGGCAATGTAGAACTGAGTGGGCGTTGTCATGAACGCCATGGACGCTGAGATCAAGCCCCACAGCACCATGATCCGGGTGATCGTCAACCGGGCACCAATCTTTTGCAGGTAAAGCGTGCTGGGTATTTCCAATGCGATGTAGCCGATGAAAAACAAGCTTACGCCGAGTCCGTAGGCCGCATCGCTCATGCCCAAATCGTGCTTCAGGTAAACCTGCGCGAAGCTGATGTTCACGCGATCCAGATAATTGAGAACCCAGGCCACGAAGATGAAGGTCATCAAACGTAGCGTGACTTTTCTATAGACCTTCTCGATGCGCTCATGGCTGCGCTGGAGAAGATGGGGCACGGCATCTGTAACTGCTGTTGTTGTCATTGTGCACGCCTCGGACTTTGTGTAGCACAACCAAAGCGATGGGGGCTTGGTGTGCTTTTTTATTAGGTCTCTAAGAGAATATGGCGAATTTTCTTCCCTCGCAATCAAAAAAGAACGATCTCTAAGTATTTTTTGATCTGGCGCATGTGTTGAGGCAACGCGTTATGCTTAGTATCGCTTACGCAGGTGATGAGATCGGACCTTGATATGACTGCACGAAAGCCTTTAGGCCACAAACAACCTGAAACCCAGGAAATACTCAGGCATTGGCACGATGTTGTACCTGATGACCGTCTGGCCCACCTGGTCAAGGATGCAACTCGCGCTCTGGTCAGAGCACTGCAGATGCGGTTGACCGAACACGACGTATCCTTTGGTCATTGGGCGTTCTTGCGGATCCTCTGGGAGACAGACGGATTGACCCAGAAACAACTCAGCACTCAGGCTGGACTGATGGAGCCTACGACTTTCGCTGCGGTGAAGGCGATGGAAAAACTGGGCTACGTCGTCCGCCAGCAGATGCCGGATAACAAGAAAAATGTTCACGTCTTCCTCACCGATGAAGGGCGGCGCCTGAAGGATGTGTTGATTCCTCTGGCGCTGGAAGTCAACGAGGTGAGTGTGGCCGGGCTCGAGGAGCAAGACGTCGAAACAGCACGGCACGTTCTATTGACAGTGATAGAGAATCTTGCAAACGCAGAAGCGAACTCCATCAATCCCTCACATCGGGTACCGTCAACGCGGGAGGTTGGACGCATGATCAATGAGCGCGGCGAGACTGTTTGTCCGGATTAGTGCGGTGTCGCAAACCGTTGAAACGGCCTCGGTGTTCCAATCCGTCGGAATTGAATTGTTTTTTCAGGCTCAGCCCTGGCGCATATTCAGATTGCCTCGCCTCCTGGCGTTACGCTTTTCGTACACCAGTGAACAACGTCAGGCGGGCTGTACCTCACCCCATGCCGAGTGCAGCAACCGGGGCCGCCTCTACACAACCTGCCTCCCATCGAAAAACTGTGCGCCTTCAACTTTGAGAATACCCAGCAGCATCTGCGCCGCCGGCGACAGGTAGGCGTTCCTGCGTGTGAACACGACGATGGTGCGTATCATCGTGGTTTCCTTGAGCATGACCTCGCGAAGGTTCGTCCTGCCCTCGACGTCTTCAAGTGTTTCCCGGGGCAGAAAGCACAGCAGGTTAGTTTCACCGATCAGGCGTGGCAACAGAGAAATCGAGGTGGTCTCGATCTGCACCCGGGGCAAGGGCAGGTCCCGCTCCTGGAACGCATTATCGATCCAGCGACGGGCTGAAACGGTGGTCGCCGGCAGCGCCCAGCGGTACTGACACAAGTCACGCAACTGAAATCGGGCATTGAACAGCGGATGATTATGGCTGGCGACCACCACCGCTTCAGCGTCGAACAAAGCATGAGACTCCAGTAACGGACCCGTTTCATACTTCGAGCAGATCACCATGTCCAACCGCCCGGAACAAAGGGACTCATGCAGGAAGTCGTCCTGACCGATCACCAGGTTCAGGGTGATTTCCGGCGCATGGGAAAGCAATGTCGCGGTCAGGTGTGGCAGCAGGTGGTCCGCCATGGAAGCGCTGCAGCCCAAGCGAATGTTACCCATCACACCGCTGGCAAAATCGCGCACCTCACGTCGGGTGTCAGCGATGTTCTGTTGCAGCTGCTTGCCGCGCACCTTCAGTAGCTCCCCAACCGGGGTGAGTTTGATGCGTCGGCCGTCACGCTCGAACAGTCGCGTACCGAGCGACTCCTCAAGCCGCTGAATGCTTTTGGTCAGCGCCGGTTGGCTGCGGTTGAGCTTTTGCGCCGCCTGGCCCAGGTGGCCCAACTCGGCGATGGTTTCAAAATAGGCGAGGTCGCGCAGGTCCACATCCATCAACCAAAGTTATTAATTCATCAATATTAGAAAATATACTTGATCGAATAAGCTATCAATAATTGTCTCGCGTTGGCTGTATGCCAGTGCAATCGGGGCGACCAGCATTGGAGCGAAAGACTTGTCCACTTCACCACGGCTTCTACATCCTTGCTCCGCTCCGGTCCAATGGATAGCGCTATCACTGCTGGCCGGTGCCAGCGGTCAGTGGTTGAAGTTTCTGGAGGTGCCCGCCGGGCAGTTTCTGGGGCCAATGCTGGTGGCCATTGTGTTCGGTGTTTGCGGTGCGAGCATTCGCTTGCATCGCTATGCCTTCGCGCTGGGCCAGGGCTGCGTAGGAATGCTTGCAGCTCATTCGATGACCCTGGCGGTGCTGGTCTCGCTGGTCCAGTCCTGGCCGTTGATACTGTTTGCAACCCTGCTGACGGTCAGCTTCAGTGCGCTGGTCGGGCTTGTGCTGACGAGGGTCGGCGGTATCCCTGCCAGCACCGCCGCGTGGGGCTCGGCACCGGGGGCCGCCTCGGCGATGGTTTCGATGTCCGATGAATTCGGCGCCGATTCACGGGTGGTCGCAACCATGCAATATGTGCGGGTGGTGTGCGTGGTGATGATCGGTGCACTGGTTAGCCGCTGGCTGGGGGCATCTACCGGGGGGAGCGAAGTGCATGTCGCGAGCGCCGCATTGCAAAGCTTCAACCTGCTGAACCTGGGGCTCACATTCGCCACCCTTGTGGCCGGGATTGCACTGGGTAATCGGCTACCGGCCGGTACACTGCTGGTGCCGTTACTGTTGGGTGGCGCCTTGCAAGTGAGCGGCTTGTTGCACATCACCCTGCCAAACTGGCTGCTCGCAACTGCTTATGGCGCGATCGGTTGCTACGTTGGCCTGCGCTTTGACCGCCCCACCATCGACTACGTCTGGCGACGTTTGCCGACGATGATACTGGGGGCAGTACTGATGATCACGCTCTGTGCATTGTCGGCCTGGTTGCTGGCGGCGCTGCTCGACAAAGACTTTCTCTCAGTTTACCTAGCCACCAGCCCAGGCGGGCTGGATACCATGGCGATTATGGCAATGGAGACACATTCCGATGTCGGGTTGGTGCTGGCGATGCAGACCTTGCGGTTATTCGCAGTAATCATTACGGGGGCGTTTTTGGCGCGGTTCGTCATTCGGTTGGCGGGGCCTTCATAAGCAATCCTGAAGGAGCGGCATCCCTGGAGCCTACAACGCTCACACTCAATTTGTTCCTGCAACCAGCCATTCAAAACCTGAACCTGAAGAGACACAGATAATGTTGAGCAAATCGCTCTTTCTCACCGTTCTACCCATGGTCATGGCGTTCGTCGCCGGTGCTGTCCTGCCGTTTCAAGCAACCACCAACGCGGCAGTTGGACGAGCCTTGGGGCATCCACTCTGGGCAGCCCTCATTTCCCTTGTCATCAGCGCAATCGTGGTGATCGCTGCGCTGCTCATCCTCAAGGTGCAGGCTCCGGATATCGGCCGCGCCTTGCGAGGCGCCTGGTGGGTATGGATCGGGGGTATCCTGGGGGCGATCTATGTCGGCAGCGCGGTCGTTGTAACGCCAAAGCTGGGCGCCAGCGGCTTTATCATTCTGGTCGTCGTCGGACAGATCTTCATTGGACTTTTGATCGACCATTTCGGCTTGATGGGGCTTACCTCGAAACCCATCACATTCTTGAAGCTGATAGGCGCGGCCATGATTCTCGGGGGCGTCTTCCTTGTTCAAGGCTTGAGCGCGAATGCCGCCTCCCAGCCCAAGGAGACCATCGTACAGCGGTCCATCCCGCAGTAAGGCAGCTACATCCCGATCTATGGCTAGTGGTGCTTCATCCTCCTTGGCTGCACGTCGGCGGCGCTTTCGAAAGCGTACATAAGCGACAACCTCGTCGGCTAGCAAACTGATCGGGAGGTGAGCATGGAGATCAAAACTCAGGCGTCGGTAGACGCCCCCTGATTGCTTGCCGTAGTTTCGTATCTGCGGCTGTTGATCACCTTGCTCTGTGTGTCGATCAGCGCCTTTTCCAGCACCAATGCGGCCGTTCTGTACGGCCCTCCAGGGGCCAGGTTCTACTCGCGTAAAGCACAAAGCCAATTTTGCCTGTGCAAGACACATAGATCTGAATAACTGTTTTTGGCCGATTCTGTTGAAAAAGTCGGCTTCGGTTTCCACAGCAGAAAAGTTCGCGCCTGAGATTGAAATCTGTGCTTTGGGCAGAAGGTTCACGACTCGGATTTCACGTAGCAGCACGCAAAAGAGGTGTTTTTACCCATCAGTATTCGAGCATTTTGGGCAAACCGACTTTTTCAACAGAATCGGCCGCTCTCTGCCGGTCGTCACTACGGCGTGTGCTGGTCAAGTCCATGCAATTACGCAGGCTCACATTAAAAACCGACGAACGACTACCCGACCATGGAAAGCCACCGGCCTCCAAGGTCTTCCTGCGCTACCGATTGGCGCAACAGCCGCCCCCAAAATACGGTTGACCGCGAGCGGAACGAACGCTAAACCAGAACCGTACAAGCGCTGTCCTCGACAGCACCCAGGTAGTCAGAACCTTTAAGGCTACGCCACATCGTGTGGTTCACCCCAAGTGCGATTAGCGTCCGGCGGCTCGCACGGTCACAGCGATGTGATGGATGCCTACTTCTCAACTTTGCCCACTGCGGCAACTCAGGCCTTCTCCTGGCTGCTCTGCAGCAACTTATCCGCTTGGCCATTTCTTGCGCCGACCTGTTGCCCGTCTCTTTGCCCCCTAAAGAGACGGGCGCATATCATACCGCTGCAGCCCTGCTCGCACGGGCCTTTGCGGCTTTCCCCCTCGTGACAATCGGCGTGACAAACACCGAATGTTCACTCACCACAGCGATGCCGATGATGGTGTCGCAGCCCATGAAATGGACTGCACCTGACTGACAGTCAGGCATGCCTCAGTCATCGCATCACTGCCTTCACCTGACTCAGGATCTCGCGGCACCGGTCTCGTCAGCCAGTACAGCCTCCACCCGCCCACTTCTTCGGAGGTGTTCAGGAGGCCAGATCATGAGATGCCCAAGCTCCCGGCCGTAAGGAGCCGTCAGTCCCGCGTGAGTGGACAAGCCTCACAGGTCGCAGGGGCCTTGATCCCTGATAACACTCAACAACCGTGGCGGGATGAGTGAGGACGAAGTCGATAATCTCAGGAGAAGTGCGATGCAACTGTGCGAAGCGTTCGAGCCACCACAACCATTGCTGGAATACCAGCAGGCGCCACTGCCCTACCCGGTCGAAGCACTCGGGGATCTGTTGGGCCCTGCGGTCGAACGACTGGCCGAGGTGATCGGCGTACCCTGCGCCATGGCGGCGCAATCGGTGCTGGCCAGCGCTGCCTTGGTGAGCCAGGGTCATGCCAATGTCCACCTCGACGGCCGAACCTATCCATTGTCTCTCTACCTACTCACGGTGGCGTCCTCGGGGGATCGCAAAAGCGCGGTGGATCACCTGGCCCTGAAGGCCGCGCGCGAGTGGGAGCGACAGCAGTGGACCCTGTATGCGGAAAAGCTCAAAGCCTATCGCGCCGCTACCAGCATCATCGCCAAACCCAAAACCGCAAAGAACCACGCAGAGGCGGAAGGCAGCGAACTATCCGAGCCGGTACCACCGAGACTGATCATTGCCGAGCCCACCATTGAGGCCCTGGTCAAAAGCCTGTGCCATGGCTTGCCCAGCATGGGTTTGTTCAATGATGAAGGTGGCCAATTCTTGGGTAGCAGCACCATGAGCAAAGAGAATCTGCTCAAGACAATCACCACCTTGTCGATGCTGTGGGATGGCAGCCCGATCGACCGGGCCCGCTCCATGGCCGGAGAAAGCCTGCGGGCCTATGATCGCCGCCTCAGCCTGCATCTGATGCTGCAGCCCTACCTGGCCAACCAGATTTTCAAAGACTCGGTGATCAATGGCCAAGGCATCCTGGGCCGTTGCCTGATCAGTTGGCCCGAGCGCCTGGCCGGCCAGCGACTCTACAAGGCAATCGACCTAACCCGAGATGCCAAGGTCCAGCGCTACCAACAGCGGATGACCGCCCTGCTGCAACAGCCCTGGTCACTTCACCAGGATGGATCACTCAATCCCGCCACCCTGGAGCTGACTGCCCGTGCCCGCCGGGCCTGGATTGATATTCACGACACCATCGAGTGCCAGTCTGGTGAGTTCGGTGAGCTGGCCGGCGTCCAGTCTGTCGCGGGCAAGGCCGCGGCGAATGTGCTGCGCATCGCGGGCGTGCTGGCCATGGTTGAAGAGACCAGTGCGTTGGACGAAGCACACATCCAGCGCGCCTCCACTCTGATGGATTACTACCTGGCCGAGATTCAACGCCTGACCGAACAAGAGCCGATCCATAGCCGACGCGAGGAAGCGGATCGGCTGCTGCGCTGGCTGGCGCAGAAAGGCTGGACCCACTTCACCATCCGCGACGTCAATCGCAACGGTCCTCGTTTTGCCCGCAAGAGCGCTGACCATACCGCCTCTTTATTCGTCGAGCTGATCACGCATCGCTGGCTGAACAGCCGCGATGGAAAAACGTTCGAGGTCCGCCATGTTTCGCCTCAATGACGCGGTGCGCCGCTACCAAGCGCAACATCAACCACAGCCAGAATTGCGGCGTGTCGCCGCTTCTGTCGCCACCCTGTCGCCACGCGCCAGGCCAGCAACGACGCGGGTTGTCGCCACTGTCGCCGCTGTCGCCACACCACCCCTGGAGCCTACCCACCCCGCCCGACTGATCGAGCAGTTGCGTGAGGAAGGGGCAATGCTGCAACACCAGGAGAACGCCCTCCTGGTCCGCCCGACGCATTGGCAGCAGGTGGACAGGCTCAGCCCCCACTGGAAAGCCCTGCTGCTCTTTCTGCAAACAAACGAAAACGGTGAAGATGATGGCTCTGGTCGGTCGGCGTGAGGGGCGCAACTTTGGCTATGGCCGCCAGCTGAGCTACGCCGGCCCACAAGCGCTCAAGGATCTGTTTGCCGGCGGCCACTTCGCCACCGTCAAAGCGCATAGCGATCGCTGGCAAGCATTCGTGCGTTGGTGTCGGTCAGAAGACGGTCCCGGTTACAACGATGCACGTCAGATCGATCGACAGACGCTACATGACTACGCCGCGTATTTGCGCCAGCAGATCCAGCAAGGTGAACTCTGCATCGCCACCGCGCAGAACCGCCTGAGCAGCGTCAACCGCACCCTCGCTGCGCTGCGCGGTGATCAGGACGTCAGGATCGCCAGTCCGAGCCAGGCGTTAGAACAGCAGCGCTCGAGCGTACGCACCCGCGCACCGGATGGCCAAGACCACCAACAGGTGCGGCGAGTACTCGAGGCACTTGGCGAACAGCACCATGAGCGGGTGGCCGCGATTGTCCTGTTGGCCCGAACAACCGGTATGCGCCTGCGCGAAGCAATCCTGGCTGATCTGCCACGCTTGCACCGCGAAGCCGAAGACTTCGGCCGCATCAACATCCAGGACGGCACCAAAGGTGGCCGCTCAGGCGCTTCCGCGCCGCGCTGGGTCGTGGCCAATGAAGCGGTGAAGGCGGCGCTACAGTTGGCTTGTCAGGCATCGCCGCCCCGTAGCCGCAACTTACTGGCCCGCGACGAAAGCTACGCCGCGTTCCTGCAACAGACCGTACTCCCCGCCCGCGACACGCTGCATGAACACGGGCTGAAGGGTTTCCATGAACTGCGAGCGGCCTACGCCTGCGAACGTTACGAGCAGCTCACTGGCCACGCCGCACCGGTCAATGGTGGTCACTGCTATCGCATTGACTGCGACCTTGATCAACAGGCGCGCCAACAAATCAGTCATGAGCTCGGGCATAACCGGATCGATGTGGTTTCGGCCTACATTGGAGGTCGAGCGTGAGCAGGCCGTTCGACATGGCACTGTTCCTCAGCGGCGTCCTGACCGGTTCGAAGGTCACGCAGCAACGACACCTACGCCAAGCCCGAATCATGCAAGCGGCCATTCAACAGCGATGGCAACGCGATAATCCCTGGACCTGGCAGCTCAAGCATGTGCGCTGGTTTCTCACTCAGCACCTGAAAGACCATTCCGACGCCACACATTATTACTATCGACTCACGGCCCTGTTGATCTGGAGGCGATTAGGGAATGACCGAGAAATGCTGAACGATCGCTCGAGTAGACTTAGGTAGGCACCCATCTAGGCTCACTTGTCGGCCTCCATCAATCTCCGTACCCCCCTCTTGGTGATGAACCTGATTGAAGAACCTTGCTGAAATGGCAAGAACGGTTAAAGGCGGTCAGTCACATGTACCTGCAAAATTTGGGGGCTAGCTCACCTGATTTTCGACAGACCAGCCGCCGTAGCTTTGGGTAATCATGTCAACGAAGACACATTTTTGGACGTTGCGACATCATATTGCTATCTTTGGGCAGGATTGTAGTTCAGAGTGAAAACTGAACACTGGCACCTGCCTATGGGCCGATCACGTTAGCATGCAAAAAGCTTCGGCATGGAGCCAACGTATAAAAGCAATTCAACGGAATGTCGCTCGTGACCAATATCGATCTCATCTATCCTGAGTCATTTCCAGCCAAGTTTTGGGTTGATATCAACCAACCTTTATCGCTTGCGCTCCAAACCGAATTGATTCATAGAGGGTGGAAATTACGGCATTTGGATACTGGCTTTCAGGCGCTCTGCTCAGAGGCATCAAGCATTTCTACATTCAACGAGCTTTCGACGCGGCTTTTGCATGACGAAGTTATGCGGAAGAAGATCCCGCCAAATACACCGGTGCGGTTGGATATTTTTATGGCTACCTCTGAATGAGCGCTAATTTCGCTGTGGGCCACCTGCTGCCATTCAGTTTTCATCGTATGGACGAAAATTCCGTTGTAGCTGTCAGCGCTGCAGGTGATTATACCTTTTTGAGGCAACAAGAGTTGGTGGAGCTGATCGAGAGCCCTGAAAAATTAGAATTTAAAAAACGTGCGGAGCTACAGTCTAAATATTTTTTGAAAGGGGCAAGTTCTTTCGGAAGTGTCGAGCTATTACGATCGCGAATAGCCGCCCGCAAAGAAACTGTATTGGCGGGTCAGTCCTTGCATATCATTGTGCCTACTCTTCAATGCGAACATTCTTGTCAATACTGCCAAGTCAGCAGACGCCTTGAAGATGTGGGTCACTCAATGACGCCAATTCAGATTGATGCAGCTTGCGCGACTATTTTTCAGAGCCAAGCTAATGCTCTGACAATTGAGTTTCAAGGTGGTGACCCGCTGCTCCGGTTCGATCTTATTCAGCGGGCAATAGACCTTATTCAAACAATGAATCTTGGATATAAACGCCGTATACGATTTGTGGTCACATCAACCCTCCATCAGTTGACCTCCGAAATGTGTGAGTACCTTAGAGACAACCAGGTCTACCTCTCCACGAGCCTTGATGGCCCCGCTGCATTGCACAATAAAAACCGCCCATTACCAACGCGTGACTCCCATGCGCGGACGTTGGCAGGAATTGAACTGGCACGACGGATTATGGGACCACATGCGGTTGCAGCATTAATGACCACAACTAAAGCCTCCCTAGCGCATCCTGAGGCCATTGTGGACGAGTACGTCAAAAACGGATTCAGCGAAATTTTCATACGCCCGTTAAGCCTATATGGATTTGCCAAACGCAACATTAAGCATTTGGGATACACACTTCCAGAATTCACAAATTTTTATCAAAAAGCTTTGCAGCGGGTCTTGGAATGGAACGCCAGAGGTACTGAATTGCGTGAAGGTACTGCCGCATTAATTCTTAACAAGCTTTTATCACCCTTTGATGCCGGTTATGTCGATTTACAAAGCCCGACAGGGTCTGGCCTCGCGGTACTAGTCTACAACTACGATGGCTATGTCTATCCAAGCGACGAGGCACGGATGCTCGCCGAAACGGGAGATTGTTCTCTACGTTTAGGTACTATTGGTGATTCCCTTGCAGAGCTAATGACTTCACCTGTAATAAAACAGCTGATAGAAACAAGTATTTCTACTCAAGCAGCTGGCTGCGAAACTTGCGCATTCAACAGCTATTGCGGTCCTGACCCAGTGGGGGCGCAAGCTGAGTTTGGCGAAATGGGGACTATTGCGTTACTGACTGAACACTGCAAGCGACATAAATGGCTCTTCGAATACTTTTTTCATAAGTTACGATCAGCCGACGATGACTTTCTCGATATTGCCTATCGCTGGGCACACCCCGCTGGATGTTCTGATGCGTAAGGTCCGTGTACAAACGCAGGGCGTTGAATATCGAACGGTAGCCAGAGTAGTATCGCTCGAGAATTTGAGTGCACAGTGGCGACCCGAGTTGAGGTTTCTGGTGCGGGCCGCAGATGCGCGGGCGGTCACCAAAATTGCGCAACTGCGCAGTGCGGGGCTAGCCAACCTGATTTTGCTAATACCTAATCGTGATGCTGCAGGTCAATGGCAGGCAGAGACTGTGCTTGAGACCGGCGGCACTCTGATAGATGGCGACGTAGTAGCCGTCGCCGACCACATGAACCACGCACATGTCCTATTTCGATATACAGATCAGCACCACACGGTTTTCCTCACCAACCGTTGCAATAGCTATTGCCTGATGTGCTCGCAGCCCCCGACAAAACATGACGACAGCTGGTTGGCGAACGAGGCGGTACAAGTCGCCAATCATATGGCGAGCTCTCCGCATACATTGGGGTTTTCCGGAGGAGAGCCTTTGTTACTAGGTGAGCACCTGCGTCGGGTGCTTGATACCTTTGCTCATCACCATCCCAACACTCGGTACGACGTGTTGAGCAACGGCAGGCTGTTGGCTGATCCTAGTGATGCTGAGCATTTGTTAAACGGGTTGAGTGAGCGCATGACATGGATGGTGCCTCTCTATGGGCATGCTGATTTTCTGCATGACTTTGTCGTTCAAAGTCCGGGGGCATTTGAGGAGACATTGGCCGGTCTATTGAATCTTCATCGATTTGGGCAAGCCATTCAGTTAAGAATCGTGCTGATTCGCCCTGTATTGGAGAACCTTGCAGGGCTTTGCGAATTCATTGGTCGTAATCTGCCTTTTGTCCGCGAGGTCGCATTAATGGCATGCGAACCAATTGGCTTTGCTTTGGCAAACCCTGAACTAACCGACGTTGACCTTCGAGACTGGAGCGCAGAACTCAGTCACGGCTTCAGGACACTGAAGCGAGCGAAGGTACCTGCAATTTTGATGAATGCCCCACTTTGCGCTCTGCCACAAACTCTGTGGCCGTACGCACACAAAAGTATCTCCGACTGGAAACGTACCTTTGCTGAAGACTGCGCTACTTGCACAGTGAAAGCAGAGTGTGCAGGCCTTTTCTCGTGGCATCGGCAAGGCAAGCACGCAATGAAAATCCAAAAAATTGAAGGGATTATCAATGTCTAAATTCATCACGTCGCTGTCCGCATTCGTTGCAGGAACCTCTTTGGTCAACACCGATGTGCAAGCCCTGGAGCAAGGGTTGAAAAACCCTTTCTCCAGCAGACTCGACCCGGTCAGCTTACGTCCGCTTAATATGCCTGGCGATAACCTATACGCAGCCCACCGATCCCACTCATCGCATTCGTCGCATTCATATCACAGTTCTGGAAGCGGTTCATACTCTGCTCCTAGCCGGAGTTACACGGCCCCAAGGGAGGCCTATTCAACCCCTAGCCCTGCCTACTCAGCACCAAAGACACCTTACTCGAACAACTTTGGAACGAGCGGTTCAAACAGTCTTGGTAGTTCCACCGGAAGCCGCAGTGCCGTAGACGCCGGAAGACCTTCGACAGTCAGTCCCATAGGCTCAGACTTTGATCCTAAGGAAAAAAAACTTATGGAGTTAATTCGGCGCGTACAGATGGGTTTGATTATCAAAGGTTATGAGCCCGGCACCATTGACGGTGTGATGGGCGAGCAAACTCGTTTGGCACTGAAATTATTCCAGTCTCGTAACAGCTTGCCCGCAGATGGCATGATGAGTACGCAAACACTTAACGCCCTAGGCGTGATTGTTCCCAAATGAAGCGCAAGGTGTATCGGCGCATTCGGCTTTGGGCTCCCGTGATATCCGTGATTGGACTGGGCTTCATTGTATTCCATGATTATGCTCGACCATTAATTGCTGAATATCGCCACGGGGATGAGTACAAGCTACTCGCTTTAAATTGCGACTTGGCAATGCATGAGGAAGCTGCGTTGCGCGGCTTGATCGGAAATGATCCACAAACCGAGCGCCTCAGATTAAGCGCAGACGTTGGCATGATGGTCTGTCACGACTACGACATACTTCGTAAAAGGCTACTAACTCAGGGGGTCTCAGAGGACCAACTTTCAATGTTAGGCCTTGAGGTACTTGAAGTTGAACAAATCACGGTACAGCAAATGGTCGATGCTCATCGCATGGATAGATTTTGATATGATGAAATGGAAACTTTTATTCTTCATTTTCCTGTCCTGGATTAGTCATCTGCAGGCATCGGAACCAGACCATAAAGATCTAATTCTAAGAAAAGTGCTCACTGCCTACCGGATTGAGCCCGTGACGATAACGCCTACATACATGGGTGCAAAGGAAAAGTTAGGGCAAATGCTATTTTTCGACCCTATCATGGGTGGCCCGAACAATACGACTTGCGCAACTTGCCACGTCCGTAGCAAAGGCAGTGTTGACGGCTTACCTATGGCCGTGGGCATTGGCTCAAGCGGAGTTGGAGAACAAAGGCTTGAATCTCCAGACGCATTTGTCATCCCCAGAAACGTGCTCCCGTTTTTCAATCGTGGAGAAAGTTCTTTCACCGCTTTGTTTTGGGACGGAAGAGTACAGATTGGCGAAAATGGGAGTTTTGAGTCCCCGCTAGGAAATAAACTGCCAAAAGGATTCGAAAATCTACTTGCCGTCGCGGCAAGCTTTCCCCAAGTGGAACCTGATGAAATGTTGGGCCGATCTGTACGCCGCGGAGGTGAGAAGCAAGCCACCTACCATGCGGACCTGGTCGATAAGACAGTTGACCCTGACAACTTTAAAGAACGGACATTGAATGTCTATAGTAATTTGGTCAAACGTTTACTAGGTACTCCCTCCGCCTCGACTCCCATGCAGTCCGAATATAGGAAGCTTTTCCAGGCAGCTTATCCTGTCACAAGTGAGTTCGATATCACTCATATTGGCAATGCCTTGGCAGCTTACATTTCCTTAGCGTTTCAGCTTAAACCAGCAGCTTGGGATAACTATGTAAAAGGAGATCTGTCAGCTTTGTCCCAGCAGCAAAAAGAAGGAGCGATGATCTTCTTCGGAAAAGGGCGCTGTGTCGTTTGTCATTCAGGTAATGAATTCTCGGACTTTAAATATCACGGAATTGCCGTACCGCAGCTCGACGTTGGCAAACACGGCGGCTATCTGGATTATGGGAGGGCAAAAGCGACGGGGTTGGCCATAGATCGCTTTCAATTCCGCACTCCACCACTACGTAATGTTACACGCACTGGTCCATGGGGGCACAACGGTTTATTCACAACCCTAGAAGAAGCCATTAATCACCACTTCAACCCAATTCCACTAATGTTCGCCGCGCAGAAAGGCCGACCACGCGAAGCGGAGATCGCGGGTCGGCTGCTGAGCTACCGATCCCCCATCCTTGCCGAGATCTACCCAATGGCGCCAAGCGACGTACGGGCTGTGATCGCGTTTCTAGAGGCGCTTCAATCAGATCCTATTTTGTCGAGTGATGAGGCCCTTCCTAAATCAGTACCCTCAGGGATGAATCAGTTCATCGTTGAATGAATCGCCCCTATTTTCGAGGACACATAGAATGACCGCTATTGGCCTCACGGGATCGACATCAACAATGCTGTCAAAAGCAAGATTGTGCTTAATGGGCAGAATATCCGGGCGATAAAGCTAGAAGCCCAGCAAAAAGTACGACCAACTCTGACGCCCTAGGCTCTAAGGATTACTCGTGATCGTTTACGCTGCGACCAAACAGCAATTTCTTAAAGACAGCGACAACGACGACATTGAGGAAGTGATCCTTAGGCATTTCAAAGAAGCCACTGGCAAAAAGGTGGGTGCTTCGGAGATAAGGTCATGGCAGGGCTCATTGAGCTATATGGCGAAGGTGCTTCGAGACGACGGTCTGCCCAACGATGCCGGGTTGGCCATTGAGCTGCATATTCCGCAATCGTCGAAAAGAATCGATTTTTTGCTCACTGGCCGATGTGAAAATCAGGTCAAGAACGCGGTATTGATCGAACTCAAGCAGTGGAGCAAAGCGACCGCTACCACCAAGGATGCGATTATAAAAACCGCATTGGGGGGAGGTCTCGTGGAAACCATTCACCCTTCCTATCAGGTCTGGTCATATGCGGCACTGCTGGAAGGTTTCAATGATGCCGTCTACGACAAAAGCATCGAAATACGTCCCTGTGCCTACCTCCACAATTACGTCAGCGATGGCGTGATCAACTCAGCACACTACGATGCCTACACCAGCAAAGCACCGCTGTTTCTCAAAGGCCCGGATGAGCTCACGAAGCTACGAAGCTTTCTTAAAAAATACATCGTTCATGGCGACAACAAGGAAGTGCTGTACGAGCTCTCCTACGGAAAAATTCGCCCTTCCAAAGCGTTGGCAGAGGCGCTGAAGGGATTGATGAAAGGTAAGCCCGAGTTCGTATTGATCGATGATCAAAAAACGACGTTTGAATCGGCTCTCGCCGCAGCAAGTGCCGCGTCTGAGGAAGCGCCAAAAGTACTGATCATCGAAGGTGGCCCAGGTACCGGAAAAACGGTCCTGGCGATAAACCTGCTGGTCAAGCTCACAGGGTTAGGATTGTTGAGCAAATACGTCTCGAAAAATGCCGCGCCACGAAAAGTGTACGAAAGCAAATTGGTTGGCACCGTCAAACGTAGCCATTTTTCCAATTTCTTCTCTGGCTCGGGGGCGTTCATCGATACCGAGCGCAATACCTTCGACACGTTGGTCGTAGACGAAGCCCACAGGCTCAATGAGAAAAGCGGTCTCTACGGTAATCTGGGTGAAAACCAGATCAAGGAATTGATCGAGTCAGCCAAATGCGCGATTTTTTTCATCGACGAAGACCAGCGCGTCACCTTAAACGATATCGGCAGTAAGAAAGCTATCCGAACATTTGCCAAAGCAAAAGGCGCAACCGTCGAGGAATACACGCTGTCCTCCCAATTCCGTTGCAGCGGTTCCGATGGCTATCTGGCGTGGCTGGATGATGTGCTAGACGTTCGCGCTACAGCAAACCCGTTACTCGATACCAGCAAGTACGAGTTCAAGGTATTCGATACCCCGCAGGCAATGCACGCGGCTATCGAACAGAAGAATCACGATAATAAGGCGCGAGTTGTGGCCGGTTACTGCTGGCCTTGGCTGAGTAAAAAAGAATCCAAGGCCCCCGACATCGTTATTGGCGATAGCTACGCCCGTCAATGGAACCTCGATCAGGATGGTAGCTTATGGATCATCGCCGAAAACTCCATCGAGCAGGTCGGCTGCGTCCACACCTGCCAGGGGCTGGAGGTAGATTATATTGGCGTAATCATCGGCCCAGATTTGATCGTCCGTAACGGTCACGTACTGACTGTGCCTTTAGAGAGAGATAAGCACGACAAATCGATTCGCGGTTGGAAGAAACTGATGAAAGAGCAACCGGAACTGGCTCGCCGTGAGACGGACTTGATTATCAAAAACACCTATCGAACATTGATGACTCGTGGCATGAAAGGCTGCTACCTGCATTGCACTGATCAAGAGACTGCTCAGTATTTTAGGAGCCGCCTTGCCGAATACATCGGTAAATGACGTCATGTCTAGCCTTCAGCCGTATGAATGCCTTTGGCCGATCTCTGCCGATATTGATTGACAGCAATGGGCTCGCTGCGGCCCTTCGTGACTGACAGCAATCGGCAGCTCACTACCAAACACGGTTCCAAAACGTTCTGGCCAGATCGAATGCAAACGGGTAGTCAACTGAAGTGCAGTATTCCAGTTGGTATTCCAGCCAAAAATAATGATCGATATTAACGCTATAAATCAATAGCTTGCTGAGCGGATTCAGATTACCCCGGCTCCACCAAATACGAAGCACCACCAAAACCCGCCTTATGCGGGTTTTGTTGTTTCTGTTTCCTGGAAATACACCGCCGAATGGCCCTTCGGATTTTTCCTGCAAGACGTCGCGCCCTGCATGAACTAGCGCAAGCCACACCACAAAGTTAGCCTTCACGGGTTGCTGCTCATCAGCAACCGGCTTTGACAGGCCGAAAAGTGTAACCTTTCACTCCCCTTGATCAGTCGGCATGCTTCGCGCATTCCGCTTCGTTCATGGCGGCTGTGCGTGGGGCATCTTCGGGTGCGCCGGGTTCCTACACTTCCGGTCTGTCAACCCGCGTACAGCTGCCACCCAATCCTGTTTGACAGCAGGGGAATGGCAGCTCCTCTTACCAGTGTAGGAGCTTCACCATGAAAAAGATTACTCCCAATCCTCCATGTTCAAACCAATCCAGCACAGACATCTTCTGCATCGCTCAAAACATCGACCCCGAAACCCTTCTGGTACAAGCCTGCGAAACCCTCGCCTCGCTGAACGCGCTCACTACCGACCTGGCTTTCGAGTTTGACGGCGCCTTTCGCCAGAAGCTTTTGGCCACTCAACAATTGAGCGTCCTGGGTGAGTTGCTGGTGACGCGCGCACTGGACATTCTTGTGCCAACGGCAGAGTCAGCAGCGGCGGGAAGGACCACCTCTCAACACTGAAAATGGCCATCCAGCGGGTACGCGCCAATAACGTCAGAAAAAGGTGAGCGGCTATTTTCCTCGAAAATATCCGTCACCCTTTTCCCGGCAATCCCGCTGGCCTACCCAACCGCGCTAACCCCTGCCCGGCGCCCGCCATGAATCAACACATGCACCATCAACCCTGCCACCAGCCCCCAAAAAGCCCCTCCCACTCCCAGCAAGGTGACATTCGCCGCCGTTGCCAAAAACGTGATCAACGCAGTCTCCCGTGTGCGGGTATCAGCCATTGCATTGGACAAGCTCGTACCAATGGCACCCAGTAACGCCAAACCAGCCACCGCGGTGATAAACGGGCGCGGCAGGATCATGAACAATGTCGCAAGCGTGACGCCAAAGATCCCGACCGTCACATAGAGCCCGCCACACACCAGCCCGGCGATGTAGCGTTTGGATGGGTCCTGGTGGGTATCCTTGCCGGTGCAGATGGCAGCGGTGATCGCGGCCACGTTGAAGGCGTGAGCACCGAACGGGGCCATGATCAGCGAACCAAACCCGGTGGCGGTGATGATCGGATTGGCGCTGGTCTTGAAGCCGTCATTGCGCAGCACCAGCATGCCGGGAATGTACTGCCCGGTCAGTGTGATCACGAACAATGGCAGTGCCACCCCCAGCAGTGCGGCGATGGAGAATTGCGGCATTTCAAACACCGGTACAGCCAGTTGCAAGTGCAGACTCTGCAGGTCGATACGTTCCTCGCCGACCAGCAGTAACATGCCAACCAGCAGGACGCCGAGCATCGCATACCGTGAGGTGAAGCGTCGCAGCACGGCATACGTCACCAGCAGCGTGATGACCAGCAGCGGCTCGACGCTTACACCCCCAAACGTCGCCACGCCGAACTGCAGCAGGATGCCCGCCAGCAACCCGGCACTGATGCCGCCGGGGATCAGTCGAACCAACCGTTCAAAGGCACCGCACACGCCCAGCACAATGAAGCCAATGGCACACATAACGTAGGCCCCGATCACTTCGCCATAGGGGGTGAACGGCATGACGGTGGCCAGGAAAGCAACACCGGGTGTGGACCAGGCGGTGACGATTGGTTCGCGGTAGCGGTAACTCAACCAGGCGCCGGTAACGCCCACGCCAATGCTGACCGACCAGACCCAGGAAGCCGTTTGCGCCGCGCTGAGTTGCGCCAGTTGCGCGGCCTGGAACACCAGCACGAAGGTACCGGCGTAGTTGACGATTACCGATATCAGCGCGCTGATGCTGGGAGAGATGAAGTCGGCGACACGCAATCCTGTGTCCGATCGGCTCATGGGGCGTTCCTTACCTGAGGTCGTTGGGGGCTCAAAGGCTAACACCGCTGCGGATGGCCCTTTCAGTCCAATCCCCCGCACCCGACCAGACCACTGGCTAGATAATAGCCTTGGCCAACTGCCGGGTAGCCGCCTCGATTTCAGTGGGCGTAAGCGCCGAGAAACCCAATAACCAGCCACACACCGCGGGCGGTTGGGCGTAAAGGCGGCTGAGGCCCGGCACTTGAATACCCACTCTGGCAGCCTGCCTGATCGTAGCAAGCTCCGACCAGCCTTCGGCAAGGATGCAGGGCATTTGCAAGCCACCCGGCGGCAGGCGCGCGGTCACAACGCCACTCAAATGCCGCTGCACGGCCTGCGCCATCGCGTCGCGGCGCGCCCCGTAGATTTTGCGCATCGCGCGCACATGGCCGCCGAAGTGGCCGTCGTCTATAAAGCGTGCCAACGTCAGTTGGGCGATCTGCGGTGTGTGGCCGTCCAGAATGCTTCGCGCGTAGGTCATGGGCTTGACCAGTTCGGGCGGCAGCACCATGTAGCCCATACGCAACCCGGGATACAGCGACTTGGCGAAAGTCCCCAGGTAGATCGTTCTCTGGTATCGGTCCAGGCCTTGCACGCAGGCCGTTGGCAGCCCTTCGTAGTGGAACTGGCTGTCGTAGTCGTCCTCGATGATCCAGCCCTGGCGTTGTTCGGCCCAGGCAATCAGCTCAAGGCGGCGCTCCAAGGCAAGTGTGGCGCCGGTTGGGTATTGATGGGAGGGCGTGACGTACACGGTGTTGGCACCGCTGATGTCGGCATACAGTTGATCCACACACAGGCCGTTGCCATCCACCGGCACCGGTATGACCTCCAGCTGGGCCATTTCAAACGCCTTGCGCGCACCAAAATAGCCGGGATCTTCCATGAGGATTGGCTGACCGGCATCCACCAGAACCTGGGCACACAGGTAGAGCGCCTGGCGTGTGCTGGACAGCACCAGTACCTGGTCTGGCGTCACACGGGCACCGCGTTCCAGGTTCAAGTAGCTCGCGATGGCTTCCCGCAAAGGCTCGGCGCCTTGGGGGTCGCCGTGCAATAGAACGCTGTCGCGGCAATCTTTCAGGACCTGTCGCTGCAATCGCTCCCAGACGCCTGTCGGGAATGTGCGTGTTTCGGGCAGGCCGGTGGCGAAGGCTTTTACCACTTGCTGATCGTTGACACCGCCACTGGCAAGAATCTGCGCGCCCCTGGCACTGAGTGCCCCGGACAGGCTTATCGGCACCGGTTTACGTTGACGCACCCCTAGTAGGCTCGGCCCGATCTTTTCGGACACAAAGCTGCCCGAGCCTTCACGACGGCTGAGATAGCCGTCCAGTTGCAGCTGGACATAGGCGATTTCCACCGTGTCCCGGGAGATGCCCAAGGAGCGCGACAACGTCCGGGTGGCCGGCAAGCGGCTGCCTGGCGCAAGCACGCCTTCGAGAATCAATTGGCGCAGCACTCGCTGCACACGCACGCGCAAATCCAGCGTGGCGAGTTTAGGGTCTGCGAGACGGATCTTGAGGGTGTCCAACTCGAAATTGTGGGTCATGTGCCAAGCCTGGGATGGAAGATACAATGCGACAAACCTGCCATCTTTGTTGCGCGTCGCCGATATGTCCATGGGCATTATCGGCGGGGCTCGCGCTACAGGGGCATTCGATACTCGATGAAGCCCGAATCCTGGGCGACCCGATTGTAGAGCGCTTGCGCTCGTTTGTTGGTTTGGTGGGTGTGCCAATACAAGCGTGAGCAGTCGTGCTGTTGGGCGATGTGGCGTACCCATTCAATCAGTGCTTTACCGGTCCCGCCGCCACGGACGGTGGGTGCCACATACAGGTCCTCAAGGTAGCAATAATCAGTGGCCGTCCAGGTGGAACGATGCAGGATGGCGTTGACGAACCCCACCAGTTCGCCATTTTGAACAGCGACGGCGCCGAACATACTTTCGTTCGGGTCGAGAAACCGTTTGAACGTCAAACGGCTCGTCGCGTCCTCCAGGGCCACTTCATAGAAGTCCTGATAGGCCAGCCACAACGGCAGCCACTGCTGATAATCCTCAAGTTGCACCGCCCGAACGGTCACGGCTTGCTGCTCATTACTCATCGCACGTTCCTTCTGAAAGCCCGAACCCGGAACCGGTTCGGGACGGCGCAATGGTAGGTTTTGCATGCCGCTCCAAACCAACCACTTCAGGCCACGTCGGCAGGCCAATCCGGGTAGGTGCTTATAGGCCATGATCGGAGCCTGTCAGGTCTGCTTGGCACTGCCTTAAATGCCTGCCCCTACAAAAACCTCACATTCATTCACGAATTATTAAGAATCACACTCGTATACTCACCGATCGCCCGGACTGCTCCCCCGAACGGTCCCCTGCCCCGGTAGCCAGAATCCATGACGCGTTCCGCTCCTCTGCTGCTCCTGCTTGCTGCGCTGTTGTTTTTCTTTGCCCTTGGCAATCACGAGTTGCAAGGCTCGACCGAGGCCCGTGTGGCCGGGATCGCCATGGCCATGCACCTGGATAACGACTGGGTGGTGCCGCGCTTGTTTCGTGAACCGTTCCTGGAGAAACCACCACTGAGCCTGTGGCTCGACGCCGGGGCGATTCGCCTGTTTGGCGGCACTACCTGGGCGGTGCGCCTGGCGTCGGCGTTTGCCGGGCTGTTCAGTGTGATGCTGCTGTACGGGATGTTGCGCAAATTTGGCCGGCCTAAGACCCTGGCGTTTGTTGCGGCGCTGATGCTGGCGACCATGGCCAGTTACTGGAGCAACGTGCGCGGCGTGGGTGAAGATTCGCTGCTCACCCTCGGGGTCACCATGGCCCTGCTGGCGTTCTATCAGGCCAACCGCCCCGAGTCGGAGCGCGACAGTTCCAACCTGGGCACCTGGTTACTGTTCACCCTCGGGATGGTGATCGCCACCTTGAGCAAAGGGGTTCTGGGCCTGGCCATGCCGGGCATCGTGATCTTCGTTTATTTGGCCAGCACCAGCCTGATGGATAAGCAATTCAAGCTGGGCGACTGGATCAAACCCGGGCTGTTCACCCTGTTGGCGCTGGTGCCGCTGATGATCTGGCTGGGGTTCCTGTACCAGCGCGACGGGCTGCAAGCGGTACGCGAAGTGCTGCTGACCAACAGCGTCGGGCGCTTCAGCGGCTCGTTTGTCGAAGCCGGCCACTACGAGCCGTTCTATTACTACATCGCCAAATTGCCCGAAGCCTTTTTGCCCTGGAACATCCTGGTGTACCTGGGCCTGTGGCACTTTCGCAAAAGCCTGGTACGCAACCGCTACCGGCTGTTTTTCAGCGTGTGGCTGGTGGCGCAGTTCACCCTGCTGACGTTCGCCTCCAGCAAGCGCACGGTTTACCTGATGGCGCTGACACCCGCCGCTGCGGTGCTGGCTGCCGAGTATGGCGGCGTGCTGCTGGGCTGGCTGAAAAGTCGTGGGCAGGTCTCCCACGTGGCCGAGCATGTTTATGAACATCGCCGCGGCCTGGTGGGTGGCTTTTTCACGGTGGTGGTTGCCTGCTACTTGGTTGCCGCCTTCTGGTTCGCGCCCAAGGCCGATGTGCGCCAGTCGTTTGTGCCGGTGATCAGTGCGATCCAGGCCATGCAGGCGCAAGGCAAAGAGGTGGTGCTGTACCAGGCGAATGAGCGAATCGCTGGCGCCGGGGTGTTTTACATGCAGGCCTATTTGACGATCCTGCAGACGCCGCAAGAGCTCAAAAGCTACCTCGCCGCCAAGCCCGGCAACGTGGCAGTGGTGGACAATACTGACCGGCTGGACGTACCGGTGACGGTGGTCAAGGAGATGGCGATCAACCGCCAGCCTTACTACTTCGTCGAGCAATGATCAAAGGGGCGAATAGCCCCAGTAACTAACTACCGCCATCGTCCCCCCAACACTGCGCACCCTCAGGGTTCATTGAACCCTGAGGACCGGCCATGCCCACCCAGCCCCCTAACACATCACCGCTTACCCCCGAACAGCACAACAACTACCTGCTGCAAATCGGTCATCGCTTGCAAGTCTTCTCCAATGACCAGGCGCCCGCCGCGCAGCCCTCTGCCGAGTTGCAGGCGGTGCAGGAATTGCACGCGGCCCTGGCAGAAGAAAACCGCTGGACCGTGCAGAGCACACAGGGCCATTACAGCGTGCCCCGCGACTGGGTGATCCACGGCGCGCAGGGCCTGTTGAACCGCACCCGCATCCGCACCGCGCTCCACGACAAACTGGCCGCCATCGAGATAAAGCGGCGCCCCAACGGGCACGTCCGCAAAAACTGGATTCTGGACAGCCATCAGTCGATGCTGGAGGCCGAGGTCAAGTTGAAGGTTGCCGACCGCCTGCTCAACCCCGGTGACCTCTCGTTGGTGATGAATATCGTCAGCGGCCCCGAGCTTCGTCCGGGGATCCATCGCCTGACCTTTCGCTACCGCCAACAAACCATCGAGTTCGCCGGGGCGTTTGTCCTCACGCGCAGCCAGGCAGCGGCCGCCCACCTGGATACCGAAGACGGCGATGTGCTGCTGTTCACCCCATCCCGAGGCCTGGAGGGCTTCACCTCGCTCAAGCATCTGGACCGCACGTTGCGAGAGCGCATGGGCCAGGCGGCCTGGCGGCAGGAGCTGTTGCAGCACCTGCCGCGCCGCTACCAGCGTTTGCAGGCAGCCAGTATCTGGCCCCTGGCGCTAAGCCCGATCGACAGCGTCCCGCTGACCGAACACACCTACAGCGCCCTGCAGGAAAAACAGCGCCAGGACATTGATTTTGCCCTGGGCCTGGAGGCTCACCCGGCGCCCGTGAGTGTTGCCCAAATGACCCTCGAACTGCACCGGGCACTGCGCGGCTTCCCCTGGGACCTGACGTCCCGCCTGGAGTTGCGCGCGCAACTGTTGCTCGAAAAAATGCTTCACCAATCCACCCCCGACTGGTACCGCAGCGCCAGTGAGGCACAGCGCAAAACCCTCGCCGAACACCTGCGCACCTACGAACACCTCAGCCTGCACGTACTGGCGCTGCTGGGCCCGGCGGTGTCGCCCGAGGCCATGGCGCGCCTGCAATTGCTTGAACACCTGGATGAAGACCTGGATATCCGGAGCCTGATTCCCGAGCAACTGCAAATCAGCACGGAGCGCACCCTGAAATCAGGCAACTCATACCCCCAGCTAAACAATTTGGTGCAACTGGCGGTACGTGGCCTGCACCGTGGCGATGAGCTGGCGGGCTCCGAGTTTTTCAAACACACCTCGCTGACGTACGCCCACCAGCCGCTGCCGCCCGAGTTCAAGGACGTTACCCCGGCCTACCTGGCCGAGCTGCTCGCCAAAGTGCAGCCCAGCCTGAACTTCGCCGAAGAACAACAACGCGCGCATAGCTTGCCGGCAGTGCAGGAAGCCATGCAGCAGATGCTCGACAGCCGCCTGCACGCGCTGGCCTACAGTGCATCGTTGCAAAACCACATCAGCGCAGACGACTACGCACTGCTCCAGACCCTGAGCGAAGGCCCATCGCAAACGCTCACCGCGTGCTGCCTGTTCCTGCACAAGGCGCCGCTCAAAGACCTCTGGGCCCTGCGCCAGACGGACGCGACAGGCACCCTCAAGCGCTTGCTGTTGTGCACTGCACATGCCCCGCGCGCCGAGCAATTCCAGGCGTTTGACAGTGAGCGGGAGTTGCAGGCGCACATCATCGGCTGGAGCCAGGACGTGTCGGCCGTGCCTGGCTCGCGCAGCATGAAGGACTACTTGCTGGAGCAAATCGTCAGCCGGATCCGGCCAAAATACAGCGCGATGCTCTCGGCCTTGGGCTTTATCCCGGCCAACCGCGAGTACCGGATGATCGGCTTCGGCGCACCGTCGACCTATGCGGCCTGCCTGCTGGAGATGAGTACCACGACCCTGGCCATCCAGGCCGATGAATACCTGCACCTCATGCCCAACTGGCTCATCCAGGCCTCGGCCGCCGACCGTCAGAAACTCGCCGACCTCAAGGAGCAGGCACTCGGCGCCGCACAGGCGTATGGCTCAAGCCCGGGTAGCCCACAACAGTTTCCCGACTTTGACAGCTACCTGCACACGGCGGCAAAAACCGCGCTCAATCAACTGCTGGGCAACCCGACGCCCGCGGTAGACCCAAACCTGGTGGGCGTGATTACCCCTCGCGAGCGCCTCAGCTACACCACGCTGTACCGCAATGGCTACGACGCCAGCCTGGGTTTCATCAACCCCGATGCCAGCACCACTGCGCAGTTCAAGGGGCCGCCGGGTGTGGACCTGAGCCAGCTCACCGCACACACGGTGAGCCGCTCGGTAAGGGGCACCTGGATCGGTGACCAGTACGTCGCCGAGGTGGAGAACACCTTGCTGGACACCCGAGATGCCAACTACGGATGGCGCCGCAGCATGGCGCTGGAAGTCACCCAGCTCCATATGCACATCGCCGCGCTGGAGTGCTGCCTTAAAGGCTGCCTGGCGAGGAGCGACCTGGCCTGGCTGGAAAAAAGCATCGACAGCCTGGCCGACAACCGCGACAGCGTGCGCAATCGCTATCGCCTTTACCCACTGCAAATCAGCGGCCAAGTGATCGATGGCTGCTACCTGTTCCGTCACGCCAACGATCTGCCTCTGCTCTATACCCCCAACGCACCGGACGGCATCGCCTTCAGGCCACAAAGGGAATTCAACGAACGCCTGAAAAACCTCGAAGGCATGAACACCTACTACATCAGCCGGGTAGCCAGCATCGAGCGCACCGCGTTCGAACTCAGGTTGCAGGCGCTGGTGACAGGGCTGCCGGCACAGCGCAAGGGGCTTTATTCCACACCGGTGTTCGATGAAGTGCCTCGCACCGCACGGCCACTCAAAGACCTGCATTACCACAGCTACGACAAGCCTCTGCGCCATCGCATCGATGAAGTCAAAAACACCACCACCGGGCGCCTGCAGATGATCATGGCGCTGGTCAGCGTCATCGGTGAAATCACCATTGCGGTCCTTACCGCACCGTTTCCTGCCTTGAGCCTGGCCTTGGGTGGCTTGCTGGTGTTCAAGGATTCGATGCTCGCGCTGCATGCCTATAACCGCAACCAAACCGCCGACGCGCTGGGCCATTACCTGGGGGCATTGCTCAATGCCGGTGGGGCGTTGCTGACTGATTTGCGCCCACTGCTGCTGACCTCCACCAGGCTTGTTCGCCCGCCGCTGCGCCATGTTGTTCGCACGCCCGGGGATCAACAGGCGATCACGCTGGCCAAGCAACTACAACCGCAACCGCCCGCCCCCCAAGGCATGCAGCCCGTGCTGTATGCCGGCGACCGCCTGTGGGCCGCGCCGATCCCGGACAGCCTCGGGCGGTTCCTGCTGTTTCGCTTTGACGACGCCAGCGGCCAATTGCAGTCCACCGGAAAACTGGTGAATAAAACAGCGGACGGTGGGTGGCAGCGTTCCGGCGTGACGGGCGGCATGCCCAAGTACGAAAAGCTTGAAGCGCCTTACGAGTTACCAGACAAATTTCGCAGGAATGTTGCCTCTATCATTCCACCGGAAGACCGAACGGCGCTGTTTCTGCAGGTCGCCCACCTGGACGGAGACCTCAACACCCACTCCATCTGGATCTCGCGAAGGCAGCTCGCCCCGGCGCTCCAGCGTCACCTGGCGCTGGTCAAGACACTCACTGACGACGCCGATGCTTTTTTTGCCCGGCTCCCACCCCAAATCATGCGCGCCGATACGCTGAACCTGGCCCCGGATATTGCCCTACCCGAGTTGCTCACACAGTTGCTCGACGATGCACAACATTTGGTGGTGGGTGAGGCGGCCTTTTCCTTCGCGGCGCGAAAGGTGTTGATCGAGCATATGCAGCACCTGCGCAAGCTGGACGTGAGCGCAATCTACATTGAGCACCTGTGGCGCGACATTCATCACGTAAAGACCCACTCGCGGATTTCCAGCGGTTTTTCCAGGCAGGCCGAGCGACAACTCAAGTCCATCGACCGCGAAACCCTCCGTGACCCGCAAGGGCTATACGGTTATTGGAAACTGGTGGAAACCGCGCAGGAGCACGGTATTGAAATCCGGTCGCTGAACGCCTCGACCTGCTATGACCTGGAAAACACCCTGGGCCTGGTCGACTCGCGTCCTGCGCCCATCCGTCCAAATACCCTGACCAATTTCTACGCCCATACCCTCATCAACGCCGACCAGGAAAAGACTCCGGGCAAGCGCTGGATAGCCTTGGTAGATCAAAAGCGCATGAGTACTTATCGCGGCACATTGGGCCTGGCCGATCTGCAAAAAAGCATCGCGCTGCGCGTCGAAGACGGCCTCGACAAACCCACTCAATTGCTTGCCGACGTGGCGGGAGGCATCCCGGGCGATACCTTGGCCAAGGGCGACCTGAAGTTGTCGCTGCACACCGCGAGCCATGCGGCGCAACCAGCGCCGCAGCCGGGCCCATTACCAGGACGCTCACAACCGTTGCCAGCCGTACGCCCTGTTCCAGCCGAGGCGCCCACACACTTCAGCGACTTCGATCTGCCGCAGGAGCACATGCCTTTGTTCAACCATGACATCACCCTGCCGATAGACACGCGCGAGGCGCTCTTCTCTACCGCCTACCGGGAGCTCACCAGCAGCCGCAGGGCCGCACAAGCCACGTTCGACCACACCCGCAAAAAGCTCAAGGCCCAGGCCCAGGCGTTTTTTGCCGACCAAACACCGCCCCCACGGGTGGCGTTGCCCAGCGTCGATCCGTCCATGGATGAGGTAAAGGTTATTGAGCAACTGCTGGAAACCGCCAACGGCCTGGTAATGGGCGAAGCTCATGGCGTCACGTCGAGCAAAGCCTTCCTCAGTCGGCACATGGAGTACCTGAACAGTCAGCGCCAGGTCAAGACACTCTACATGGAACAACTGACCACTGACCTGCATCAGGCAGACCTGGACATTGCCAACAGCCTGGGTTTTATACCCGACGAATTGTGGGCATTTCTCAAGGCGCTGGACGACAGCCATGGGGTTCCCACCGGCAGCCCCCACAGTTTCATCAGCGTGGTACAGGTGGCGCTCAAGCATAAGGTGCGGGTCCGTGCCCTGGACTGCATTGCCAGCGTGCGGGTTGACGGCATGACGGCCTCCCGGACATCAATGTTCAACTATTTCGCGACACAGGTCATACGCGCGGACCAGCTTCAATACGGCGCTCACAAATGGGTCGCGCTGGTCAGTGAGACGCACCTGAACACCCATCGCGGCATACCGGGCATTGCCGACCTCAACAACGGTATCAGTGTGCTGCTGGACGATGTGCCTTCGGGTTCGGCCACAGGCTTTGTGCGCGAACCCGCAACAGTGCTGGCCATGACGCGCGAACAGCAATGGCCGCTGGTGCGCTACGACTTCAAGAAAAGCGTCGAAGTCGCGGGCGCCCCGCTACCTTTTGGCGCCGTGCCCGCGCCCGCACCCAGCCTTGAACAACGCCTGCGGCGCAAAGGCGACTTCCTGCTTCGTCGCACCCTGGATGGCGGGATGGAAATCATCCACAAAAACCGCGACAGCGTACTGGTGCACACCACGTTGCAGCAGGATGCCAGAGGTCATTTTGTCAGCCGCTGGCACCTCGATGAGCGGCGCTTCGCAAGCCGCGAGGCGCTGATGGACTTCATCAAAACCCATAAAGCCATGCGCCAGGTCGACTGACCCGGCTGTGCGTGCGCAGGGCGGCCTGACCATTCGTCGCTCACACGTCGTAAACCCTGCGCACACGAAAAAACCGTTTCAGCTCTCGCCAGGGCTGCCGATACCTCCTGACTACCCATCGGCTGGTCGCTACTTCCAGCAACCGGATGTACCCGCAAATCTGTTCCTGGAGGAATGCGATGAATAGTTGGTTCGGCAACATCAGCGTCAATATGAAACTGGGCCTGGGCTTCGGCCTGGTGCTGGTGCTTACTTCGATCCTTGCGCTCACCGGCTGGACCAGCCTGGGCGGCCTGATCGACCGCAGCAACTGGATGAGCGACATCACCCAGCTCAACGCTTCGCTGACCAAGCTGCGGATCGTACGCCTGCAATACATGCTGGCCAACGGTGACGAAACCGTGGCGCAAAACGTGCAGACCAACCTCGACGGCTTTGCCGCCCAGCAACAGAAGCTGCTGGACAGTTTCAAGAGCAGCGAAAACCTCAAGCTGCTCAATGAGCAAAAAGCGATCATCACCGCCTACCAGCAGTCGCTGAACAAAATGCGCGAGGCCTACCGCAACGGCAACGCCGCACGCCAGGTCATGGGCGACAAGGCCGACATCGCCAACGCGCAGATCGATGCCCTGGACACCAGCGTGCGGCAGATGCCCGACGGCGCCGAGCGTTTCGCCCAGTTCGAGGCCGTGACCACCGCCAAACAAAAATTCCAGCTGGCGCGCTACGAAGTGCGCGGCTACACCGGCAACGTCAACGCCGACACCGAAGCCCGTGCTGTGGCGCAGATCGAGAACGCCATCGACGGCTTGAAAGACCTGCACACCGCGTTCGGCGCCAGCCAACAGGCCGCCCTGGGGTCATTGGAAACCGCGCTGGGCGCCTATCGCAGCGCCCTGCAGAACTACAAGGCTGCCAACGCCAACATCGTTGTCGCCCGCGCAGAAATGACCACCCAAGGCACCGACATTGTCAGCATCAGCGACAAGCTGTACGACCTCCAGCTGCAACGCCGTGACGCCGAAAGCGCCCAGGCCCGCAGCCTGCAATTGATCAGCACATTGCTGGCGTTGCTGGTGGGCATCGTGGCGGCCGTGGTCATCACTCGCCAGATCACCCGCCCACTGCGCGAGACCCTCGCCGTGGTGGAACGCATCGCCTCCGGTGACCTGAGCCACAACATCCAGGTAACCCGCCGCGACGAACTCGGCGTATTGCAGCAGGGCATCCAGCGCATGGGCACCACCCTGCGTGAACTGATCAGCGGCATCCGCGACGGCGTGACCCAGATCGCCAGCGCCGCCGAAGAGTTGTCGGCCGTCACCGAGCAAACCAGCGCCGGGGTCAACAGCCAGAAGATCGAGACCGATCAAGTGGCGACCGCCATGCACGAAATGACCGCCACCGTGCAGGAAGTCGCGCGTAATGCCGAACAAGCTTCCCAAGCCGCCTCCGCCGCTGACGGCGAAGCCCGCGCCGGTGACAAGGTGGTGGCCGAAGCCATCGCCCAGATCGAGCGTCTGGCCGCCGAAGTGGCGCGCTCCACCGACGCCATGACGCACCTGCAGCAAGAGAGCAACAAGATCGGCAGCGTGATGGACGTGATCAAGGCCGTGGCCGAGCAGACCAACCTGCTGGCACTCAACGCCGCCATCGAAGCCGCGCGTGCCGGTGAAGCCGGTCGTGGTTTTGCCGTAGTCGCCGACGAGGTACGCGGCCTGGCCCAGCGCACCCAGAAATCCACCGAAGAAATCGAAGGCCTGGTGGCCGGTTTGCAGAACGGCACCCAGCAAGTCGCCGCCGTGATGAACAACAGCCGCAGCCTCACCGACAGCAGCGTCGAACTGACGCGCAAGGCCGGTGTATCACTGGAAAACATCACCCGTACGGTGTCGAATATCCAGTCGATGAACCAGCAGATCGCCGCCGCTGCCGAACAACAGAGCGCCGTGGCTGAAGAAATCAGCCGCAGCATCGTGAATGTGCGGGACGTGTCGGAACAGACGGCAGCAGCCAGTGACGAGACGGCCAAGTCGAGTGTGGAACTGGCGCGCCTGGGCGGGCAGTTGCAACAGATGGTCAGCCATTTCCGGGTGTAAACCCACCTTCAACGCAAGCCCCTTCAACTGTGGCGAGGGAGCTTGCTCCCGTTGGGTCGCGAAGCGGCCCCAATCCAGACAACCGAGACCGTTCAGGTAAACCCGGCGCCTGGTTTTGGGGCTGCTGCGCAGCCCAACGGGAGCAAGCTCCCTCACCACATTAGAACGGGTTTAAACCGCTACTTCCTCAACAAACACCAACCGGTTCCCCGACGGGTCGCTGATGCTCATCTCGCGGCTGCCCCACGGCGTGTCTTCAATACCGGGCTTGGCGTTGCGGTAGTGCTTGGCCAGTAACTGCTGCTGGTACGCGTCCAACCCCTGGGCCTGGATCCGCACTGCCGCACCCGGGGTGCAATCGCCATGGTGCTCGGACAAGTGCAACACACACTCCCCCAGCGACACCTGCAGGTACAGCGGAAAGTTGTCTTCAAAGCGGTGCTGCCAATCGACCTTGAACCCCAGGAAATCGACGTAGAACGCCAGGGTCCTGGCCTCATCGAAACTGCGCAAAATGGGGGTGACTTTTCCTAAGTGCATGGCGATTGCTCCGTGTTTGAAAGCCGCCACTATAAGGCCGCGAACCCCTTGCGCAAATCCCCGCTGCGCGCCAGGAACCTTCCGGGCCGCTGCCCGTTGGCCTTTCCGTCGCGGTAGCTCAACACACCGTTGACCCACACACCGTCAATCCCTTCAGCCGCACGCTGTGGCGCCTTGAAGTCGGCTACATCCCGCACCCGCAACGGGTCAAACAACACCAGGTCGGCCCAATGTCCTTCGCGAATTTCACCGCGCTCGGCCAGCCCGAAACGCGCCGCCGACAAGCCGGTCATTTTGTGCACGGCGGTGTGCAGCGGGAACAACCCAAGGTCCCGGCTGAAATGCCCAAGCACCCGTGGAAACGCCCCCCACAAGCGTGGGTGGGGAAACGGATCTTCGGGCAGCCCGTCCGAGCCAATCATCGACAGCGGATGCGCCAGGATCCGCTGCACATCGGTCTCATCCATCCCGTAATACACCGCCCCGGCGGGTTGCAGGCGCCGGGCGGCGTCCACCAGCGGCACGGCCCATTCGGCGGCGATGTCCTGCAAATCGCGCCCGCCCATTTCCGGATGCGGCGTCGACCAGGTGATGGTGATGCGAAACGCGTCGGTGACTTGCTTGAGGTCCAGGGTCGAAGAGCTCGCGGCATACGGGTAGCAATCGCAGCCCACCGGATGGGTCTTCGCCGCCAGCTCCAGTGAAGCCAACAACTGTGGACTGCGCCCCCAGTTGCCGGCGCCCGCGCACTTGAGGTGGGAAATGATCACCGGCGCCTTGGCATGACGGCCAATCTGAAACGCCTCGTCCATCGCCTCCAGCACTGGCTCGAATTCGCTGCGCAAATGGGTGGTGTACACCGCGCCGAACGCCGTGAGTTCTTCGCTCAGTTGCAGCACTTCATCGGTCTCGGCGTTGAAGGCACTGGCGTAGGCAAGCCCGGTGGATAAACCCAGGGCACCGTGCGCAAGGCTCTCCTGCAACTGCACGCGCATCGCGGCGATTTCATCCGCCGTGGCGGTGCGGTGCAGGTCGTCCATATGGTTGCTGCGCAGCGCCGTGTGGCCGATCAGCGCGGCCACATTGACCGCCGGATGGGCACTTTCCACCGCCGCGCGGTAATCGGCAAAACGCGGGTAGGCAAACGCCTCGCGCGTGCCCAACAGGTTCATCGGGTCTGGTGGATCGGCGCGCAGGCTGACCGGCGATGCGCTGATGCCGCAGTTGCCGACGATCACCGTGGTCACGCCCTGGCTGAGTTTGGGCAGCATTTGCGGATGACGAATCACCACCGTGTCGTCGTGGGTGTGCACGTCGATAAACCCCGGCGCCAGCACGCGCCCGGTGGCGTCGATTTCATGCTCGGCGCTGTCCTGGGACAGGTCGCCGATCTTCTCGATGCGCCCTTCGCGCAACGCCACATCGGCGACATAGCCGGGTGTGTTGCTGCCATCAATGATCAGCGCCTGGCGGATCAGCGTGTGGTACTTCATCTCAGTCTCCAAGCGGCAGGCTGTCGGGGCCGCCGCGATAATCGTCCAGGGCCAGCTTGATCCGTCGCAGGCGTTCCTGGTTGTCGTCCGGCATGGCCAGCGCCAGCTCGGTAGCGAGCACGTCGATGGCCAACAGCATTCCGTAGCGCGCCGCCGTTGGCTTGTAGATAAAACTGGTTTCCGCCGGTTGCAGCGGCAGCAGCACATCGGCCAGCTGCGCCAGCGGGGAATCCGGCAGGGTGATGGCGATGATTTTGGCGCCGTAGTTACGCGCCAGCGCCACCACGCCCAATACCTCCGGGGTGATGCCGGTCAGCGAGCAGACGATCAGCGCGTGCTCCGGCCCCAAGGTGGCAGCGGTCACGCGCATCATCACCGGGTCGTGGCAGGCGGCGATCGCGTAGCCCAGGCGCACCAGGCGCACTTGCAACTCGTCGCTGCACAGGCTCGAGGGCCCGCCCATGCCGAACGCATGGATCATCCGCGCATTGCCCAGCAGGCTCACGGCGTCGACAAAACTACGCTGGTTGAAACCGGACAAATGCCGGCGCAACGTCGCCTCGATATCGCTGAGAATCTGCCGGTGAAACGCCGATTGTTCGGGCAGCCCCGCGGGGTCGAGGAAACGGCTGCCAACCCCGCTGGCCTGGGCCAGTTGCAGGCGCAGGTCGCGCAAGTCGCGGCACCCGACGCTGCGGGCAAAACGCGACAGGGTGGCAGTGCTGACTTGCGCCCGTTGGGACAACTCTTCCAGGCTGGCGGACGCTGCAAAGCTGACGTCATCGAGCATCAACCTGGCGATACGCCCTTCGCCGGCGCTGAAGGAATCCTGGCGGGCGCGGATCTGGTAGAGGATGTCCATGGGGTCTCCGGTTACAGGATGCAGGACAGACCATAAGTCAGACCGAAGGCAACCACCGAAATCAGGGTCTCCAGCACGGTCCAGGTCTTGAAGGTCTGGATCACCGTCATATTGAAGTATTCCTTGATCAGCCAGAAGCCGCCGTCGTTCACGTGGGAAAAGATTACCGAACCTGCACCGGTCGCCAGCACCAGCAGTTCCGGGTGTGGATAACCCAGGCCCATGGCGACCGGCGCTACCACGCCCGACGCGGTGGTCATCGCGACAGTGGCCGAGCCAGTGGCGATACGCATCAGCGCGGCGAACAGCCAGCCCATCACCAGCGGCGACAGGTTGAAGGCATGGGCCAGGCCGAGGATTTCATTGGTAACGCCGGCATCCACCAAAATCCGGTTAAGACCGCCGCCCGCACCTACCAGCAAGGTGATGCTGGCGGTTGGTGCGAGGCATTCGTTGGTGAACTTGAGAATCGACTCGCGGTTGAAACCCTGAGCCAGGCCCAGCGTCCAGAAGCTCACCAGGGTTGCCACCAACAGCGCTATCACCGAGTTACCGATAAACAACAGGAACTGGTTGAACGCAGTGCCCGGCGTGGAAATCAGGTTGGCCCAGCCGCCGATCATCATCAGCACCACCGGCAACAGGATGGTACCCATGGTCAGGCTGAAGCTCGGCAGACGGGTGCGCGGCTCGCGGTCGATGAACTGACGTTCCAGCGGGTTTTCTGCTGGCAGGTGGATGCGCGGCACGATGAACTTGGCGTACAGCGGCCCCGCAATGATTGCCGTCGGGATACCCACCAGAATCGCATACAGCACGGTTTGCCCGACGGAAGCGTTATAGGCGAGCACCGCCATCATCGCCGCCGGATGTGGCGGCACCAACGCATGCACCACCGACAAACCCGCCACCATCGGCAAACCGACCATCAGGATCGACACGCCCACTCGCCGCGCCACGGTAAACGCGATCGGCACCAGCAATACAAAACCGACCTCGAAGAACAGTGGCAACCCCACCAGAAACGCAATGCACACCATCGCCCAGTGCGCATTGCGCTCGCCGAAGCGGTTGATCAGCGTGCGCGCCACCTGCTCGGCGCCGCCGGATTCGGCCATCATCTTGCCGAGCATGGTGCCCAGCGCAACCACCAGGGCGATATGCCCCAGCGTCTTGCCGACGCCCGCCTCATAGGAGCCCATGATCGTGTCCGCCGGCATCCCGGCCAACAGCGCCAGGCCGATGGACACCAGGGTGATGACGATAAACGGGTTGAGCCGGTAACGCGCGATCAATACGATCAATGCAATGATGGCGATGGCGGCGTAGATCAACAGCCAATACCCCGGTGATGCGGCCATGCGGTACTCCTCGGAAAGGGTCACGTCGAATAGGTTGTGAAAGTCATAAATCATTACCGAGGTAGATTTTCAATTTTTATGAAAGTAATTTTCGCCCGCAGATAAGCGTTGTCGCTCAGGGATATGCCCAGGACACATGAATGAAAATCCGGGGGGCGTTCTTACATGAAGATTGCCAGGGCTGGAAACTCAACTGCGCAGGCCGAGTCTTAGACTGCACACCGACTCATGACCAGGAAAACCCAGAATGAATCGCAAACACCTGCTTGTCCCTTTCGCCGCCAGCGCACTGCTGCTGGCCTTGTGCGGCACAGCCTCGGCCGACGAGAACCCGGCGCTGAAAAAATGCATGGACGGCGCCAATACCACCGCCGACATGGTCGATTGCAATGCCAAGGAAACCAAAGTGCAGGACGCGCGCCTGAACACCGCCTACAAAGCGGCGATGACGGCGATGGAAGGCAACCGCAAACAGCAATTGCAGGACGTGCAGCGCCAGTGGCTCAAGTTTCGCGATGCCAATTGCGGCTTCATTGGCTCGGCAACCGGCGGCACCATTGATCAGGTCAACGGCTCCGGTTGCCTGCTGGACATGACCCAGACCCGCGCCCAGGAACTGGAAAACCTGGTCGGGCCATGATGGCCGAACACACCCTTGCGTAGCAGCGGTCGAGTAGAACGAGGCCGCGTTCGGCTGCGCAGCAGTCGTAAAACCTGAGACTTCGGTGTGTCAGATGCACCGCGGACGCAGCCTCGCCAAAGCTCGACAGCTGCTACGCAATCGCACTTCAGCAACTGTCAGTCGTGCTGCACCCGGGCGCGCTTGAGCAGTTTGCGGCAGCGCTCGGACAGGTGCAGCACCCGCAAGTGCTTGCCGGCCTTGGTGTAGCGCTCGCGCAGGGTCATCAACGCAGCAATCGCCGAATAGTCGACGAAGCTCAAGTGACGGCAATCCAGCGTCACCTGGGCCGGGTCGTTGGCCGGGTCGAACCGGTTCAGGAACGGCGTGGTCGAGGCGAAGAACAGCGTGCCGTGCAGCCGATAGAGTTTGCTCCCGTCCGCTTCCATATGCTCATCCGCGTATAGCTCGCGCGCTTGCTGCCAGGCAAAGTTCAGCGCCGCAATCACAATCCCGCACAGCACCGCCGTCGCCAGGTCGGTGAACACGGTAATCACCGTCACCGCCATGATCACCAGCACGTCGTTGAGCGGCACCTTGTTGATCACCCGCAACGAAGCCCAGGCAAAAGTCTGCTGCGACACCACAAACATCACGCCCACCAACGCCGCCAGCGGAATGCGCTCGATCAGCGGTGACAGAAACAGAATGAACAACAGGATCATCACCCCGGCAAATACCCCGGAGAAGCGCCCGCGCCCGCCGGAGCTGAGGTTGATCACGGTTTGCCCGATCATCGCGCAGCCGCCCATGCCGCCGAACAATCCCGAGACCATGTTGGCGGCACCCAAGGCCACGCTTTCGCGGTCCGGGTAGCCACGGGTCTCGGTGATTTCGTCGGTGAGGTTGAGGGTCAGCAGGGTTTCCAGCAGGCCGACCATGGCCATCAGGATCGCGTAGGGCGCGATGATGTGCAGGGTTTCGAGGGTCCAGGGAATCTGCGGCAGCGCGAAGGTCGGCAAGCCGCCGGCGATATGGGCCATGTCGCCCAGGGTGCGGGTTGGCAGGCCGAGCAGGTACACCGCAAGACCCACGCCGAGGATCGCCACCAGCGCTGGCGGCACGGCGCGGGTCAGGCGCGGCAGCAGGTAGACGATGGCCATGGTTGCCGCGACCAGCCCGGTCATCACGTACAACGGCGTGCCGTTGAGCCAGGTGTCACCGCTCTTGAAATGCTCCAGCTGCGCCAGGGCAATGATGATCGCCAGGCCGTTGACGAACCCGAGCATCACCGGGTGCGGCACCATGCGCACCAGCTTGCCCAGGCGCAACAGGCCGAAGGCAACCATGATCAGGCCGCCCAGCAACACCGTGGCCAGCAGGTACTGCACACCGTGTTGCACCACCAGCGCGACGATCACCACGGCCATCGAACCGGCGGCGCCGGAGACCATGCCAGGCCGGCCGCCGAACAGCGCGGTCAGGGTGCAAATGATAAACGCGCCGTAAAGGCCCATCAGCGGGTTGAGGTGAGCCACCAGGGCAAAGGCGATGCATTCGGGCAGCAAGGCAAACGACGTGGTGAGTCCGGCCAGGGCGTCGGCGCGCAGACGGGTGAGGTTCATTGAAGTACCGGGGAGTTGCGGGGATAAGGCGGGGGATGGTACGGAATTGGGCGGGGTGGGGCTAGTGCAGTGTCATGACAGGCAGACCCTGTTGCCTCCCTCGCAGGCAAGCCAGCCTCCACATTTGATCGTGTTCACACATCAAAATGTGGGAGCCGGGCTTGCCCGCGAAGGGCTCAACTCGGTTTCAAGCGAACATCACACCATCTCGTTGCGAATCCACTCGACTACAGAAGTGCGCTTCGGCGCCCAGCCCAGCAGTTCGCGGGCGTGCTTGCCACGCACACGGCTGTTGGAGCCCAAACCGTAGTTGGCCATTTCATAGCCCCACTCGGCTTCAGCATCTGCCAATGGCCAATCCTGTGGCTTGCCCAGCTTCAGCGCTTCGGCAATCGCGGTGGTCATGTCGACAAACGCCGCCTCGCCACTCTCCACAAAGTAGAAAGTACCCGGCACATTCTTTTCCAGCGCCAACAGGTACAGCGCAACCACGTCTTCGATGTGCACGTTGGACCAGATGTTCTGGCCAGTGCCCACGTGGCGTACCACACCGCTTTTACGCGCCTGCTTGAGCAAACGCGGCAATTGCACGCTGTCGCGCTTCACGCCCAGGCTGTGACCGTAGATCAATGTGTTGCAGATCACCGCCGAGTTCACGCCGTCTTTGGCGGCCGCCAAAATCAAATTGTCGATGGCCACGCGAGCAGCCTTGTCGACGGTCGGCTCCGGCAGGCTGTCTTCGAAGTAAATGACATCACTCGACTTACCGCCCGACGCATCACCCACGATGCTCGAACCGCTGGTGTGCAGGAACGGCTTGTGGGAACCGCGCAAGGCTGCCAGCAAGCTTTCCACGGCGCCGCGATGGTCGCTGCTGGCCGCGTTGATCACCGCGTCAGCGTTCTTCGCCTGTTCGCTCAACAACGCGCTGTCGTCCAACGTGCCGATCACCGGCGTGATGCCCAGTGCGGTCATTTCTTCAGCCTGTTCGGCGCTGCGTACCAGGCCTGTGACTTTATGGCCAGCCTGGACCAGGCCAGTGGCGATGGAGCCGCCGATAAAACCGGCAGCGCCGGTAATGAATACGTTCATGGAGGTGTCTCCCTGCGTGAATAATTGATGGGTTAAGTATTGCGGACCTATCCATGCGGAATAAGTCCGTATTGCCCAATTCAATCTTGCGCAGGGGTCACGAATCAGATGGCGTAGCTGGCCAGCTTGCCCTGGATAAAGTCCAGGAAGCACTGGATGCGCAAGGCCAATTGCGAGTTGCGGTAGTACACGGCGTTGATCGGTTGGCGATAGCCGCTGTTGAATTCGGCCAGTACCGGTATCAGGCGCCCGGTCTTGATGTCCTGGGCGGTCATGAAGTCCGACAAACAGGTGATGCCCTGCCCTTCCAGCGCCAGTTGGCGCAAGGTTTCACCGCTGGAAGCGGCGATGCCCGGCTGGATCTGCCAGCGATCCCCGTGCACATGGCGCAGTGGCCAGTGGTTGAGGGTTTCGGTCTGGGTGAAGCCAAGCAAGGTGTGTTCGGCCAGTTCGGCAACGGTGGTGGGCGTGCCGTGCTGTTTTAGGTAAGCCGGGCTGGCAAGGATATGCAGCGGGCTGCAACCCAGCGAGCGGGCGTGCAGGGTGGAATCCGCCAGGGCACCGATGCGGATCGCGATGTCGGTGCTCTGCTCCAGCAGGTCGATGATCAGGTCGTTGCTGTTCAGCTCCAGCTGGATGTCCGGGTACCGGCCACGAAACTCGGCGATGTACGGCACGATCGCATGCAGCATGAACGGCGACGCCGCGTTGATCCGCAGGCGGCCCGACGGGGTTTGCTGGCGCGACGACAGACGCTCTTCCAGGTCGTCCATTTGCTCGAGGATCACCTTGGCCCGCTCGAAAAAATACTTGCCCTCTTCGGTCAGGTCCATGCGCCGCGTAGTGCGGTTGATCAGGGTGGTGTCGAGCTTGGCTTCCAGGCGCGACAAGGTGCGGCTGACCGCCGACGGCGTCTGCCCGACCTGTTCGGCGGCGGCGGAAATCGACCCGCATTCAATCACGCAGACGAAGATCTGTAGCTCATCGGATCGGGCTTTCAACGTGAATCCTCTTTATAGCGGCTGCACGGATACTAGCCGCATTACAGGCTCAGGTTAAACACCTGCGCCAAGTGCTGCTCATAACGCGCCACGTCGGCTTCGATGGCCGGGCGTTTCATCACGTCCACGCACAGGAAGGTCGGCAGGCCGGTCATGCCGAGGAATTCGTTGGCCTTGTGAAACGGGAAGTACACCGCGTCCACGCCCTTGGCTTCGAAAAAGTCGGTGGGGTCGTCAAAGGCTTGCTGCGGGGCGTTCCAGGTCAGGGACAGCATGTATTGCTTGCCCTGGATCAGGCCGCCGCTGCCGTATTTCTGCGAGGCATCGGAACGGGTGCGGCCGTCGCTGGCGTACAGGCTGCCATGGCCTTCGGTGAAGACTTCGTCGATGTACTTCTTGACGATCCATGGGGCGCCCATCCACCAGCCGGGCATCTGGTAGATGATCACGTCGGCCCAGAGGAATTTGGCGACTTCTTCAGCCACGTCGTAGCCTGCGTCGATGTGGGTTTGCTTGACGTCGATGCCGCCACGGTCGAGCACGGCCAGGGCGGCCTCATGCAGGGTGCTGTTGTAGCGGCCATCAGAATGGGCGAATTGTTTACCGCCGTTGAGCAATAGAACTTTTTTCATGGATGTGCCTAAAGATTAAAAATGTCTGAAGGCAGGGTAACGGGGCCGATGCTGTGGAATAAGCGTCGAAACTGCAAAATACATTTGATCAAAAGGCACGAATCAGCAATTGATTCTTAACCACTGATCAGCAGATGGCCACCCAATGCGGCCATGCCGATGAAAAATACCCGCTTGAATAGCACCGCACTGATGCGCTGGCGCACGGCCTGACCCAGCCACATCCCAAGCAATGCCGGCACCAGCGCCAGCAACGAGGCGTTCAATTCGCCGCCGCCCAGGCTGCCGCGCCAGAACAACCCGGCCGCCAGCGCCAGGGTCGACACCGTGAACGACAGCCCCAGCGCCTGCACCAGTTGATCGCGGTTCAAGCCCAACGCTTGCAGATACGGCACCGCCGGGATCACGAACACCCCGGTGGCCGACGTGATGATCCCGGTCAGCACGCCGCACAACGGGCCAAGCCAGCGCTCGGTGGTCGGGCTGATCTTGAAGGTCGGCAGCAACAAACCACTCAAGGCATACACCAGCAACGCCCCGCCCAACGCCCGCACCACCCAGTGCCCGCCGTCCATGCCCAGCCACAACGAGCCCAGCCCGGTGCCGAGGAAAACCAGCAGGAGCATCGGCCACAGGCGTTTGACCAAGGCCTTTAGATGGCAGCCGAACGCCAGTTGCCAGAGATTGGTGATGGTTGACGGGATGATCAGCAACGCCGCAGCCTGCACCGGCAACATAGCCAGGCCGAGCATGCCCATGGCGACGGTGGGCAGGCCCAGGCCGATCACACCCTTGACCGTACCGGCCAGCAGAAATGTGCCAATCACCAGCAATGTAAGGGCCGGCCCGAGGTTTTGGTAGAACGCGAGGAAAGTATTCATGGGCCGATTTTGCGCGTTTGGATGATGACTGAAAATTCACCATATACTGAGGCAGCCTCTTGTTTTGCATGAGGCTGATGACGTCGTCGCAGGCAAGCCAGCTCCCACAGTTGATCGCATTCCAACTGTGGGAGCTGGTTTGCCTGCGATGAGGCCGGCCCATTCACCCGGAACCTACAGCCCATGCACTTTGACCTGATCGACCTGCGCCTGTACCTGCACATCCTCGACACCGGCAATATCACCGCCGGCGCCAGCCGCAGCCATTTGTCCCTGGCCGCCGCCAGTGCGCGGATTCGGGCGATGGAAGCCTCGCTGGGCATTGAGTGCCTGGAACGTGGCCGACGCGGCGTCACCCCGACCCCGGCAGGCAAAGCCCTGGCCGGTCATGCGCGCCTGCTGTTGCAGCAAGCCGAACACCTGCAGCAAGACCTCGCGGAATACGCCAACGGCGTCAAAGGCCAGGTGCGCCTGCTGTGCAACACCACCGCCCTGAGCGAGTACCTGCCGGAACTGCTGGCAGACTTTCTACGCGAGCACCCCAACCTCGACATCGACCTGCAGGAACTGCCGAGCCTGCGCATTACCCATGCCTTGCGCCAGGGCGCGGCGGACTTGGGGATTATTTCCGATGCGGTGGACACACACGGCCTGCAAACCCTGGCCTTTCGCGATGACCCGCTGGTGTTGATCATGCCGCTGGATCACCCATTGGCCGGGCGCACCGTGAGTTTTATCGACAGCTTGCAACATGACTACGTGGGCCTGGCCGCCGACAGCGCGCTGGCGGTGTACCTGGAAGAACAGGCATTGCACGCAGGCTTTCGCTTGCAGACCCGCATTCGCGCGGATGGGTTTGACGGGTTGATTCGCATGGTCGCCCGGGGCGCCGGGCTGGGGATCGTGCCCCTCGCCGCGCTGGAACGCTGGCCGCTGGAGCGGCGCTTCAAGGCCCAACCCCTGACCGAGGACTGGGCCTGTCGCAAACTGCTGTTGTGCGCGCGCAGCTTCGACCAATTGCCCGGTTACGCCGCCCAACTGCTAAACGCCCTCTCCCCCTGTAGGAGCGAGCTTGCTCGCGAAGAACGTCAACGATAACGCGGGCTTTCTGACTTAACCCGGCGCCCTCGGGTTTTTCGCGAGCAAGCTCGCTCCTACAGGGTTTTGGCGACCCTTGCGGAAAAACACGTAGTACACCAGCGACAGAATCAACAGGAACGGCACCCCGAACACCAGCGTCATCCTGAACGCGTCGGTGAAGAACGTGGTGATCATCACCGCGCCCATCAGCACCAGGCCCAGCAGCGTGCTGTAGGGAAACAGCGCCAACTGGAACGACAGCTTCGCCCCGCCGTGACGCTTGCGGTAGCGGCGAAAAAACAGGTGCGTGAGGAAGATCATGAACCAGGTGAAGATCGCGCCAAACATCGAAATCGCCATCATCAGGGTGAACGAGCTTTCCGGGTACACCACGTTCAGCAACGTTGCCAGGGCAATGCCCGAGCTGGACAGCAGCAAGGCGTTCAACGGGATCCCGCTCTTGCTCAAGGCGCCCATGGACTTGGGTGCAAAGCCGGCGCGGGACAGGCTGAACATCATGCGGGTAGTGATGTAGAGCTGGCTGTTCATCGCCGACAACGCGGCGATCAGGATCACGAAGTTCATCACGCCCGTGGCGCCGGGAATGCCGATGGTCTGCATCACCGTGACGAACGGGCTTTGCGCATGGCCGGCCTGGTTCCACGGCACGATGGCGAGCATCAGCGCCAGGGTCAGCAGGTAGAACACCACCAGCCGCACGATGGTTGCGCGGAAAGCTTTTTTCACCGCTTGCTCCGGGTCGGCCGCCTCACCGGCGGCTACCGCGATCATTTCCACGCTCAGGTAGCTGAAGATCGAGACGATCACCGCGATCCACATGCCGCTCAACCCGTTCGGGAAAAAGCCACCGTGAGCCATGTAGTTCTGCACGCCGTAACCCGGGTTGCCGGAGCCGAACACCACATACACCGCCAGGATGATGAAGCCGACAATGGCGCTGATCTTGATCGTGGAAAACCAGTATTCGAAGTTACCGAAGGTCTTGACGCTGATGGCGTTGAGCACGATCAACACGCTGGAAAACGACACGATCCACACCCATTCCGGCACGTTGGCGAACCAGTACTTCATGTACATCGCCACCGCCGTGACCTCGGCGCCCACCGCCAGCACAATCGCTGCCCAGTAGGCATAACGCACCAGGAAACCGGCCAGTGGGCTGACGTAAAACTCGGCATACGCGCCGAACGATCCCGAGGTGGAATGCGCCACGGTCATCTCCGCCAGGCAGCCCATCAACAGCAACGTGATCAGCGCGCCGATGGCATAGCTGACCAGCACGCTGGGCCCGGCATAGCCGATGGCGTAGGCGCTGCCCATGAACAGCCCGGTGCCGATGGCGCCCCCGATGGCGATCATGCTCATCTGGCCGGAAGTGAGCTGGCGCCGCAGGCCCAACTCGCGATTGGTTATTTCGGCAAAGCCCTGGTTTGGCGTGGTCACGTGGCGTGCCCCTTTATTATTGTGATTGCACTGTTTGTTGCTTGCCCTGAACCTTGTGGGAGCTGGCTTGCCTGCGATGCAGACACCTCGGTATGTCAGTTAAACCAAAGTGACGCCATCGCCGGCAAGCCGGGCTCCTACAAGGGTTTTGTGTTGTATCAGGTGACGCTGTGGCGCACTTTGAATTGCGGCTGGTCCCAGGCTTTCTGGTCGAGAACCTCACCGAGGATTTCCACTGCATCCCACACCTCGGTAAAGCTGGTGTACAGCGGGGTAAACCCGAAACGCATGATGCGTGGCTCGCGATAATCACCAATCACGCCACGGGCGATCAAGGCCTGGATCACCGCATAACCCTCAGGGTGTTCAAAGCTGACGTGGCTGCCACGCCGGGCATGTTCACGCGGGGTGATCAGGGTCAGTTGGTGGGCAGCGCAACGGGATTCCACCAGCTCGATAAACAGGTCGGTCAGCGCCAGGGATTTAGCGCGCAGACTCGCCATGTCGGTCAGGGCGAAAATATCCAGGCCACATTCCACCATCGCCAGCGAGGTAATCGGCTGGGTGCCGCACAGGTAGCGCGCAATGCCCTGGCTCGGCGCATAACGCGATTCCATGGCGAACTGCCGGGTATGCCCGAACCAGCCCGAGAGCGGCTGCGTGACCACATCCACCAGCGCCGGGTTGACCCACACAAACGCTTGCGAGCCCGGCCCGCCGTTGAGGTATTTGTAGGTGCAGCCAATCGCATAATCGGCACCGGCCTGATGCAAGTCGATAGGCACCGCGCCCGCCGAATGCGCCAGGTCCCAGATCGCCAGCGCGCCACATTCATGGCTCAACACGGTCTGGGCCTGCATGTCGTACATGTAGCCGGTCTTGTAGTTGACGTGGGTGAGCATCACCACGGCGGTGTCCTGGTCGATGGCCTTCGGCAGTTCATCCGGGCTGTTGACCAGGCGCAGGGAATAGCCTTGTTGCAGCAGTTCGGCAAGGCCTTCGGCAATGTACAGGTCGGTGGGGAAATTGCTCGCTTCGCTGACGATGATCTTGCGGCTCGGCGCTCGCTCGCGCTGCACGGTCAGTGCTGCGCTGAGCACCTTGAACAGGTTGATGGACGTGGTATCGGTGATCACCACTTCACCGTCGCGGGCGCCGATCAGCGGCGCCAGGCGGTTGCCCAGGCGCTGGGACAGGTCCGCCCAGCCGGCGCTGTTCCAGCTGCGGATCAGGCCATTGCCCCACTCCTCGGCGATCACCGCTTGCGCCCGCTCCAGTGCCGCTACCGGGCGCGCACCGAGGGAGTTGCCGTCGAGGTAGATGACCCCGGCCGGCAAGGCGAATTGGTTGCGCAGTGGCGCCAGCGGATCCTGGTCGTCGAGGGTCAGGCAATCGGTGCGGGTGGTCATGGTCAGTCCTGTTCTTGTAGTAACAATGAGCCAAATAATGAACGAAGCTTTAGAGAATTTTCGTGCAAAGTGGTGGGCAACAGGCTAATTAAGCTGTAGGAAATTCGAATTTAACCCCCAAACACGCGGATTTATTCTAACCATGATTCTCGACGCCACCGACCTGCGCCTTCTGCATTTCCTGCAACAGGATGGCCGTATCAGTAACCAGGAACTGGCGGAGAAAGTCGCCCTGTCGCCGTCGGCCTGCCTGCGGCGTTTGCGCCTGCTGGAGAGCGAGGGAATCATCAGCGGTTATCGGGCGGTGTTGAACGCCGAGCAATTGGGGATCGAGCTGGAGGCCATCGTCCACCTGTCGTTGCGTCAGGATGTGGAGGATTGGCACGAGACGTTTATCAAGAAGGTGCAAGGCTGGCCGGAGGTGGCCAGTGCGTATGTGATTACCGGGGCGAGCAATTATGTGCTGCGGGTGCAGGCGCGGAATTTAAAGCACTTTTCGGATTTTATTGTGAACCACCTGAACCGCACGGCGGGGGTGATGGATATTCGCTCGGAGATCGTGCTGCAGAAGATCAAGGATCGGGATGATCTGCTGGATTTGGTAGTGCGCAAATAGCACGAACACCACACCCCCTGTAGGAGCTGGCTTGCCAGCGATAGCGGTGGTTCAGTCACCACCGTCATCGCCGGCAAGCCGGCGCCTACAGGAAGTCGGGATCAGTCTTCGAGCGCACGCACCCGTTGCATGCGTTTCTGCTCCACCGGCGCTGCCGCTGGCTGCAACTCAAAGTCAAAATCAATCTGCGCAAACTGCCCTTGCACACCAAATTCCTTCGCCAGGTTGGCGTCCTCGCTGAAGCGAATCTCGGCGATCAATTCATCGCGTGTCGCATAGGCAAAGTCATCATGCAGGTACGGGTCATCCGACAGGTTGATCTGCGTGGTCAGGTGCCGATGGCCCGGCGCCGAGATGAAGAAGTGGATATGCGCCGGCCGCTGGCCATGGCGCCCCAACTGGTCAAGCAACTGTTGGGTCGGCCCGGTCGGCGGGCAGCCATACCCGGACGGCACAATGCTGCGAAAACGATAGTTGCCCTGGGCATCCGTCTCGATGCGCCGGCGCAGATTGAATTCCGATTGCGTGCCGTCAAACCACGAATAGGTACCGCCCGTGTTGGCCTGCCACACATCCACAATTGCCCCCGCCAGCGGCTTGCCGTTGGTGTCGCGCACCTGGCCCTGCATGAACAGCGGCACACCCGGGTCCTGCCCGTCATCCAGTCGCGCTTCGTATTTGGACAGCGGCGCCCCGGCCACGTACAGCGGGCCTTCGATGGTGCGCGGGGTACCGCCGGATTTGCCGGCTTCCTCGTCCGCCGCGTCCATCAGCATGTCCAGGTAATGCTCCAGGCCCAACCCTGCCGCGAGCAACCCGGCTTCCTGGTTCTTGCCCAGTTCGTTGAGGTAGTTGACCGCCTTCCAGAACTCTTCCGGGGTCACTTCCAGGTCTTCAATGATGTTGACCGTGTCCCGCAGGATCCGGTAGATCAGCGCCTTGGCCCGTGGGTTGCCGCCGTCGTTAAGGTTGCCGCTGGCTTCTTCGAGAAACTGTTGGGCGTGAGCAGTCTGGGAAAGTCGGATGGACATGGTGCAATCCTCATCTTGTAATTATTAGGTGAAAAAACAGACTCAGCGATCATCCTCACGGATCGACGATGGATGCCGGCACAGGGCATTCACTTCGATGGCCATGTAAGGATAAAGCGGCAGTTGCATCAACAGGTCATGCAGTTCCTGCACGCTGTCGACATCAAACACGCTGTAGTTGGCGTACAGCCCGGCGATGCGCCACAAGTGGCGCCATTTGCCTTGCTCTTGCAGCCGCTGCGAGAAGGCTTTTTCTTCAGCCTTCAGGCCAGCAGCGCGCTCGGGGTTCATGTCGACAGGCAGGTTCACGGTCATTTTTACGTGGAACAACATCGCAGGTGTCCTCGGGTTATTTATCGCGGCGGAAGAACGCCAGGCGCTCTTCATCGATGGCCAGGCCCAGGCCCGGAGCGGTGGAGACATGCAGGTGGAAATCGCGGTACACCAGCGGCTCGGCGAGGATGTCTTCAGTGAGCAGCAGCGGGCCGAACAGCTCGGTGTCCCACGCCAGTTTGTTCAAGGTAAGGAAGGCATGGGCCGAAGCCAGGGTGCCGATACCGCCCTCAAGCATGGTGCCGCCGTACAGGCCGATGCCCGCCGCTTCGGCAATCGCTGCGGTGCGCAGTACCGCGCGCGGGCCGCCATTTTTCGCGATCTTCAGGGCAAACACTGAGGCCGCGCCTTCGCGGGCCAGGTTGAAGGCGTCTTCCACACATTCGATAGATTCGTCGGCCATGATCGGCGCCGGGCTCGACAGGTTGAGCCGCACCATGCCGCCACGGTTGTTGCGCGAGATCGGTTGTTCGATCAGGTCGATGCCATTGTCACCCAGCACTTTGCAGGCATGCAGGGCCACGGCTTCGTCCCACGCCTGGTTGACGTCGACCCGCACACTGGCGCGGTCGCCGAGGGCTTTTTTGATCGCGATCACGTGGGCCAGGTCCTGGCTGACTTCGCCGGCGCCGATCTTCAATTTGAAGATGCGATGGCGGCGCAGGTCGAGCATCTTCTCGGCCTCGGCGATGTCTTTTTCGGTGTTGCCGCTGGCCAGGGTCCAGGCCACCGGCAAGGCGTCCCGCACGCGGCCGCCGAGCAATTCGCTGACCGGCAGGTTCAGGCGCTTGCCGAGTGCATCGAGCAACGCGCTTTCGATACCCGACTTGGCAAAGGTGTTGCCCCGGATGCTGCGCTCCAGGCGCAACATGGCGGCGTTGATGTTGCTGGCGTCCTGGCCAAGCAGCAGCGGCGCGAAGTGCCGGTCGATGTTGATCTTGATGCTGTCGGGGCTCTCATTGCCGTAGCTCAGGCCGCCGATGGTGGTGGACTCGCCAATGCCTTCGATGCCGTCGGCGCAGCGCACGCGGATGACCACCAGGGTCTGGTTCTGCATCGTGTGCATCGCCAGCTTGTGCGGGCGGATAGTGGGAAGGTCGACGATGATGGTCTCGATCGACTCGATGGCGCAAATCGGCATGGCAATACCCGTTGGGTTCTTTATAGATTTGGCCTGATTCTGTTCCGCATTTTTTCTGGCTTCCAATATAGAATTGGTCTTGAACAATACCCTTAAGGTATGAAAGGAGTCCTTATGGAACTGCGCCATCTGCGTTACTTCCAGGTGCTGGGGGAAACCCTCAACTTCACCCGCGCCGCCGAACGCCTGCACATTGCCCAGCCGCCGTTGAGCCGGCAGATCCAGCAATTGGAGGACGAACTGGGCGTGGTCCTGCTGGAACGCGGGCGGCCGTTGCGGCTGACCGAAGCCGGGCGGTTTTTCTATGAGCACGCCAATGTGCTGCTGGAGCAACTGGGCAAGGTGTGCGACAACACCCGGCGCATCGGCCTTGGACAGAAAACCTGGCTGGGCATCGGTTTCGCGCCCTCGACGTTGTATGGCGTGCTGCCGGAGTTGATTCGCCGGCTGCGCAGCCACGACGGGCTGGAGCTGGAGTTGGGCCTGTCGGAAATGACCACGCTGCAACAGGTTGAAGCGCTCAAGGCCGGGCGGATTGACGTGGGCTTCGGGCGGATTCGCATTGACGACCCTGCCATTGTGCAGCGGGTATTGGTGGAGGATCGGCTGGTGGCGGTATTGCCAGCCGGGCATCCCTTGCTGGGCGCCCCGGCCACCCTGGCGCAACTGGCCGCCGAACCTTTCGTGCTGTACCCCGGCAACCCGCGCCCCAGCTACGCCGACCATGTGATCGCGCTGTTTGACGCCCACGGCTTGAGCCTGAAGGTGGCGCAGTGGACCAATGAGTTGCAGACCGCTATCGGGCTGGTCGGCGCAGGCATGGGCGTGACGCTGGTGCCGGCCTCGGTGCAGGTGCTGCACCGGGCGGACATCGGCTATACGCCGGTAGTAGAAACTACCGCCACGTCGCCGATCATTCTCAGCCGGCGGATCAATGACCAGTCGCCGGGGCTCAGTCATTGCCTGCAATTGGTGGAAGAGTTGATCTGAGACCTCACAACCATCACAAATCCCCTGTGGGAGCGGGCTTGCCTGCGATAGCGGTGAGTCAGAAAAGAAAATGCAGGCTGGTCCTCCGCTATCGCAGGCAAGCCAGCTCCCACAGTTGATCTGCGTTGTTTTTGCATAAAGTGTTCATCCACGCATGCGCCGGGCGTCGTTGCGTTGCAGGGTCTGGCTGGGCGACTCATCGAACAGCTTGCGGTATTCGGCCGAGAATCGCCCCAGGTGGGTAAAGCCCCAGCCCAGGGCGATTTCGGAGATGGTGCGGGTTGAGCCGTGTTCGAGGATTTGCTGGCGCACGGCGCCCAGGCGGTATTTCTTCAGGTAGGCCATGGGCGACAGGGCGAAGTATTTGCGGAAGGCATCGAACAGCTTGAAACGCGACACGCCCGCCGCCGCTTCCAGATCCTCCAGGTGCACCGCTTCCCGGGCGTTGTCGTGGATGTACTGCCGGGCACGGATCAAATAGTGCGGCAGCTTTACGCCCAGCACGTCCCGCAGTTCTTCGGAATAATTATTCGGCTGGGCCAGGATCAAGCCCTTGATCAGCGAGCTCTCCAGGTCCCGGGTAAACGCTGCCTGGTCGTACAGTTCGCTGCTGCGCTCAAGCTCGGCGATGAAATACCGCGCCATGCGCCACCACGACGCCGAGGCGCCGTCCACCGCGTCCATCACCGACTCAAAGCGCAGCGGCGCCTCAATCGGCCGTTGCAGCAAGCCTTCCAGGGATTCACTCATGGCGGCGCGGGTGATCACCACCTGCAACTTGCGGCAGTCGCCGGAGATTGCCAGCACCTGATGCTCATTGGGCGAGATGATCACGCCCTGGTCGCGGTTGGAACTGAGCCGTTCGCCGTTCTTGCTCAACTCCTGCTCGCCCACCAGCGGCAGGCTCAGGCTGTAGCTGCTGAAATGCTCGGCGTCTTCGATATCGATGGTCACGTCTGTGCCGTACTCAATAATCCCCAACGTGGTGGCGCGGGACTTGAACACATTGGCACTGTGATGAAAGCGGATGCGCTCCGGCGTCGCGGTTTGCAGCCGGTGCGGCCCGCAGATGCCGGACATCCAGCTGCAGGCGCCTTCAAGGTCGAAGCGCTCGATACGTATATCGCGTGTATTGCTACTCATCACGGGGCACCCACGGCAATTGTGGCCGGCGCGCTCTTGTGGCGCGTCCTGGTAGAGCAAGAGCAAGTTTTGCGCCACGCCAGCAGCATTGCCACTGGGTGGATAGCAACCGTCGACTAAGTGGATAACACGCCGACTTTTCCGACAATCACCTTGCAAGACAGTAGCGCATTCCACCGCCGCCCTGCACTGCCATGGGTATTTCATGCCCACTAAGTGGCCCACCTTCCCCCATTAACTGGATAGCCCGCCGCCTCGCCGCAACCTCTTAATGGCCTACCCGTTTAGCCATTATCAAAAAGGTGCCTCCCATGAGTGGTGCAAGAAGCGTCGAACAGTGGAAAAGCTTTATCGAAGGCTGCCTGGACTTTCGTCCGGTGGATGAAGTGTTCCGCATCGCCCGGGACATGTTCACCGAGCCCCAGCTGTTTGATCTGGAGATGGAGCTGATCTTCGAAAAGAACTGGATCTACGCCTGTCACGAAAGCGAATTGGCCAACAAGCACGACTTTGTGACGATGCGCGCCGGGCGCCAGCCGATGATCATCACCCGCGACGGCGAAGGCCAACTCAACGCACTGATCAACGCCTGCCAACATCGCGGCACCACCCTGACGCGGGTCGGCAAGGGCAATCAGTCTACCTTCACCTGCCCGTTCCACGCCTGGTGCTACAAGAGCGACGGCCGGCTGGTGAAGGTCAAGGCACCGGGGGAATACCCGGAAGGGTTCGACAAGGCCACTCGCGGCCTGAAAAAAGCGCGCATCGAAAGCTACAAGGGCTTTGTGTTCATCAGCCTGGACGTGAACGGCACCAACAGCCTGGAAGACTTCCTGGGCGATGCCAAAGTGTTCTTCGACATGATGGTCGCCCAATCCGCCACCGGAGAGCTGGAAGTGCTGCCCGGCAAGTCGGCCTACACCTACGACGGCAACTGGAAGCTGCAAAACGAAAACGGCCTGGACGGTTATCACGTCAGCACCGTGCACTATAACTACGTGGCCACGGTGCAGCATCGCCAGCAGGTCAACACCGAGAACGGCACTGCCTCCGGCACGACCCTGGACTACAGCAAGCTCGGCGCCGGTGACGCGAACACCGACGACGGCTGGTTTGCCTTCAACAATGGCCACAGCCTGTTGTTCAGCGACATGCCCAACCCGACCGTGCGCTCGGGCTACGCCACCATCATGCCGCGCCTGATCGAAGAACACGGCCAGCAAAAAGCCGAGTGGATGATGCATCGCCTGCGCAACCTGAATATCTACCCGAGCCTGTTCTTTCTCGACCAGATCAGCTCACAGCTGCGGATCATCCGCCCCATCGCGTGGAACAAGACCGAGATCATCAGCCAGTGCCTGGGGGTGAAGGGCGAGTCTGACGCTGATCGTGAAAACCGCATTCGCCAGTTCGAGGATTTCTTCAACGTCTCGGGCATGGGCACGCCGGATGACCTGGTGGAGTTTCGCGAAGCCCAGCGCGGCTTCCAGGGCCGCCTGGAGCGCTGGAGCGATATCTCCCGCGGCAGCCACCGCTGGGAAACCGGGCCGACGGCCAACAGTGAATCGATCGGCATCCAACCGGCGATGACCGGCACCGAATTCACCCACGAAGGGCTGTACGTCAACCAGCACCGCAACTGGCAGAAATTCCTGCTGGACGGGCTCGATGCCCAAGCCTTGAAACTGCGGGAGGTGGAATGATGAATGCGCAATTGCAGTACCGGATCGAGCAGTTTTTTTACCGTAAATCCGAGCTGTGCGATGCCCAGGATTGGGACGCCTACGTGCAGCTGTTCGACCCGCAAAGTGAGTTCCACCTGCCGCAATGGGACTCCGAACACGTGTACACCCGCGACCCCAAGCGCGAGATGTCGCTGATCTACTACGCCAACCGTTCCGGGCTGGAGGATCGGGTATTTCGCCTGCGCACGGGCAAGGCAGCGTCTGCCACGCCGATGCCGAGGACGCTGCACTTGATCAATAACGTGCGGATTGCCGAGCAGGCAGACGGGCAACTGGAAGTGCGGCTGAACTGGCACACGCTGTTCTACCGGCTGGCGACGTCAGAGCAGTTCTACGGCAACGCCACCTACAGCCTCAAGCCCGATGGCGACAGTTGGTTGATCACCCGCAAACACGCGCTGCTGCTCAACGACACCATCAACTCGGTGCTGGATTTCTATCACCTGTGAACACCTCACCCCCCGTAGCAGCTGTCGAGCCTTAGCGAGGCTGCGTTGGCGGCGCACCTGACACTCCGCAGACGCAGCCTCGCCAAGGCTCGACAGCTGCTACGGGGGGCGTTTTAGAGAGCGAGCATATGAATCACAAAGTGGCCTTCAGTTTTGCCGACGGCAAGACCCTGTTTTTCCCGGTGGGCGCCAATGAGATCCTGCTGGATGCGGCGTTGCGCAACGGCATCAACATTCCACTCGATTGCCGCGAAGGCGTGTGCGGCACTTGCCAGGGCCGCTGCGAGTCCGGCGACTACAGCCAGGACTACGTGGACGAGGAAGCCCTCTCCAGCCTCGACCTGCAACAACGCAAAATGCTCAGTTGCCAGACCCGGGTGCAATCTGACGCGGCGTTCTACTTCGATTTTGATTCCAGCCTGTGCAACGCGCCGGGGCCGGTCCAGATTCGCAGCACGGTGAGCGACGTGCAGCAAATCTCGGCCAGCACGGCGATCCTGCATCTGCAGCTTGAAGCACCATTAGATTTCCTTCCGGGCCAATACGCCCGGCTGTCGATCCCCGGCACCGACAGCCGGCGCTCCTATTCCTTCGCCAACCAGTCGAGTAATCAATTGCAGTTCCTGATCCGCCTGCTACCCGATGGCGTCATGAGCAATTACATCCGCGAACGTTGCCAGGTCGGCGATGAACTGTTGCTGGAGGCGCCACTGGGGGCGTTCTATTTAAGGCACGTCACCCAGCCGCTGGTGTTGGTGGCTGGCGGCACCGGGTTGTCGGCCCTGTTGGGCATGCTCGATGAGCTGGCCGCCAGCAACTGCCAGCAGCCGGTACATCTGTATTACGGCGTGCGCGGTGCTGAAGATTTATGCGAGAGCGCGCGCATCCAGGCCTACGCCGAAAAAATCCCGGGCTTTCGCTACACCGAAGTTCTCAGCGACCCGACGCCCGACTGGAATGGCAAACGCGGCTACCTCACCGAGCATTTCGACTTGGCGCAATTGCGGGATCAATCGGCGGATATGTACGTGTGCGGGCCGCCACCGATGGTCGAATCCATCAAGCAATGGCTGTTGGATCAGGCACTTGATGGCGTTCAGCTGTATTACGAAAAGTTTACCGAGAGTAATATCTGACCCCTCAGCGGTATGAGGGGCTGGTTCGGTGTGCGATCAACCCTGAAAAAAACAAGTAGAAGGGACTGTTAATGGCGGATGACATGGTTAACCCGGTAGGCCTCAAGCGTGGCCTGAAGAACCGGCATATTCAGCTGATTGCCCTGGGAGGGGCGATCGGGACCGGGCTGTTCCTTGGCTCGGCAGGCGTGCTCAAGTCGGCAGGGCCGTCGATGATCCTGGGCTATGCGGTAGCCGGTTTCATCGCGTTCCTGATCATGCGCCAGCTGGGCGAGATGATCGTCGAGGAACCGGTGGCAGGCTCCTTCAGCCACTTTGCCCACAAATACTGGGGCGGTTACGCAGGCTTCCTCGCCGGCTGGAACTACTGGGTACTCTATGTGCTGGTGGGCATGGCCGAGTTGACGGCAGTGGGCAAGTACATCCAGTTCTGGTGGCCCGAGATTCCGACCTGGGTCAGTGCGGTGGTGTTTTTTGTGCTGGTCAACCTGATCAACACCCTGAACGTGAAGTTCTTCGGTGAGACCGAGTTCTGGTTCGCGATCATCAAGGTGGTGGCGATTGTCGGCATGATCGTGCTCGGCTGCTACCTGCTGTTCAGCGGCACCGGCGGCCCGCAAGCCTCGGTGAGCAACCTGTGGAGCCACGGCGGGTTCTTCCCCAATGGCGGCATGGGGCTGTTGATGTCCATGGCGTTCATCATGTTCTCGTTCGGTGGCCTGGAGCTGGTGGGTATTACCGCTGCCGAGGCCAGCGAGCCACGCAAGGTGATCCCGAAGGCGATCAACCAAGTGGTGTACCGGATCCTGATTTTCTACGTCGGCGCACTCACCGTGCTGCTCTCGTTGTACCCGTGGGACCAACTGCTGCAAACCCTCGGCGCATCAGGCGATCCCTACAGCGGCAGCCCGTTTGTGCAGATCTTCTCGTTGATCGGTAACGACACCGCCGCGCATATCCTCAACTTCGTGGTGCTGACCGCGGCGCTGTCGGTGTACAACAGCGGCGTGTACTGCAACAGCCGCATGCTGTTCGGCCTGGCCGAGCAAGGCGATGCGCCCAAAGCGCTGATGAAGCTCAACAAGCAAGGCGTGCCGTTGCGTGCCCTGGGCATCTCGGCCCTGGTGACGCTGTTGTGCGTGGTGATCAACTACGTCGCGCCCCATGACGCATTGGAGCTGTTGTTCGCGCTGGTGGTTGCCTCGCTGATGATCAACTGGGCGCTGATCAGCCTCACCCACATCAAGTTCCGCAAGGCCATGGGCGAGCAAGGCGTGGTGCCGTCGTTCAAGACCTTCTGGTTCCCGTTCAGCAACTACCTGTGCCTGGCGTTCATGCTGATGATCATCTGCGTGATGCTGGCGATTCCGGGTGTACGGGCGTCGGTGTATGCGATTCCGGTCTGGGTCGGGATTATCTACGTGGCGTACCGCTTGCGCTTGAGCAAGGGCAAAGCCTTGGCCACCGCACGCTAACCCTTGTAGGAGCCGGCTTGCCGGCGATGAGGCCCGTAGCCTTGCGCCAGTCTGAAGGCCGCTATCGCCGGCAAGCCGGCTCCTACAGGTGGCGTATTTGAGCTGTAAAAAAGCCCCGGCATTCGATGAATGTCGGGGCTTTTTGTTGGGCTTTGATTACAGCGTCGAACGCACTCGCCACAGCTCCGGGAACAGCACGGTGTCGAGCATCTTGCGCAGGTAGCCCACGCCTTCGGTGCCGCCGGTGCCAGGCTGGAAGCCGATGATCCGTTCCACCGTGGTGACGTGGCGGAAGCGCCATTGGCGGAAGGAGTCTTCGAGGTCGATAAACTTCTCGGCCAATTGATACAGGTCCCAATACCGGCTCGGGTCGCGATACACCTCGCGCCACGCCGCCTCCACGGACTCATCGTGAACCGTCGGCGCCGTCGGGTCGCGTTCGGCGCGCTTGGGGTCGATCGCCAGCCCGGCCCTGGTCATCAGGTTGATCGCTTCGTCATACAGCGACGGCGTGGCAATCGCCAGCTGCAACTCTTTCAACAACTCCGGCCGATGGGCGTGTGGCCGCAACAGCGCCGCACTTTTGTTACCGAGAATGAACTCGATTTCCCGGTACTGGAACGACTGGAAGCCCGACGACTGGCCCAGGTACGGGCGAATCGACGTGTACTCCGAGGGCGTCATGGTCGCCAGCACCGCCCAGGCGTGCACCAGTTGGTCAAAGATCCGCGACACCCGCGCCAGCATCTTGAACGCCGGCGGCAACTCACCCAGGCGCACGTGTTCGCGGGCGGCCTTGAGTTCGTGGAGCATCAGCTTCATCCACAGCTCCGAGGTCTGGTGCTGGATGATGAACAGCATCTCGTTGTGGTCCGGCGACAGCGGGTGCTGGGCGCTGAGTACTTTGCCCAGGTCCAGATAATCGCCGTAGCTCATGGACTCGGAAAAATTCAGCTCGGCGTTATGCCATTCTTCCGGCGGCTGGTAATCAGGGGAGAAAGGACACTGGCTCATCGCGTGGGCTCCTTGAGCGGGCGCAGGATTGCTCGTACCGGGCTGGCATCGAGGTTGGCAAAACGCAGCGGCAGCGCGATCAACTCGTAATCGCCCTCTGGCACGTCGTCGAGAACGATGCCTTCGAGAATCGCCATGCCATGGCGGGCGACTGTGTTGTGGGCGTCCATGGTCTTGGACTGTTGCGGGTCCAGGGAAGGCGTGTCGATGCCGATCAGGCGCACACCCAGGCTGGCCAGCAGCTCAATCGTTTCCGGGGCGACCGCCGTGAAATTCGAATCCCAGGTCTCCAACGGTGCCTGTTGGTAAGTGCGCAACAGCACCCGCTCCGGCAGGTTTTCCAGGCGGCCTTGCAATTGATGCGCCTGTACCAGCGCGCCACTGCCCAGGCAATGCAGCACCCGGCATGGGCCCATGTATACGTCCAGGGACACTTCGCCAATCGGCGCGCCGTCTGCGCTGTAGTGCAACGGTGCGTCCACATGGGCGCCGGTGTGCGGTGACAGGGTGATGCGCCCGACATTCACCGGGCACTCGGGGCCGAACTGCCACACGCGCTCTTCCTGAAACGGCGTATCACCCGGCCAGGTCGGGGTCGCGGTGCTCAGGGGCGGGCTGATGTCCCACCACGTTGTTATTGGATTCATTTCAAGGCTCTCGGTCGTTACTGGGGTGAATGATACGAGGGCCGGCTGTAAATATTCTTGCGAATTCCAGCGCAATGCAGGAAATCTTTCGCACTTCCTGCGAGGAAACGGCTGATTGGTGATTGGATATTTCAAAAGCAGCTGCCCTGGCAAGTCCCCGTAGGAGCTGGCTTGCCAGTGAAGAACTCAAGGGCACCGCGCCAAACCAGAATGTACGCGTTATCGTTAACGACCATCGCTGGCAAGCCAGCTCCTACGGGGACTGGCGTGGTGGCGATGACCAGCGGCTACCTGCGCTTCTGGGCATCCCGATGTCGAGTTCAGACCACTGGCACGCGGCACAAGGCGATAGGGTTCGAACTTCCCTTCCAATGCCTCGGAACCATCATGTCCAAGCCGATCACCGTACTGCGCGACACCCACCCACTGCCGGTGCTGGACGCCTGCAAATGGGAAAAACTCGAAGGCGACCCGCACACCGTCAACCTCAACGCCTACACCAGCGAAGACGGCAGCAAGATCATGGGCACCTGGATCTGCACCCCGGGCAAATGGCGGGTGGAGTATGTGAAGTGGGAATACTGCCACTTCCAGGAAGGCTACTGCGTGATTACCCCGGATGGCCTGGAGCCGATCCATTTGCGGGCCGGGGATATCTTTGTGGTGGAGCCGGGAATGAAGGGGACGTGGGAAGTGGTCGAGACAGTGCGTAAGTATTTTGTGTTTGCCTGACAGCCAAAACCCCTGGACCCCACCGAAGGTGGGTTCCAGGAAACCCCTCTATTGGGGCTTGCGATAGCTGTTGATGATCGCCGAGAAGTCCTTGCCTCCCTCCCCGCGCTGGCTCATCGATTGATATAGCTGCTGCGCCACAGCGCCAAGAATCACCGGCTGGTGCGCCTGGCGGGCCGCCTCAGTGGCCAGTCCCAAATCCTTGAGCATCAGCTCCGCACCAAACCCACCGGTGTAACCCCGGGAGGACGGTGCCGTTTCGATAATCCCCGGCCACGGGTTATAGGTGTCCGAACTCCAGCAGCGCCCGGTGGAGCTGTTGATAATTCCCGCCAACACCTGCGTATCAATGCCCAGCGCATCACCCAGGGCCATGGCTTCGCTGACGCCGACCATGGTGATCCCCAGCAGCAGGTTGTTGCAGATCTTGGCGATTTGCCCGGTGCCGACTTCGCCGCAATGGACAATGTTGCGCCCCATCTGCGCCAACACCGGTTGCAGGGTGGCGAACAGTTCCGGGGTGGCGCCGACCATGAAGGTCAACGTGCCAGCCTGGGCACCACCCGTGCCGCCGGACACTGGTGCATCGGCCATCACCACACCGTGTTTCGCCGCTGCAGCCGCTACATCGCGTGCGGTTTGCGGGTCGATGGTGCTGCAATCAACCGCCGGCACGCCTTTGCCGATGCCGGCGAGCACGCCGTCTTCGCCGAGCCACACGCTGCGTACATGGGCCGCAGCCGGAAGCATGGTCACCACCAGCTCCGCGCCTTCTGCCGCCGCGCGGGGCGAAGCACTGATGGTGCCGCCCAGTTCGGCCAGCTCCTTGAGTACGGTCTGGTTCAAGTCAAACAGGTTCAGCGCGTGGCCAGCCTTGATCAGGTTGCGCGCCATCGGCGCGCCCATGTTGCCCAAGCCAATAAATGCAATTTTCATGCTCGTCTCCTTGATCAGCGCAAGTTGATGGTGGTGTTGACGCCATCGTTAACGCTGTCATCGTCGAACCAGCGGCTAGTGACGGTTTTGGTCTGGGTGTAGAACTGCACCACTTGCTTGCCGTACGGGCCCAGGTCGCCGAGTTTCGAGCCTCGGGAGCCGGTGAAGCTGAAGAACGGGACCGGCACGGGGATCGGGATGTTGATGCCCACTTGGCCCACGTCGATTTCGCTCTGGAATTTACGCGCCGCCGCGCCGCTTTGGGTGAACAGGCCGGTGCCGTTGCCGAACGGGTTGGCGTTGACCAGGGCGATGGCCTGGTCCAGGGTGTCGACTTCGAGCACCACCAGTACCGGGCCGAAGATTTCCTGGGTGTAGATCTGCATGTCGGTGGTCACGCCGGAGAACAGGGTCGGGCCGACAAAGTTGCCGTCCTCAAACCCAGGAACCTTGATGCCACGGCCATCCAGTTCCAGCTTGGCGCCTTCTTTTATGCCGCTTTCGATCAGGTCGAGGACGCGTGCCTTGGCGCGTTTGGAAATCACCGGGCCCACATCGGTACCGGCTTCGCTGCCGGCGTTCACCTTGAGTTTTTGCGCCAGGGCCTTGAGGTCCGGCAGCCATTGCTTGGCCGCGCCCACCAGCACCACCACGGAGGTGGCCATGCAACGCTGGCCGGCCGCGCCGAAACCGGCACCTACCAGGGCGTTGAGGGTTTGCTCACGATTGGCGTCCGGCAGTACCACGGCGTGGTTCTTGGCGCCCATCATCGATTGCACGCGCTTGCCGTGTTTGCCGGCCAGGTCGTAGACATGAGTGCCGACGGCGGTAGAACCGACGAAGGACACTGCCTTGATGTCCTTGTGGGTGCACAGCGCATCCACCACATCCTTGCCGCCGTGAACCACGTTCAGTACGCCGGCTGGCACGCCGGCTTCGACAGCCAATTCAACCAGCAGCACGGTCGACAGCGGGTCCTGTTCCGACGGTTTGAGTACGAAGGTGTTACCGCAGGCAATAGCCATCGGGAACATCCACAGTGGAATCATCGCCGGGAAGTTGAACGGGGTGATGCCGGCGCACACGCCGATCGGCTGGCGCAGGGTGTAGGTGTCCACACCGCCGGCGACGTTTTCAGCGAATTCGCCCATTTGCAGGGTGCCGATGGAGCAGGCGTGTTCGACCACTTCAAGGCCTCGGAAAATGTCGCCTTCAGCATCGGCAATGGTCTTGCCCTGCTCGGCGCTGAGGACCACGGCGATGCGCTTGGAGTGCTCGCGGATCAACGCTTGCAGCTTGAGCATGATGCGCATGCGCGCACCGATCGGCGTCAGCTTCCAGGTTTGGAAGGCGCGATGGGCGGCGTCGATGGCAGCGTTGACTTCTTCGGGGGTGGAAAACGGTACGCGGGCCAGCACTTGCTGGGTGGCCGGGTTGACGATGTCTTGCCATTCGGTGGTCTTGGACTCGACCCACTCGCCGTTGATCAGCAGCTTGACCTGTTGCACGGAAATATCGGCAGATGCGTTCATGTGGTCTCCAATTCTTATTTGTATGGTAGAGAACCAAGGCGTTGAATCGCCTTGAGGATGAGGCGTTCGGACTGTTTTTGGAGTATAGATGTGCAAACTTCTAATAAGAACGCACATAAAAGCCGGTCCAATATGCAAAAAAACATCACCTCGCTAGGCTCCCTGAACTGGGATGACCTGAAGTTTTTCCTCGAAGTCGCCCGTACCCGCAAGGCCAGCGTCGCCGCCAAGCGCCTGGCGGTGGACTACACCACGGTGTCGCGGCGGATTACTTCCCTTGAAGGATCCTTGGGCACCCTGCTGTTTGAAAAGTCCCGGACCAACGGCTTCATACTCACCACTGAAGGGCAGCGCCTGCTGGGTTACGCCGAGTCCATCGAAAGCACCTTGCACATGGCCTGCGAACAGGTCTCCGGTTCCGGCGTGGCGTTGTCCGGCCACGTACGCATGGGCTGCACCGAAGGTTTCGGCAGCTTCTTCGTCACCCCGCAGTTGAGCCACTTCGTCGACACCTACCCGGCGATCTCGGTAGACATCCTGCCCCTGCCCCACTTCATCAGCCTGTCCAAACGCGAGGCGGATATCGTCATCGCCCTGGAGCGCCCGGAACACGGGCCATACGTGTGCTGCAAGCTGTGCGACTACAAACTGCAGCTGTACGCGACACAGGAATACCTGGACCAGCACCCGCCGATCCGCCGAGCGGCGGATTTGGCCGAACATCCGTTTATCAGCTACGTGGATGACCTGGCGTTCAGCTCGGAGCTGCTGTACCTGGCCAACGTGGTGCCCGGCGCCAGCGCGAGTTTGCGCAGTACCAGCGTGATCGCGCAGTACGTGGCGGCGCAGCAAGGCCGGTCGCTGGCGATCCTGCCGTGCTTTCTGGCCGCGCAAGACCCGCGACTACTGCCGGTGCTGGGCAAGGAGATCAATATTACGCGGCAGTTTTGGATGTATTGCCGCGAGGACCTGAGGAAGTTGAAGCGGATCACATTGCTGTGGGATTACATCCGTGAGGTGACTGAGCTGAATCGCCCCTTGTTGCTGGGTGAAACACGGGTTTTTCGGTTTGCAGATTGAGAGTCTGGACGAAGAAAGGGAGATTCATCGTAACGAGGTCCGTAGGCGCTTGGCAGCGGGCTGTGACAGAGGGGGGGCGCACATTCTGAGAGTTCGAAATCCGTCAGATTGCGTAATTTCGATGAAATTGGAACCCCACCCATGGGCATTGCCTGGGTGGGGATCGTCGCGTGACGAGCGTTATCCGAGGTCGATTTCTCTGGCCATCGGTGCAGGGATTGGCAAATGCGCTAGTGCTCCTCTCAATGGCAAAGCATGCCCAAAAATTGCCTGCGCAAATGCTAAGAGTAAGCCAGCTGCTTGCATCGAGGACGCTGTGCGGCTTACAGATTTGAAGCCAAAGTCAGAATGGGGTTAGCTGCTTGCTGTAGCCGAATTTAACACCTGACGCGAAGAAGCCCCCGCACTCTCTCTGTTTTGTGCAGCTCTGACACTCAGGCGCGTATTCATTCTTCCAGTCGCTGATTGACTTGCGGTAGTAGGGCTGAATATCCGGATTCACCAAGCACAGCTGATGGTTATAGACCGAGATATTCATGCCGTACTTGGCGAGAATGCCAACCGATTTGCTGAGTGTCTCTTTGTACTCGACCGGATCGATCCACAGCTCATCGAGATTGGCTCTGGTGAAGCCCATCATCTCAAGGCCCATGAGCGCCACATGGTCAACAAACAGAAGATTGCGTGCGATGAACTCACACAGTTCAGGCAGGCGCTGCACCGAGAGTTTGTGAATGACGACTCGAATCTCAACTTTCTGACCCAAGCGCTTCAGATTGAGGATGCCCTGAATGGTTTCATCGAACGCGCCTTGGGCCTGGACGATATAGTCATGCAACGTAGGGTCGTCTGAATAGACGGGGATTCCGATCATAGCGTCGGGCAATTCAATCTGCGCATACTTTTCAGCAAACGCGGGGTTTTTGAAGCTGCGCCCGTTCGAGAGAATGTGAATTGCAGTTCTTGGCAGGTAGCTTTTTGTCAGGCTGACGATTTTAAGGAAACGCTCGCTATTGGTTGTCGGCTCGCCGCCGGTAAAGACCAATTCTGGGGTGTCCTTTGGAATTAGCGGGATCAGATTTTCCACTTCATCGAGCAACCATGAATCATCAGCAGCCTTAGGCGGTTGTGAGCACATTAGACAGTAATGATTGCACTGTTCAGTGAGCAGAATGCTGTTGTTCGGAGACGATGCCCGAAATAGTACGCGAATAGTCTGACGATCTGCTGAAAGCCTGACTATGTCACCATCACCAATGTAGCTGTAGTCATTCGGTAGGAGCGAGTAATCAGAGTCGGCAGGCAGCACCTCAACCAACTCACGATGTTTCTCAAGCAGTAGATAGTGTGCGAATCCTCGGGGGACATGGTAATCAGAAACCAGATAGGCCACTTCTCGTCGCAAAACTTCAGGCAGATTCCGGCTGGTCGCCACTTTGAGCAAGGTGAGGTCCTTGTGAACATCAACCGCGTGGATACGGATAATCTTTCCGCCGAGCTTCAGCATCGATTGGCCCATCCCATAAAAATCCGTTTCGTTTGCTCATCGCTTTCCATCAGCTCAATGAGATGCTTGAAAATCGCCATATTCCGCTTGCAGAAAGAGGACTCAGGTTTTCTTGCAACTACGTCCTTGTGGATGGCGTGATGGTATACGGGCTCGGCGCCGCAGTAAGGCTCAAATGCACAGTCAGAGCACATTGGAGCGCTTAAAGTGAACGAGTTCTCCAGTGCATCCAGAAGTTGATCAGAGAGGATGATTTCCTCGTAGGAATGCTCAAGAATGTTGCCCAGCCGAAACGTATGATCGCCCATTTCGGCAAGCATTCGGCTTTCATCTGAGGCGTAGACCGCCCCGTCGTAGTTGAACACGATGGCTGCGATGCCAGCACCGGCAGGGTTCATCAAATCAACAAACCCAGGGTCCCCTGATGTCAGCATCTTCGTCAGCACAATTGAGGAGTATTGTTCTACAAATCGTATGCCGGATTTGTTCAGCTCAATGATGTACTCAAGACCTTCCTTATAAAACTCCAGCCAGCGCTCCGTGTCATACGACATGAACTTCCTGGTCTTGATCGCAAAGCCATAAGGGGAGAGCGTACGTAAGAAAATGCCATCAAAGCCCAGGCGCAAGTATTCATCAATGATGTCACGTGCGCGTGGCAGGCTCTTATCTGTAGTTGTCATCAGGGCTGAAACTTGGTCATAGCCGAGGGCTGCACGGGCTTTTTTCAAGCCTTCCTCGAAACGCTGGTGACTATCTCGGCCTGGCCGTGGGCGATTTGCATTATGCAGATCCATTGGCCCGTCCAGCGAAGATGAAAGCACGATGTTGTGCTGTTTACAGAATTCGAGCATGTCATCGGTCAGGAGTGACAGTGTGGTCGCGATGACGAACCGCAGGTCTCGCCTTTCCTTGAGGTTGCGCTTTTTTGCCTCAAGAACGACGTACCTCACCATCTCGAAGTTCAGCAGTGGTTCGCCACCCTGAAATTCGATTTTGATCGCTGGGTTCGGTGACCTAAAAACGAAATCCAACGACTTGTCCGCCATCTCCGTGGTCATGTCGAATTCGCCTTTGCTTTCCGACTGCCTTGATACCTGGCAATACGGACAGCTGTGGTCACAGCGAAGGGTCACCACAAAGATATGTAGATTGGTGAACTGGGCCAGCCTGGATAGCCGTGTGCGTATTTTCAGTGCCAAGAGCTGAAGTGGCGCTTGCTCATTAGTGAAGCGAATGAATTGCTTGGACCGGAGCGTAGGGATCAGCTTTGATGAGAGTGGAAGCGTCCTGCTAATGATCGACTCAAGCATTGGCGATGGTATGACGTGAAACTCGCCTGCCATGTTGGTGATGACGTACTCGTCGTCATTCAGGCGATCAAACTTAAAGGGTAGCAACTCGTAAGGACTTTGCTGCGTGTAGAACTCAAACTTTTGGAATTTACTCACTAATCAGCCCGGTTTTTGAAAAGGCCAGACCAAGGATCAAGTTTTTGATCGGCTGCGTTTCAGCGCTCAGTTGGTGGCGCAGTTGGTAGTCGAGCACGTCCTTCTTGAATTCTTGGACAGCAGATAGGAAGGAGGACTCGTCAACGCCGATACTCGAGGACAAGACGCAGATAAACTGCCCCTCATCGATTGCGATATCAACCGTCAGGGAATTCATCGAACGATAAGCGGCTTTCTGCAAAACCGGCGCGTCGTAAAGCCGCTCATCAAAAACGAACTTATGTGAGTAAGCCATCAGGAGCCTGAAGTGTGAGAGGCGTGCGAGGCGTGCGAGGCATGGGAGCTGTGGGAGGTGTGGTAAGCCATCAGTTGCCCTTGGTCCCCGCGCTTGAGAACAAAGGCGAATTGATCACTGCCACCACGAATCGAAAGGTTTTCGCTTGGAGCTTCAGACTGGAATGTGTTCGTAGTTTCGGTGCTGGGTTTGATAACTTCATGGGTGGTAATTGCTGAAGCGTGTTCGGTAGCTACCGCTGCAGCGAGAGTGGCCATCGGTACGAGAAAGGAACGCTTTTTCATCACTGGATTTCCATATCATTATTGAGGTTTTGCGGCGAGTCTCACTGACGCACGTTTGTGATGTCAATATGAAATCGACTGATGGCCTTTTAATTGTCCATATTCGACAGATGACACCCTTCTCAGTTTCGACTGCTTTAAAGCAATGAGCTACAAGCGGAGATAATGCTCAGGGCGGCAATAGTGCTACTGCTACCAACACTTGGCATGCTCATCACTTCAACTGCAATTTGAGCACCCTGGTATCAGAGCGTTCTTTCAGCGCCTCAGCCATCCGTCCCTGTATGGCACTCCCAGCCCAAAGTAAGTCATTTTCTGGTTTACCCCAGCGAAATACCCAGAGTTTTCCTCAGGAGCTTTCAAGGCGCCCACCAAGCAAATCACAAAGCATCTCGGCAATGACCTCAACTGGCACTCCAGAACCATATGTCTCGAACGTAATGGTTCCAAATGCATGACCCATGACAGCCTGGGCATGAACTGTCGGAACGCCCTGCACCTGCATCAGCGAAGCCAAAGAATGGCGAAGACAGTGATATGTGAGACCTGCTTTATGATCGCCCCCAAGGGGCCACAGGGATTGCCTGACGATTTGCCTAACACTCCCCGTCTTGTAGACGATCTGTGCAAGCGACTTTTCTACACTGGCTTTTACTGTTATCCGACATATAGTAGGAATGCCCGAAGGTCGGAGCCGTATGCACCATCGGTCAACAAGACCCGTCGCTCACTGCGCTTGTTCTTAATTGACTTGCCCTCCCCGATCTAATTGATATGGATCGCAATAACATCCGATTCAAGGGACTGGATGTCGCTCGTAGTCAACTGAGAGATTTCATTAAGGCGCCCTCGCGTGATGACTCCAAGACTGAGCAGCCAGCGCCTCCAGGAGGTCTCTGGAAGGTTGCTGGCGTATTCCATAACCTTGGTCACTTGGATTAGCGTGAACGCTTTGCGCGTCGAATCGAGGTCTTTGGTGAGCTTCTTGTCATATGCCTTGATCAGCTGGCCATTTTCGACAGCCGAGAAGAACACAACTGAGAGCTTCACGATCAGCTTGCTGACCGTGGACGATGCACAGGTTGGATGCAAGCGATCGCGGAGAGCCACAAGGTCAGCCCTTGAGTGATTTCGTAGGTCAAGGTTTGACAGTTGCGCGAAAAGTACTCCATGACACAGCTTGGTTTCCTTTAATGTCGAAGGCTTTTGTTCTTGCCCACGGCCTGCCAGATAGAACCCCGAGAGGGTCATCGACGGCAACGCTAATACAGATAGGTAAGCAGGGACACTCTCCCTCACTTGCCCATGGTTGCCCCATCCACAGAAGATGATCCTTCGGTTCGCTAAAGGCCGCCTTGGGATGATCCAGATGGAATGCCTTAATGGTCTCTGCAGGTCGTTTTGAAGCGTCCATAGAGGCTCGTCTATCAGTGGTCTTGAGGAAAACGGAAGCAGTTTGAGTGGTGCTATCAGTTTCGCGGAGGCGCAGATAGTAAATGCCGTTACGTCGATAGTGGCAGAGCTTAGTGAGCCGCGTGAATGGCAAAACTTGTGACAGGACGATGCTCTGCAAGGATGTTCATGGCGGTTAGCCCCTGCATTCATTGGGTTAACCTTTCGTTCCTTCCAGTTCTGGATGCACTGCCGCGAGGACCTGAGGAAGTTGAAGCGGATCACATTGCCGTGGGATTACATCCGTGAGGTGACGGAACAGAATCAGCCGTTGTTGATGGGGCAAACGCGGCAGATGGTGTTCGCCGACTAGAGGCCTACGACATCTGCTCCAGCTCCGGGTCCAGGCTGATCCAGGTGATTTTTTTCGCGACCGCACCGAATACCCGGTGCAGCAATGGGTTGCGGTGCTGGCAATAACAGTGCAATGGCACCAGTTGGTGCCCCACCTCACGCTTGGCGCCATAGGCCGTCTGGCCGCTTTCCAGGGAGGTGACGCCCACGCTGCACGCCCATTTGACCGCCTGCTCCCACAGCTGGAAGTACAGGTGCGACTGCATGCCGACGCTGTAGTCGATACCGATGAATTTATTGATGGCCTTTTCACCCAGCTGAAAACACAGCATGAACGCGACAAGCTTGCCTGTAGCGTCATCGGTCAGCAGGATGAAGTGCGACTGGGGCTTGAGGGCTATCTGGCGAAAAAACTCGATATTGAGTTTCTCGAACTTGGTTTTGCCCTTTTCGTAGGTCTGTTGAAACAGCCCGTAGAGGGCTTGCAGCGCCTGTTCGTCAGGCTGCTGCACCACGCTTACATTGACCCGCCCCTGAGCGAGGCCGTCTTTGAGTTTCTTTTTCAGCCGGTACCGATGGCGGCTCTTCAGCCCTTCGAGGTACGCCGTAAAGCCACCCGCCGGCAACGTCACCAAGGTGCCCGGGAAGCTCACCATGGGGAACAGCCCGCGAGCCTGGGACAAGGCGTCGAACGCCGGCTTTTGCAATTCACCGAAGTCTTTCCACACGGTCATCGACACGTTGCGGGCTTTCGCGCGTGCGCTCAAGGCATCCTGCAATGGCAAGACAAAGTCTGCCAGCGAGTATCCCGCCAGCATGCCGATGGAGCCTTCATCGGAACAGGGTGAGCCGATAAACAGAGTGCGCTGATACCGCAACGGCGGAAAAATGCTCATGACCCTGGCGATGCCCGGGGGCACTACCAGCGCCATCGGCACATTCATGATGAAGGTCGGAGCGATCGCAACCGGGACGCCGCGGTCTTCGATCACCGCGTAGGCAAATTCGAACTGATCCTCAAGCCCGCTGCTTTCGAGGGCTTCGTACCACCAACGTCCTTCGACGTCGGTAAAGCAACTGTCCCACACATCACTCGCAATTGCCGCTACCCGGGTTTCCCAGCGAACGGTGGTCATAATCAGTACTGCCTCTGAACCTGATACGGTTATCGCGCGGCCAACATTTATACGCGAATCGTAAGGTAAAACCGCAGCAAAGGAGGTGAAGAATCACCCACTTTAGTCGGTGCTCACCACGATCGATACGCGTCGATTTTCCGTCCGCCCCACCGCCGTCGCGTTGGACGCCACCGGTTCGCTGCTGCCCAGCCCACGTAGTTGTATGTTTTCTTCCTTCATACCAACGCCTGCCAACACGTGGGCCACACTTTTCGCCCGGCGCAGGGACAGTTGCTGGTTGTAGGTCTCCTTGCCCGAGGCGTCGGTGTGGCCGTCGACTCGTACGCGCTCGATGCCCACGCCCAACAGTGCCTTGCCGATGCGCTGGACGATCTCGGTGCTGGGTGCATTCAGGCTTTCGACGTCGCTGCCAAATAGCACCTTGCCCGACAGGCCGAACGCCCAGCCTTCGTCGGTCAGTTCAAAGCCTTGTTGTTTGAGCACGGCGATTTGTGCCGGGGTGAGGCCTTTGGGCGGCGGTGTCTGGCAGCCGCTCAGGGCGAGCAAGGCCACGAGCAAGGTGATAAATAAAAAGCGTGCGGTCGAGAACAAGGGGTCAACTCCTGTGTTGAACGTTGTCGGCGGGGCACTCCGTCTCCGCCGTTTGCTGGCCACCCTGGGAAAGCCGTTTGGCCTGGTACATGGCCGCGTCGGCGGCATTGAGCAGGTTACCGGGAGTGGCGCCATGATCAGGGTAGACAGCGATACCGATACTCAGTGAGGTCAAGACGTGGGTGTCGCCAGGCAGCGCAACGGGTGCGTCCATGCTGGCGATGATCTTGTCGGCGATGCGATGGGCGTCCTCAAGCTTGTGCAACGGCGAGAGCAAGATGGCGAATTCATCCCCACCCAGGCGAGCCACCAGATCGTCTTCGCGCAATTGCGCACGAATGCGCGTCGCCACCGCCACTAATACCGCGTCACCGGCGGCGTGGCCAAAGTTGTCGTTGATGTCTTTGAAGCGGTCGCTGTCGAGGAACAACACCGCGACTTTCTCGTTGAGCTTGGCGGCGCTGCGCAGGGCGCGAATCAATCGTCCTTCAAAAAACGCACGGTTGGGCAACCCGGTCAGGCTGTCATGGCTGGCCTGGTGGGCGAGGGTTTCGTTTTCGCTTTTCAGGTGGGTTTGCCAGGCTTCCAACTCGTCGAGCAAGGCGTTGAAGTCGTTGCCCAGGCTGTCGAGCTCGGCGATCTGCGCCGGTGGCACACGCCGGTCAAACGCCCGCTCGCTGCGCGCGGCGTGGGCCACGGACGCCAGGCTGTGCAACGGCCCGGTGATACCCCGCAACAGACGCCGCGCCAGGAACAACGCGACCCAGGCGCTGAGGGCGGTGCATACCAGGATGCCGGCAAGGCCACTGAGCAAAAAGCGTAACAAGCTGCCGCCATGGCCGGTCAGGTGCACGCGGCCGATGACCTGACCCTGGTGCAGGATGGGTTGGCTGATAGGCTGTTCGAGTAGGGCATGGGCCAGCTCCAGCTCGATCATCGACAACATTCCGGTTTCCGGACGCTCCCAAAAGGCCAGCCGCTTGCCGTCGACGTTGAAGACTTCGGCCTGGGCCACCTCTTCCTCCGAGGCGATCACGGCCAATGCTTCCGTGGCGGCGGCGCTGTCATTGAACACCACGGCCGCCTCCACGGTGTAGTTGATGGAGCGGGCGATCAGGTGCAGGTTATGGTCGGCATACACCCGTAGCGCAAGTACGCCGAGCAGGGTCAGAGAGATACTGGCCATGCTGACGGCCATCAGCGCCAGGCTCAGGTGGCCGCGCCCGATGACTGAGCGCAGGGTGGGACGCACGGGTGCCTTGGGGTAACTCATGACCCCGGCGCTCGACGTCGAGACAACTGCAGCACGCTCGGATGAATGCGTACGCCACTGCGGGCAACAGAGTCGAGGTTAACCTCGAACGATACCTGCTCATCGCCCACCCGCAGGCAGAACAGGCTGCCCACGGTGCATTGGTCGCCACCTTCGCTGATACTGAGCACCGGATGGCCAATCAACGCTGCGAACAGGCGGCTGCGCTCGTCGCTGTTCAATTGGCCGATGTATATGGCGTCGCAGGCACTGGCGATGTCGGGATGATCGGCCAGCAAGCGCTGCACCACCACCGGACGGCCGGTGGCCTGAATGGTGCCTTTGACCAGGTCGTCGGTGTATTGGGTTGGTCCGACGATACACAGGCGCAGTTGGGTGGGTTCGACCGGCCAGCGGGCGTAACTGAGAATTCCGAGGACCACTTGAGTGACGGCCTTCGCCCGCTGATCGGCGACGCCGGCTGGCGGCTGGGCAAAAGTGAGAGGCGCGAAAACCCATAGAAGCGCCAACAGCAGCATGCGTCTGCAGCTCAAACTTCGCTCTGTGGGCGAGACAGCCACGTTCATGCAGCGATTCTCTTAGATCTTCTCGGGATGATGCCGCAACGATAGCACAACGGCGGAACCCCTCCGAAGCGACGCCTAGGAGGATTCCGACATTTTATTAAGAAAAATCACACATTTTGATCAGAAAAATTAGATAACCCATCGGTCAGCTTCTTTAACGATCACGTGCCCAGTTCCAGCATCAACCCACTCAAGCGCTTCACCTTGCGACTCACCGCCTCTTCGAACACACCGCCTCGTGGCTCGATCAGGCTGAACCAGTCCTTGGCGCGGGTGATGCCGGTGTAGATCAACTCTTTGGTGAGCACGGGGTTCAGGGCATCCGGCAGGATCAGCGCGGTGTGAGTGAATTCCGAGCCCTGGGACTTGTGTACCGTCATCGCGTACACGGTCTCCACGTCGTTGAGCCGGCTGGGCAGCACAAAGCGCACGCCGCCCTGACCGTCGTTGCGCGGGAACGCCACGCGCAGCACTTGGGGCCCGCCGTCACTTTCGGGCAGTTTGAGGGCAATCCCGATGTCGCCGTTCATCAGGCCCAGCCCGTAATCGTTGCGGGTCATCAACACCGGGCGCCCTTCGTACCATTGCTGGTCGCTGTCGATCAGCCGGGCCTTGAGCAGCGCCGCGGTGATGCGCTGGTTCAGCCCCTCGACGCCCCATGGGCCTTTGCGTACGGCGCAAAGCAACTGGAATGCATCGAAGGCTTTCAGCAGTTTTTGCGCCCACACGGTCCAGCCCTCGTCATCCCGGGGGGTGTCGAGGGTGGGCCGCGCAGTCTGTAGCAGCTTCAGGTAATAGCGATAACCCTGGGCACCGTCGCCGTGGCCGTCGAGCACCAGGCGCTCCAGGGCATGGTCGTGCTCGCCCTTGAGGCTGACGCAAAACAGGTCGGCGTGGCTGCGGGCGGCCAACAGTTTGCGCGCCTGCCCGGGGTTTTGCTGGTTGACCCAGCGGGCCAGTTGGCCGATGCCGCTGCCTTCGCCAAAACGGCGCGAGTAACGCAGCATCACCACCTGTTGCGCCAAGGGATGGCTACCGTCGAGGTCTTCCTGCAGGCCGCTGGCGCCGAGGTCTTCGCCGCTGACCTGTTGCAGCCACTCACGGGTTTGCCGGCTGTAGAAGCCGGCTTCTGCGTCGCGGCACAAATCACCCAGCACCGCGCCTGCCTCAACCGAAGCCAGTTGGTCCTTGTCACCCAGCAACACCAGGCGGGCGTGAGGCGGCAACGCGTCCAGCAGGTTAGCCATCATTTCCAGGTCGATCATCGAGGCTTCGTCCACCACCAGCACATCCAGGGGCAGCGGGTTGCCGATGTGATGCCGGAAGTGCCGGGTGCCGGGGCGACTGCCGAGCAAACGGTGAACGGTGGTGACCTGGGTCGGGATTTTTTCCTTTACCGCATCGGGCACTTTCAGCGACAGCACTTGTTGGCTGATGGACTCGGTCAAGCGTGCGGCGGCCTTGCCGGTGGGGGCGGCGAGGCGGATGCGCAATGCGCTGCCGCCTTCCACCGCTGGCGCCTGCAAGAGCGCGAGCAAGCGCACCACAGTAGTGGTTTTGCCAGTGCCCGGGCCGCCGGTGACGATACTGAATGCGCCGCGTGTGGCCAGGGCGCAGGCGAGTTTTTGCCAGTCTACGACGCCGTCCGGCGGAGCCTGGTCGAACAGGCGGTTCAGCCGTTCGGGCAGATCATCGGCAACACTTTCACGGGTGGCGAGTCGCAGGCGCAAAGCGGTGTCGATGCGCCGCTCGTAGGTCCAGTAGCGGCGCAAGTACAGGCGCTTGCCAGACAAGACCAGTGGCCGGCTTTGTGCCTCTTCGCTGCCGTCGACGGCCAGTGCCACCAGGCGGCTGGCGGCCAGGGCGTGGCACCAATGGGCGCCGTCCAGGCCTTCAAGCAATTGCGATGGCAGCAGCATGGCACCGCTTTGTGCATCGCCTTCGGGCGGCAGGGACAGGGCGAAATCAGGTGCTTTGAGGGTTTCGAACAGGTCAAGGCATACGTGGCCGTGGCCCAGTTGGTGGCTGGTCAGGGCGGCGGCCAGCAGTACCAAAGGATCAGCCTTTGGCTCAAGCTCGTGGAGGAAACCGACAAAGGCTTTATCCAGCGCACGCAACCAGCCGCGCTGCACCCAAAGATCGAGCAACTGCACCAGATCGGCGGCGCGGTTCAGCGGCGTCAGCTCTTCAAGTGGTAATGGCGACAGGCTCATAGCAACACTCCTTGTTCCCAGGCGGGTTCGGCCTTGAGTGGTAGCGGTTTGCCTTGGAACAGCAGGTCCAGGCCTTCGATCAATTCCCGGGGCGGCCGGGTAAAATACGCGCCCTGGCTCGCAGAATGGCTACCGCGCAGGAACAGGTACAACGCGCCGCCGACGTGCCGGTCGTAGTCGTAATCCGGTAGTCGGGCCTTGAGCTGGCGATGCAGGGCCAGCAGGTAAAGGACGTATTGCAGGTCGTAACGATGATCAAGGATCGACAGTTCCATGGCCTGTTGCGTGTAGGCCGAGTCGTCGGGACCAAGCCAGTTGGATTTGTAATCCGCCACGTAGTAACGGCCTTCGTGTTCGAAGGTCAGGTCGATGAAACCCTTGAACATACCGTTGAGCAACACCGGCTCGGCAGCCACGCGGGATACACCATTGTGCGTGTGCTGGCACACCAGCTTGTCGAGCGCGAGGACGTCAACTTTGTGGCTGGCGAACCAGAACTCCATTTCGATCTGGTAGTGCTGCAGCTCGCTGAGGGCCGCCTGCCCGTTGCCCAGCGGCAGCCGGGCGTGCAACAGATGCTCAAGCCAACCGCCGAGGGTGCCGATCCAGCCTTCCCAACCACGCCGGTTGCAGCGACGGGCGACGGCATCTTCGATGGCGTCGGGAGTAACGTTGAAGCCTTCGCCGCCGGCCCATTCCAGCAGGCCATGGAGGAAGGTGCCGGGGTTCGGCCCGCGTGGGAAACGGTGGATATCGCCGCCGGAAGCCGGCACTTCCCGTGGTGCATCCGGGTCGAGGCGTTCATCGTCGAAGAGCTTCTGCGCCTGCGGGCTCTCCGGCGCTTCGAGGCTCGCGGCGCTCATGCTTTCGCCGATGCGCAGGGCACTGTAGGACGCGATCCACCAGTTTTCTGCCGCCTTGCGCTTGGGCAGCAGCGGCGCGAGCAACGTCGCTTCGTTGCGCGGCGGGTGGAACACAACTGCGTCTGCTTCGGGCATTTCTGCGTAATGCAGCGCCGGGCAACCGTCCTGCAAATCGAGCAGCCAGCGGGCCAGGCCTGCGGATTCGCCCAGTGAAGCACCGCCGCCGAGCAAATAGCCCAGGGCCGACAGGTGCAATACGGAGCTGTTGTTATTGCCACGTTTCAGGTCGGTGATGCCCAACCAACAGGCATGTTTGGCGCGGGTCAGTGCCACGTAAAACAGGCGCAAGTCTTCGGCCAGGCGTTCGTCGTCCGCTTGGGCGATCAACTCGGCGGTGGGTCTGAGGCTGACCTGGGATCTGCCATTTGCGTCGTGGTAATGCAACGGCAAGCGGCTGCCGTCCACCGGTTTTGCCGAGCAGATAAACGGCAGGAAAACCAAGTCGTATTCCAAGCCCTTGGATTTGTGGATCGTCACCACTTTGACCAGTTGCTCATCGCTTTCCAGCCGCAAAATCTGCTCTTCACCCGCCTGACCGGAAAGCGCGAGATGTTCGGCCAGATGGCGAATCAGTGCCTGTTCGCCGTCCAGTTCGGCGGCCGCTTGTTGCAGCAATTCCGAGAGGTGCAGCAGGTTGGTCAGTACCCGTTCGCCATCATTGCGAGTGATCAGGGTTTGCGGCAGCTTGAAGTCATGCAGCAAGCGCCGCAGCATCGGCAGCACGCCTTGGGTGCGCCAGATCGTGCGGTAGTCGCGAAACTGCATCACGCGCTTTTCCCACGCCAGCTCGTCCTGGTTCAGACGCTCCAGTTCCGCCAGTGACAGGTTAAGGGTGACGCAGGCCAGGGCGGCACGCAGCGGGCGCTCGACATCCGGCTCGGCGCAGGCCTTGAGCCAGGCCAGCAGGTCATGGGCTTCCTGGGCGGCGAACACCGAGTCTTTGTCGGACAGATACACACTGCGCACGCCACGGGCGGCCAGTTCAGCACGCACGGCCTGGGCCTCCTTGCCGTCCCGTACGAGAATGGCAATGTCCGACGGCAGTACGCCTTTAAGACTACCGTCCTGGCTGAGGAATCCCGCAGTACCCTGCTGGCCGCCGTTGAGTAAGGCGACGATTTGGCTCGCACACGAAGCCGCCAGTTGTTGACGGTAGAGCACGCCGGATATGGGCTGGTCGGTGGGCAAGTGCCAAAGGTTCAGCGCGGGCAACGTCTGACCGTTGACCTGCAGTTGCTCCTTGCGGCCCTGGGACAATACCGACTGGAACGGTACCGGGTTCGTACCGTCGGGCTCGCGGAACAGGAACGCGCCACGGCCTTTTTCTGCGCGCTGGAACACATGGTTTACCGCCTCGACCATAGCGTGGCTCGAACGGAAGTTGGTGCCCAACGTGTGATGGCGGCCAGTGGTGGACTGGCGCGCGCGCAGGTAGGTGTAGATGTCGGCGCCACGAAACGCGTAGATCGCCTGCTTCGGGTCGCCGATCAGGAACAGGCCGCTGTCGAGGTGGTTTTCTTCGATGCGGTAAATGCTGTCGAAGATGCTGTATTGCACCGGGTCGGTGTCCTGGAACTCGTCGATCAAGGCGACCGGGAACTGCTCGCGGATCACACTGGCCAGGCGCTCGCCGCCGTCGGCCTGCAGGGCGGCGTTGAGGCGGATCAGCATGTCGTCGAAGCCCATTTCGGCGCGACGGCGTTTTTCTTCTTCGAAGCGTTTCCCCACCCAGCCGGCAGCATGTTGCAGTACCGCGGCATCGGGCGTTGGCAAAGCATCGAGGCTGGCCTTGAGACCGGCCATGGCGTCGATACCGGGATGGTGCGGTGGTTCGTCTTTCCAGGCTTCAGCCATGCCGTCGGGCGTCAGGCGGGTGAAGCCGGTGCCGATGTCCAGTTGCTCGAGGGATTCGTCAGCCGCCCAGGCGCTGATTTTTTCGAACCAGGGCTCGAAGTACCGGGCTTGCATCTTGCGGCCATCGACGGCTTTGGCGGCGACTGCTTGCAGGCAAATGTTACGCAGTTCATCTGCCCATTGCTGCCAGGGCGCCTTGAGTGCAACGAGGGCCTGGCGGCGCTCTTGCAGGCAGGCGTTGATCAGTTCGGCAGGTTCACGGGTTTCATCGGTGGGCCGCTCGCTGCCAAACAGCGCGCGTACGCGTGGCATCAGCGCGGCCGGGCCGCCCCAATTGTTGCGCACCCAGTTCAACGCATCGTCGTGCATCGGGTAGCAGAACAGTCGCCAGTAGTCGCGCAGCACTTCGCCGAGCAGGTCGCTGTGGTCGGTTTCCAGGGTCTGGGTGAATAGGCTGCCACTGTCGAACGCGTGTTCGCGCAGCATGCGCTGGCACCAACTGTGGATGGTCGAGACGGCGGCTTCGTCCATCCATTGGGCGGCGATGTCCAGGCGATTCGCGCAGCCGGGCCATTGTGCGGGGCTGTATTGGTCGCGCAGTTCGGCGATCAATGCGTCGGGCTCTTCGATTTCTCCGCGGAAAAAACGCGCGGCTTCTGCCAGGCGGATGCGGATACGTTCACGCAGCTCTTTGGTGGCGGCGTCGGTGAAGGTCACGACGAGGATTTGCGGCGGCAACAACTCGCGGCCGAAGCCGGAGTCGTCACCGCCGTGGCCGAGCACCAAGCGCAAATAGAGCGCCGAGATGGTGAACGTCTTGCCCGTGCCGGCGCTGGCTTCGATCAACTGGCTGCCCTGGAGCGGAAAGGCCAGGGCCAGGGGTTTTATGCCGCTCATGCGCTGGCCTCCGCGCTGGTGAGTGATCGCCAGGAGGCATTGATCAACGGTCGATAGAGGGTTTCGCACCAGCCTTCGAACTCTTCGCTGGCCATCAGCGCGGCGTAGTCGGGGAACTGGCGGGTGAGCGCGGGGCTTTCACGGCGCTCGCCGTCGGTGGTTTGGCCGTCGCCTTCGTAGGCTTTGCGGGCGGCGGCTTGGGCTTTGACGGGGTCGGTTTGACCGAGCCAGGCGAACGCGGTCTTGACGGCGATTGGCAGTGGCTGGCTCATGCCGGTTTTCCACGCGAGCAACAGGTTGCCGAGGAGTTCCTGGGCTGTGGTTTGTTCCAGCGGGGCCAGTAGCAGGGTGTCGTCACTGGCGACCAGGCCGGTACTTAATGGCACCCCGCAAGCGCACGCCACCAGGTGATTGACCCACGGGCGAATCAGGCGGTGCCACTTGCGGGTCTTGATCGAACCGATGCTGTTGGGGATGGCGGTGACGCTCAGGAAGGCGCCGTCGCCGCGCTGGTGCAGGCCGCTGATCCAACCTTCCAGCTGAACGCCCTGATGCTCAAAACTGATAGGTTCGGCGCTGCCGTGCGGGGTAGGCCAGAGTGCCAGGAGTTGTTGGTAACGTTGCAACAGATCAGGTAAAGGCTCGATCAGTTCTTTGCGCAGGCATTCGCCGAAGCCAACCATTGGCAACAAGCCGCTGCCTTGCAGGCGCAGGGCTTGGGCATTAAGGGCTTCATCGAGGTTGTCGGGCTGGGTCAGCGCGGCCGCGAGCAGGCTGTCGCTCAGGCTGTAGCGCTGCAATGCATCGAGGACAAAGGGTTCTTCATCTTCCAGCGGGACTTCAGCGGCTTCGAAAAACACTTTGAGGCGCTGGCTGAAGAAGTGTTTGACCGGATTGCGCAGGAAGTCTTGCAGTTGGCCGAGACCCAGCGGTTCTTCCTGGATGTAGGGCGCCAGGCTGGCGGTGTCAGTGAGGCTCTCGGGGGTTGCGTGGAGCAACTGCCATTCGCGGGCATAGCTGAACAGTTCATCTCCTTCGTGGAAGTAGCGGGCACTGAAGGGTTGGAGGGGGTGTTCCTGAGTGGTGGCTTCCAGCAGCGGCTCGCCGTTGGTGGTGTGCCAGCCGCTCGCAATATGGTCGCGCAACTGGCCGATCAGCACGGAGGCCGGGCGGTCACTGTTGTCGCGAATGCTGCGCCCGACCCAACTGATGTAAAGCTGGTCGCGGGCCGAGAGCAGGGCTTCGAGCAGCAAGTAGCGGTCGTCTTCGCGGCGCGAGCGATCGCCTGGGCGGTAGTCGCTGCCCATCAGGTCGAAGTCCAGTGGTGGCTGCGCCCGTGGGTAGTCGCCGTCGTTCATGCCCAGCAGGCACACCAGCTTGAACGGGATCGCGCGCATGGGCATCAAGGTGCAAAAATTGACAGCACCCGCAAGGAATCGTTGGGACAGGCGGCCTTGGTCGAGGCCGGCCAACCAGGCCTCGCGGACTACGGTCAGGGGTAATTCGTCGTGCAGTCCGACGGACTCGCAGGTCTCCAGCCAGGTTTCTCTCAATTGCTCGAGTTGGCCCAAGAGGTAGTCGTCGTGCTCGTTACTCGGGAGGAAGAACAGTTGCATCAGGTTTTGCAGGCGCTCGCCCCATTCTCTCGGCGCGGCGGGTTGTGACAGTGCCTGGTGGGCGTCGTGCAGTGCGTCGAGCAGCGCGACCAACGGGCCGATCAGCGCGGCGTCGAGGCCGCCGATTTCATCGTAGGGCTCAATGCCATCGCAGGCCGAACCAGAGCCCACGGCGTAACCCAGGAGCATGCGGCGCAGGCCGAAACGCCAGCTGTTTTGTTCGAGCTCATGGGGCAAGCCCAGACCCGCGCGTTGCTCGGCGTTAAGGCCCCAGCGGATGCCCGCGCCTTCGATCCAGCGATGCAGGGTCGGCAGGTCGCGTTCCTTGATGGCGAAACGTTCGCGCAATGCCGGGACGTCGAGCAGGTCGAGGATTTCACTGACCGGGAAACGGCTGTCGGGCAGCTTAAGCAGGTGTTCGACGGCGATCAGCAGTGGGTCACGGCCTCGCTGGCCTTGGTCTGTCAGCGTGAACGGAATGAAGCGCAGGTCGCTTCTTTCAAGCTGGCCGAATACGGCGCGAATGTGCGGCGCGTAGCTGTCGACGTCGGGGACCATGACGATGATGTCCCGTGGGCGCAGCGTGGGGTCGGCACTGAAGCGCTGGAGCAATTGGTCGTGGAGAATTTCAACTTCACGCTGGGCGCTGTGGGCGATGTGGAAACGGATGGAGGTGTCGCGCTCCAGGTCGACGCTTGGCCAGAGTTCGCGGGTTTCGTTGAGCGGGCGCAGTTCGAGGATATCGTCCTGGAGCTGGTTGAGCACGGTGGTGGGCTCACTTTCGCTGAACAGGTCGATGCGGCCGTCACGGAATGCCGAGCGGTAACTGTTGGGGTCGTCGTAGCTGTCCAGCAGGTTGATGTAGTCGCGACCTTGCTTACCCCAGGCAGCGAGCAGCGGGTGGGCGTGCTGGTGCAGGGTTTGCGGGTCGATGGTGACCGGCATTCCAGCTTTGCGGGCCTGGCGTTTGTACTCGTTTCGAAGCAGGTCTTTGTCGGCAACGATGTCGGACCAATGGTGGCGACAAGGATTGTGCACGCACAGCAGCACTTGGCTGAAACGAGCGAGACCGGCAAGCGCTTCCAGGGCCTGGGCTGGCAGGGAAGAAATGCCGAAGACGATGACTCGGGAAGGCAGGCCAACCGGGGCTTGTTCCAGAGTGTTGATACGCTCGATAAAGCGCTGGTGAACCCCGGCGCGGCTTTGGGCCATGCCCTCCTCTCCGACATCCAGCAGCAACGCACGCCACAGTTCTGCTTGCCAGCAGTTGGCGGGGCTCAGGGGCTTGGAGTCGCCACGACCATTGCGCAGTTGATGGCGGCCCGCGGCCCAGTCTTCCAGCCAGTCGGCACGGTAGACCTGGTATTGGTCGAACAGGTCGGCGAGACGTTCAGCCAGTTGGTAGCGTTTACGTAGATCCGTGTCGTGGGTAAGGAAGCGCTGCAGGGGTTCAAAATGCGGTTGGTCGATCAGCTCAGGGAGCAGGCGCATGAGACGCCAGGTCAGCGGGGCTTTATCGAGCAGGGACTTGGGGGGGATTTCGTCTTTGCCCAGGACCATGCGATAGAGCTGCCACATGAAGCTGCCGGGAAGTTGCACATCGATCGCGGCGGCGATACCGCAGCCGCCCATGTCGTCCTCTTCGGGGTCTTCGGCCAGCGCCAGTTTCAGCCATTGGGCAATGCCGTTGCTTTGCACCAGGGCGATTTCGTTTTCCAGAGGGGCGAGCGGATAGCGACGCATCCAACTGACGACCAGGCTGCGCAGCTCATCCAGGCGGTTGCCGTGAACCACCATGAATCCAGCACTGAGGGACGTCGCATCCGGCATAAAGGCTTCCTTGGGAAAAGCAAAATCGAGGGATGGACTTTAGCATTGAAGGCCGCCTGTAGGAGCGAGCTTGATTGCGAAGAACGCAAGGGCTCCGCACTGATTCAGAAAGGTCGCGCTATCGTTGACGTCAAGCGCAAGCGTGCTTGGTTTTCGACCGCGCAAAAACAAAACCCCTGATTGCGTTAGCAATCAGGGGTTCTGGAATTTAATCTTGACGATGACCTACTCTCACATGGGGAAACCCCACACTACCATCGGCGATGCATCGTTTCACTGCTGAGTTCGGGATGGGATCAGGTGGTTCCAATGCTCTATGGTCGTCAAGAAATTCGGGTACCGAGTCGTGGCCAGCTGGCCTCGCTTCAGCAAATTGGGTATGTGATAGCTTTCGGTGTTTTGTAAGATCTCGAACTTTCGGTTCGTTTCGTCTTCACACACCGCAATCTGATGCTTCTGCTTGTTTCCAAGTCAGGAGTAGTCAAATTGCTTGGGTGTTATATGGTCAAGCCTCACGGGCAATTAGTATTGGTTAGCTCAACGCCTCACAGCGCTTACACACCCAACCTATCAACGTCGTAGTCTTCGACGGCCCTTCAGGGAACTCAAGGTTCCAGTGAGATCTCATCTTGAGGCTAGTTTCCCGCTTAGATGCTTTCAGCGGTTATCTATTCCGAACATAGCTACCCGGCAATGCCACTGGCGTGACAACCGGAACACCAGAGGTTCGTCCACTCCGGTCCTCTCGTACTAGGAGCAGCCCCTCTCAAATCTCAAACGTCCACGGCAGATAGGGACCGAACTGTCTCACGACGTTCTAAACCCAGCTCGCGTACCACTTTAAATGGCGAACAGCCATACCCTTGGGACCGGCTTCAGCCCCAGGATGTGATGAGCCGACATCGAGGTGCCAAACACCGCCGTCGATATGAACTCTTGGGCGGTATCAGCCTGTTATCCCCGGAGTACCTTTTATCCGTTGAGCGATGGCCCTTCCATACAGAACCACCGGATCACTAAGACCTACTTTCGTACCTGCTCGACGTGTCTGTCTCGCAGTCAAGCGCGCTTTTGCCTTTATACTCTACGACCGATTTCCGACCGGTCTGAGCGCACCTTCGTACTCCTCCGTTACTCTTTAGGAGGAGACCGCCCCAGTCAAACTACCCACCATACACTGTCCTCGATCCGGATAACGGACCTGAGTTAGAACCTCAAAGTTGCCAGGGTGGTATTTCAAGGTTGGCTCCACGCGAACTGGCGTCCACGCTTCAAAGCCTCCCACCTATCCTACACAAGCAAATTCAAAGTCCAGTGCAAAGCTATAGTAAAGGTTCACGGGGTCTTTCCGTCTAGCCGCGGATACACTGCATCTTCACAGCGATTTCAATTTCACTGAGTCTCGGGTGGAGACAGCGCCGCCATCGTTACGCCATTCGTGCAGGTCGGAACTTACCCGACAAGGAATTTCGCTACCTTAGGACCGTTATAGTTACGGCCGCCGTTTACCGGGGCTTCGATCAAGAGCTTCGCGTTAGCTAACCCCATCAATTAACCTTCCGGCACCGGGCAGGCGTCACACCCTATACGTCCACTTTCGTGTTTGCAGAGTGCTGTGTTTTTAATAAACAGTCGCAGCGGCCTGGTATCTTCGACCGGCATGAGCTTACGGAGCAAGTCCTTCACCCTCACCGGCGCACCTTCTCCCGAAGTTACGGTGCCATTTTGCCTAGTTCCTTCACCCGAGTTCTCTCAAGCGCCTTGGTATTCTCTACCCAACCACCTGTGTCGGTTTGGGGTACGGTTCCTGGTTACCTGAAGCTTAGAAGCTTTTCTTGGAAGCATGGCATCAACCACTTCGTTAACTAAAAGTTAACTCGTCATCAGCTCTCGGCCTTAGAATCCCGGATTTACCTAAGATTCCAGCCTACCACCTTAAACTTGGACAACCAACGCCAAGCTGGCCTAGCCTTCTCCGTCCCTCCATCGCAATAACCAGAAGTACAGGAATATTAACCTGTTTTCCATCGACTACGCTTTTCAGCCTCGCCTTAGGGACCGACTAACCCTGCGTCGATTAACGTTGCGCAGGAAACCTTGGTCTTTCGGCGTGGGTGTTTTTCACACCCATTATCGTTACTCATGTCAGCATTCGCACTTCTGATACCTCCAGCAAGCTTCTCAACTCACCTTCACAGGCTTACAGAACGCTCCTCTACCGCATCATCCGAAGATGATACCCGTAGCTTCGGTGTATGGTTTGAGCCCCGTTACATCTTCCGCGCAGGCCGACTCGACTAGTGAGCTATTACGCTTTCTTTAAAGGGTGGCTGCTTCTAAGCCAACCTCCTAGCTGTCTAAGCCTTCCCACATCGTTTCCCACTTAACCATAACTTTGGGACCTTAGCTGACGGTCTGGGTTGTTTCCCTTTTCACGACGGACGTTAGCACCCGCCGTGTGTCTCCCATGCTCGGCACTTGTAGGTATTCGGAGTTTGCATCGGTTTGGTAAGTCGGGATGACCCCCTAGCCGAAACAGTGCTCTACCCCCTACAGTGATACATGAGGCGCTACCTAAATAGCTTTCGAGGAGAACCAGCTATCTCCGAGCTTGATTAGCCTTTCACTCCGATCCACAGGTCATCCGCTAACTTTTCAACGGTAGTCGGTTCGGTCCTCCAGTTAGTGTTACCCAACCTTCAACCTGCCCATGGATAGATCGCCCGGTTTCGGGTCTATTCCCAGCGACTAGACGCCCTATTAAGACTCGCTTTCGCTACGCCTCCCCTATTCGGTTAAGCTCGCCACTGAAAATAAGTCGCTGACCCATTATACAAAAGGTACGCAGTCACCCAACAAAGTGGGCTCCCACTGCTTGTACGCATACGGTTTCAGGATCTATTTCACTCCCCTCTCCGGGGTTCTTTTCGCCTTTCCCTCACGGTACTAGTTCACTATCGGTCAGTCAGTAGTATTTAGCCTTGGAGGATGGTCCCCCCATATTCAGACAAAGTTTCTCGTGCTCCGTCCTACTCGATTTCATGACTAAGAGATTTTCGCGTACAGGGCTATCACCCACTATGGCCGCACTTTCCAGAGCGTTCCGCTAATCTCAAAGCCACTTAAGGGCTAGTCCCCGTTCGCTCGCCACTACTAAGGGAATCTCGGTTGATTTCTTTTCCTCAGGGTACTTAGATGTTTCAGTTCCCCTGGTTCGCTCCATACACCTATGTATTCAGTGTAAGGTAACCATCTTATGATGGCTGGGTTCCCCCATTCAGACATCTCCGGATCAAAGTCTGTTTGCCGACTCCCCGAAGCTTTTCGCAGGCTACCACGTCTTTCATCGCCTCTGACTGCCAAGGCATCCACCGTATGCGCTTCTTCACTTGACCATATAACCCCAAGCAATCTGGTTATACTGTGAAGACGACATTCGCCGAAAATTCGATAATACTCAATTAAGAGCAACTCACAAATTTTACCTTAGCCTGATCCGTTACCAGTGAAAGTAACGTCCAGTCTATCTTTCTATCACATACCCAAATTTTTAAAGAACGATCTAATCAAAGACTAGAAATCAACATTCACCATCCTAACGATGGAATGCTCATTTCTAAGCTTTACGTGACAGAAGCAGTTAGTGGTGGAGCCAAACGGGATCGAACCGTTGACCTCCTGCGTGCAAGGCAGGCGCTCTCCCAGCTGAGCTATGGCCCCGTATTTCTACAGGCGTTTCCCACACAAAATTGGTGGGTCTGGGCAGATTCGAACTGCCGACCTCACCCTTATCAGGGGTGCGCTCTAACCAACTGAGCTACAGACCCAATTTCGAGCTATAAGGCCGACCTCACCCTGCTCTTTACCACAAAGCATGGGGTGCGCTCTAACCAACCAAGCTACAACCTGATTAAGGCTGCTTCTTTATCGTCTTCTTCAATGAATCAAGCAATTCGTGTGGGTGCTTATGGAGCAGCTGATGTCGTCGATTAAGGAGGTGATCCAGCCGCAGGTTCCCCTACGGCTACCTTGTTACGACTTCACCCCAGTCATGAATCACACCGTGGTAACCGTCCTCCCGAAGGTTAGACTAGCTACTTCTGGTGCAACCCACTCCCATGGTGTGACGGGCGGTGTGTACAAGGCCCGGGAACGTATTCACCGCGACATTCTGATTCGCGATTACTAGCGATTCCGACTTCACGCAGTCGAGTTGCAGACTGCGATCCGGACTACGATCGGTTTTCTGGGATTAGCTCCACCTCGCGGCTTGGCAACCCTCTGTACCGACCATTGTAGCACGTGTGTAGCCCAGGCCGTAAGGGCCATGATGACTTGACGTCATCCCCACCTTCCTCCGGTTTGTCACCGGCAGTCTCCTTAGAGTGCCCACCATTACGTGCTGGTAACTAAGGACAAGGGTTGCGCTCGTTACGGGACTTAACCCAACATCTCACGACACGAGCTGACGACAGCCATGCAGCACCTGTCTCAATGTTCCCGAAGGCACCAATCTATCTCTAGAAAGTTCATTGGATGTCAAGGCCTGGTAAGGTTCTTCGCGTTGCTTCGAATTAAACCACATGCTCCACCGCTTGTGCGGGCCCCCGTCAATTCATTTGAGTTTTAACCTTGCGGCCGTACTCCCCAGGCGGTCAACTTAATGCGTTAGCTGCGCCACTAAGAGCTCAAGGCTCCCAACGGCTAGTTGACATCGTTTACGGCGTGGACTACCAGGGTATCTAATCCTGTTTGCTCCCCACGCTTTCGCACCTCAGTGTCAGTATCAGTCCAGGTGGTCGCCTTCGCCACTGGTGTTCCTTCCTATATCTACGCATTTCACCGCTACACAGGAAATTCCACCACCCTCTACCATACTCTAGCTCGTCAGTTTTGAATGCAGTTCCCAGGTTGAGCCCGGGGATTTCACATCCAACTTAACGAACCACCTACGCGCGCTTTACGCCCAGTAATTCCGATTAACGCTTGCACCCTCTGTATTACCGCGGCTGCTGGCACAGAGTTAGCCGGTGCTTATTCTGTCGGTAACGTCAAAACAGCAAAGTATTAATTTACTGCCCTTCCTCCCAACTTAAAGTGCTTTACAATCCGAAGACCTTCTTCACACACGCGGCATGGCTGGATCAGGCTTTCGCCCATTGTCCAATATTCCCCACTGCTGCCTCCCGTAGGAGTCTGGACCGTGTCTCAGTTCCAGTGTGACTGATCATCCTCTCAGACCAGTTACGGATCGTCGCCTTGGTGAGCCATTACCCCACCAACTAGCTAATCCGACCTAGGCTCATCTGATAGCGCAAGGCCCGAAGGTCCCCTGCTTTCTCCCGTAGGACGTATGCGGTATTAGCGTCCGTTTCCGAACGTTATCCCCCACTACCAGGCAGATTCCTAGGCATTACTCACCCGTCCGCCGCTCTCAAGAGAAGCAAGCTTCTCTCTACCGCTCGACTTGCATGTGTTAGGCCTGCCGCCAGCGTTCAATCTGAGCCATGATCAAACTCTTCAGTTCAAACATCTTTGGGTTTTTAAGAAACCCTAAACTTGGCTCAGCAATCGTTGGTTACATCTTTGATTTCTCGCGGAGTAACTTGTGATGCTGATAATCTTGTTGACTATCAGTCTGACTCCACAAGCACCCACACGAATTGCTTGATTCAGTTGTTAAAGAGCGGTTGGTTAAGATCTTTCGTCTCAACCGAGGCGCGCATTCTACAGCAGCCTCATTTGCTGTCAAGTGATTATTTTCAGAAGCTTTCGAAGAATTCTTCAACAACTTCAACCACTTGCGCTTCCGATCTCTCGTTAGCGGGAGGCGAATTCTACAGCGTTACACGCTGCTGTCAACACCTCTTTTTCTCCGCTTTCGACCGAGAAGATCGAAACGTTAATAGAGCCAAACAACACTGCCCTACCAACTCCTTCTGGGCTTCGATGATCTGAAGCAGCTCGCTGTCGAAACCTACATAACTCTTTGTTTACCAAGGAGTTTTCCGTTTCGACTGCGCCGGAAGTGGGGCGAATTATAGGCTTTCAGAATCTGCCGTCAACGCCTTTTTTCATATTTCTGTCATATCAGTCAAAAAGCCCCAAAAACGCGAAAGCCGGCCCCAAGGGGCCGGCTTTCTGCCTTACTTACAAACTAGGAAAGGCAAACTGCGACGCTTCATGGCTGGCCCGTTGTGGCCAGCGCTGGGTAATCGCCTTGCGACGCGTGTAGAAACGCACCCCATCCGGCCCATAAGCGTGCAAGTCGCCAAACAGCGAACGCTTCCAGCCACCAAAGCTGTGATACGCCACCGGCACCGGCAGCGGCACGTTGACGCCGACCATGCCTACTTCAATCTCGTCACAGAACAACCGCGCCGCTTCACCGTCCCGGGTGAAGATACAGGTACCGTTGCCGTACTCGTGATCGTTGATCAACTGCATGGCCGCTTCCAGGCTATTCACCCGAACCACGCACAGCACCGGCCCGAAGATCTCTTCTTTATAGATGCGCATCTCAGGCGTCACGCGATCAAACAGGCAGCCACCCAGGAAGAAGCCCTCTTCGTGACCGGCAACACTCAAGCCACGACCATCGACCACCAGCTCGGCCCCCGAAGAAACACCGTCTTCTATATAGCCACTGACCTTGTCCCGCGCCTGGCCGGAAACCAACGGCCCCATGTCCAGCCCACAGGACGTGCCCGCACCAATCTTCAGCGCCTTGATCTGCGGCACCAGCTTGGCGATCAACGCATCCGCCACTTGGTCGCCGACACACACCGCAACAGAGATCGCCATGCAGCGCTCACCGCACGAGCCATACGCCGCGCCCATCAAGGCACTGACCGCATTATCCAGATCCGCATCCGGCATCAGCACCGCATGGTTCTTCGCCCCACCCAACGCCTGTACACGCTTGCCGCGCTTGGTGGCTTCGCAATAGATGTACTCGGCAATCGGCGTCGAACCCACAAAGCTCAACGCCTTGACTTCAGGCGCTTCGATCAGCGCATCCACCGCGCTCTTGTCGCCATGCACCACACTCATCACGCCTTTGGGGAGACCGGCTTCCAGCAGCAGCTGTGCGATCAGCAGCGTAGAGCTTGGGTCACGCTCCGACGGTTTGAGGATGAAGCAGTTACCGCAGACGATAGCCAGCGGATACATCCACAACGGCACCATGGCCGGAAAGTTGAATGGCGTAATACCGGCCACCACACCCAGCGGTTGGAAATCAGACCAGGCATCAATGTTCGGGCCGACGTTACGGCTGTATTCACCCTTGAGGATTTCCGGCGCCGAACACGCGTACTCGACGTTCTCGATCCCGCGCTTCAGCTCGCCGGCAGCATCTTCAAGCGTCTTGCCATGCTCTTCGCTGATCAGTTGGGCAATGCGCGCTTCGTTCTGCTCCAGCAGTACCTTGAAACGGAACATCACCTGGGCACGCTTGGCCGGCGGCGTGTTGCGCCATGCCGGGAATGCCGCCTTGGCCGAGTCGATGGCGCTTTGAATCGTTTCACGGCTGGCCAACGGTACTTGGTGAATCACCTGGCCAGTCGACGGGTTGTACACGTCGGCCGTGCGACCGTTCTCGGTCACCAGTTGGCCGTTGATCAAATGCTGGATGAGGCTCATGCAGGGCTCCTGAAAAGTTGTTCTATATAGAAGGAGAAATCAGTCGATCTTGTTCAGCACTTCGCCGACCGCATCGAACAAGCGATCCAGGTCCTGCGGCTTGCTGTTGAAGGTTGGCCCGAACTGCAGAGTGTCGCCGCCAAAGCGCACGTAGAAGCCGGCTTTCCACAGGGCCATACCTGCTTCGAACGGACGCACAATCGCATCACCATCACGTGGGGCGATCTGGATCGCACCGGCCAGGCCATAGTTACGAATATCGATCACGTTCTTGCTGCCCTTCAAGCCATGCAGCGCGTTCTCGAAATGCGGTGCGACTTCGGCCACGCTCTGCACCAGGTTTTCCTTCTGCAGCAGGTCAAGTGCCGCCAGGCCCGCCGCGCAGGCCACCGGGTGAGCCGAGTAGGTGTAGCCGTGTGGGAATTCCACTGCGTACTCAGGCGTCGCCTGGTTCATGAACGTCTGATAAATCTCGGTACTGGCAATCACCGCGCCCATCGGGATCGCGCCGTTAGTGACTTGCTTGGCAATGCACATCAGGTCCGGAGTCACACCGAAGCTGTCGGCGCCAAACATCGAGCCGGTACGACCGAAGCCGGTGATCACTTCGTCGAACACCAACAGAATGTTGTGCTGATCGCAGATCTCACGCAGGCGCTTCAGGTAACCCTGCGGCGGCACCAGCACGCCAGCGGAACCCGCCATCGGTTCAACAAACACTGCAGCGATGTTCGACGCATCGTGCAACTCGATCAGCTTGAGCAGCTCATCCGCCAGGGCAATACCGCCCAGCTCCGGCATGCCACGGGAGAACGCATTGCTCGCCAACAAGGTGTGAGGCAGATGGTCAACATCCATCAGGCCCTGGCCAAACAGCTTACGGTTACCGTTCACACCGCCCAGGCTGGTACCGGCGATGTTCACACCGTGATAACCACGGGCACGGCCGATCATTTTGGTCTTGGTGGCCTGGCCCTTCAGGCGCCAGTACGCACGCACCATTTTCACCGCGGTATCGGCGCACTCGGAGCCGGAGTCGGTGAAGAACACGTGGTTCAGGTTGCCCGGGGTCAGGTCAGTAATCTTTTCTGCCAGCTGGAACGACAAAGGATGACCGTATTGGAAGCCTGGCGAGTAGTCCAACGTGCCCAATTGCTTGGCGACCGCCTCCTGGATTTCCTTGCGGGTGTGCCCGGCGCCGCAGGTCCACAGACCCGACAGCGAGTCATACACCTTGCGCCCCTTGTCATCGGTCAACCAGCTGCCTTCGGCCGCCACGATCAGGCGCGGGTCACGGTGGAAGTTACGGTTGGCGGTGTACGGCATCCAGTGCGCGTCCAGCTTCAATTGGCTGGCCAGGGTGGACGGAGCGTTTTCGGGCATGTTCATCAGCAAAACCTCGCAAGGCAAAAGGCAGCGTAGGGATTTGAAAAAGCGTTGTTGCAGCTAAATTGCCACGGGGATAAAGTCGGTGAAATCCAACTCTTCTAACCTTCAGTCAGGCCTACACTAAACTATGAGCAGCCGTCGACCCGACCCACTGGCCCAAGTCAGCGACTTCGATATCCGCCTGTTGCGCATCTTTCGCAGCGTGGTGGAATGCGGCGGCTTCTCGGCGGCGGAAACCGTACTGGGCATTGGTCGCTCGGCCATCAGCCAGCAGATGAGTGACCTGGAGCAGCGCCTTGGCCTGCGCCTGTGCCAACGCGGGCGGGCGGGGTTTTCCCTGACCGAGGAAGGACGCGAGGTGTATCAGTCGGCGCTGCAGTTACTCAGCGCCCTGGAAAGTTTTCGCACCGAGGTCAACGGCCTGCACCAACACCTGCGCGGTGAGCTGATCATTGGCCTCACCGACAACCTCGTCACCCTGCCCCACATGCGTATTACCCACGCCTTGGCACAGTTGAAGGAGCGCGGCCCGGACGTACAAATCCAGATCCGCATGATCGCCCCCAATGAAGTCGAACAAGGCGTGCTCGATGGCCGCCTCCATGTGGGTGTAGTCCCGCAGGCCAGCGCCTTGTCGGGCCTTGAGTACCAGCCGCTGTACAGCGAGCGCTCGCTGCTCTATTGCGCCGTCGGCCATCCGCTGTTTTATGCCGACGACAAACAACTGGACGACGAGCGCATCAACAGCCAGGACGCCATCGCCCCCACCTTCCGCCTGCCCGCCGATATTCAGGCGCATTACCAGGCACTCAACTGCACCGCCAGCGCTTCGGACCGCGAAGGCATGGCCTTCCTGATCCTGACCGGCCGCTACATCGGCTACCTGCCCGACCACTACGCCAGCCTGTGGGTACAACAAGGCCGACTGCGTGCGCTGAAACCGGCCACACGTTTTTACGATTTAAGCCTCGCTTCGGTCACGCGCAAGGGCCGTCGCCCTCATTTGGTGCTGGAAAGCTTCCTCGAGAGTCTGGCCGCAACGCGCTAGCGCGGGCCTCACATAAAAACCTGAGCAACTGGACAGCTTTTTGCAAGGCAAGGGAATCTCGAACCATCAGCCATGAGTTCCCAACGCCATGCCGCCAGAATCCTCCAGCCCCAGCGACCTGATCTACGGCCTCAACGACCGCCCTAAACCACTGCCCGCATTGCTTGCTGCGTTGCAGCATGTATTGGCCGCCTTTGTCGGCATCATCACCCCGCCATTGATCATCGGCTCCACCCTGGGCCTGACCGCTTACCTGCCCTACCTGATCAGCATGGCATTGATGGTTTCGGGTGTAGGCACCTTCATCCAGGCGCGCAGGCCGTTTGGGATTGGCGCCGGGATGATCTGCCTGCAAGGCACCAGCTTTGCGTTCCTCGGCGCGGTATTGTCGGCGGGGTTTCTGGTCAAGCAACGCGGCGGCAGCCCGGAAGACATTCTGGCGATGATTTTCGGCATTTGCTTCTTCGGCGCTGCGGTGCAGGTCGTGTTGAGCCGTTTCATCGGCCAGCTCAAAAGGGTGATCACACCGCTGGTGACCGGCATCGTCATCACCTTGATTGGCATCAGCCTGATCAAAGTCGGCATCACTGACCTGGGCGGCGGCTTCAACGCCCCGGACTTTGGCGCCCCGACCAACCTGGCACTCGGTGTGTTCGTGGTACTGACGATCATCCTGCTCAACCGCTCGAACACCCCGTGGGTACGTCTATCCGCCATCATCATTGGCCTGGCATTGGGCAGCCTCGCCGCCTGGTTCAGCGGCAAACTCGTCCCCCAAGCCCTGCCCGACTTGCCATTGATCAGCCTGCCTACGCCGTTCCACTTCGGTTTCAACTTTGACTGGAGCGCGTTCCTGCCAGTAGCGCTGATTTATCTGATCAGCACTATTGAAACCGTCGGCGACCTCACCGCCAATTGCATGATCGCCCGCCAGCCCATCAGTGGCCCGTCCTATATAAGCCGGCTCAAGGGCGGCGTGCTGGGAGACGGCATCAGTTGCATGATCGCCGCCACCTTCAGCGCCTTTCCCAACACCACCTTTGCCCAGAACAACGGCGTGATCCAACTGACCGGCGTCGCCAGCCGGTATGTCGGCCTGTACATCGGCGTAGTGCTGTTTTGCCTCGGACTGTTTCCGTTGATTGGTGCGGTGCTGCAACAAATTCCCAAACCGGTACTGGGCGGCGCAACCCTGGTGATGTTCGGCAGCGTAGCCGCCGCCGGCGTGCGCATCCTCGCCCAGGCCCCGCTGGACCGACGCAGCATGCTGATCATCGCCACCTCGTTTGGCGTCGGCCTCGGGATCGCCGCCCAGCCGAACCTGCTGCACTTGATGCCAACGCTGGTGCAGAACCTGTTCGACTCCGCCATCACCAGCGGCGGCCTGACCGCCATTGTGTTGTGCCTGTTGCTGCCTGAACCCAAGGCCACCGCGGATGCCGCAAACCGGGCCCCGGAAAGCGACACTCTGGAACCACTTTGAGGGTTTTATCGTATCGGGACTTGTCTGGGGCTTGAGGGTGGGTTATCTGTGCACACGTCGTATTCATCGATCTGCACGGAAACCTCCATGAGCCTCGAAGTTCCTGCCCACAGCAACCACGCCGGAAAACCTGCAAGCCGCATTCGGCAAAAGAACGAACAAGCGATTTTGCAGGCCGCCGAAGACGAGTTCGCCCGTCATGGCTACAAAGGCACCAGCATGAACACCATCGCGGCGAGTGCCGGGTTGCCGAAAGCCAACTTGCATTACTACTTCACCAACAAGCTGGGCCTGTACATTGCCGTACTCAGCAACATCCTCGAACTGTGGGACAGCACCTTCAACACCCTGACCGCCGAGGATGACCCGGCCGCAGCGCTGACCCGCTATATCCGCACCAAGATGGAATTTTCCCGGCGCCAGCCGCAAGCCTCGCGGATCTTCGCGATGGAAATCATCAGCGGCGGTGAATGCCTGACCGAATATTTCAGCCAGGACTACCGCGCCTGGTTCAGCGGCCGTGCGGCGGTGTTCCAGGCCTGGATCGACGCCGGCAAAATGGACCCCATCGACCCCGTACACCTGATCTTTTTACTGTGGGGCAGCACCCAGCATTACGCTGACTTCGCCACACAGATCTGCCGCGTGACCGGCCGCACCAAGCTGACCAAGCAGGACATGGAAGACGCCGGCACCAACCTTATCCACATCATTCTCAAAGGCTGTGGCATCAAGCCCGCCCTCTAAACGAAGTTACCCATGCCTTTCACGCTTACCGGCCTTTGCGAGTTTCGCGAAGAAATTCGCAAAAGCCGCTTCATTACCCTCGCCGCCCCCATCGCCAGCCCCCAGGACGCCCAGGCCTTTATTGACCAGCACAGCGACCTGAACGCCACGCACAACTGCTGGGCCTGGAAACTTGGCGATCAATACCGCAGCAATGATGACGGCGAGCCCGGCGGCACGGCCGGGCGACCGATCCTGGCCGCGATCGAAGCGCAGGATTGCGATCAGGTCGTGGTGCTGGTGATCCGCTGGTACGGTGGCATTCAACTGGGCACCGGCGGCCTGGCCCGCGCTTATGGCGGCGGCGCCAACAAATGCCTGCAAGCTGCCGAACGCGTCGAGCTGATCAAACGCGTGCCGCTGAGTTGCTCCTGTGGTTTTGCCGAGTTGCAGTTGGTGAAACTGCGAGTGGCCGAACTGGGCGGATTGGTGATGGAAGAAACCTTCACCGCCAATGGCGTCGACCTGCAACTGGCCCTCGGCGAAGCCTGTATCGACACCCTGCAAACCCAGCTCGCGGACCTGAGCCGCGGGCGTATCCTGCTGCAGCGTTGAAACTGCCCACATCTACTGTGCACCTGCCTGTGGATAACCTGAGCACACTCGCCTGTAACCCTTCTGTCACAAGGGTTCGAGGCGGTTGTTCAGTTTTTGTTCAGCTCGCCACACAAAAGTATTGATCCAGCTCAAAAACAGTCAGTCAGGCGGGTTATGTCCTTTAGAACAAAGGGCCACAGCGCTTATACCCACCGATTGCGCTTGCGCACAATTACTGTGGAGCAACCTGTGGATAACCCGTGCAAGAGTGAGCCGGCGGCAGAGCCCGCAACGCCCGGGCGCAACTGAACGTTTTTTGATCAACTAGCTGCCCGGCGCACCGGCATCAACTGCGCCACCGCCCACAGCACCTCAAACACCACCACAATCACCAATACCGTACTGGCGCCGTGGGCCAGCGCGTAAATCTGCCAGGTGGCAAACAGCACTCGGCCGGCGGCGTCATAGCGACCAAAGATCGCTTGAGGATCGCGGATTCGCAGCACCGACCACACACAAACGATCGAGCCCATCAGGTTGGCCATCAACATATGCACAGGTGCGAACGACGGCAGTTCGCCGGGCAGATTCAACGCCACCAAGGCGTTATGCAGCAGAACAAAGGTCCAGGGGGTGACCAGCGCCGCGGTGACGATCAAATCGTACCAACCGCTGGCCCGAACCAGTTGACGGTATTGGTGTGCAGTCCACATGGCAGCAAGCTCCTTCAATTCAAGAAGCCAGCAACGTAAAGCCTGGAGTATGCTCCAAGGTCAAGCCCCTTCGAGCCCTCTGCATGCGTATCGGCGAATTAGCCCAGGCCAGCCAAGTCAGCCGCGACACCCTGCGCTTCTACGAGCAGCGCGGGTTGATTGCCGCGCAACGCAGTGCCAACGGTTACCGCGACTACCCCGACGACATGGTGCAGTTGGTGCTGTACATCAAGACCGCCCAGCGCCTGGGCTTCAGCCTGGGTGAAATTGGCAACAGCGTCGGCGCATTATGGCAAGCGCCAGACCCCGACACCGCCGTCACTCAACTGTTGCAAGACAAGCTCAACCTGATCGAAACCCGCATCGCCGAACTCGATCAACTGCGCCAGGAGTTGCAGCAAAGGCTCGGCCAGCGTTGTCCACTGAACCCGTGAACCTCCATCGTCAAAGGAAGCCATTCATGTCCACTTCAAAAACCGCACTGATTATCGGCGCCTCCCGGGGCTTGGGCCTTGGCCTGGCCAAGCAACTGCTGGCGGACGGCTGGGAGGTGACCGCCACCGTGCGCGACCCACAAAAGGCCGATGCCTTGAAGGCCCTGGGCCCGGTGCAGATCGAAAAGCTCGACATGGATGACCAACAGGCCGTGATCGCCCTGAGCCAGCGGCTCAAGGAAAAAACCTTCGACCTGCTGTTCGTCAACGCCGGCGTCAAAGGCCCCGCCAACCAGGAACCCGGCCACGCCACGCTGGCTGAAGTCGGCCAACTGTTTTTCACCAACGCTGTGGCGCCCATCAATTTGGCCCAGCGTTTTGTCGGGCAGATCCGCCCGGACACCGGCGTGCTGGCCTTCATGAGCTCGATCCTGGGCAGCGTCACCATCCCCGACGGCTCGGACCTGGCCTTGTACAAAGCCAGCAAGGCCGCCCTCAACTCCATGACCAACAGTTTCGTCACTCAACTGGGCGACCAGAAACTGACCGTGCTGTCGTTGCACCCGGGCTGGGTAAAAACCGACATGGGCGGCGAAAACGCGCAAATCGACGTGCCCACCAGCGTCCGCGGCTTGGTCGACCAAGTGAATGCCTACAGTGGTAAGGGCGGCCATCACTTTGTGGACTACAAGGGCGAGACCATCGCCTGGTAAAAAACCGCGATCGTTATCGGCCGATTGCCGTCGATAACGATCCACCCGTACACTGCGCACCTCGCCCTCCCCGGCGACCCTGGATCAGCAGACAGGGCAACACTGAGCTGGCAAACCTGAACCCATCATTCAGAGGAGCCGGCCAATGCCTGCGACCCGTATCTGGTTAAAAAACCCCCTCGCGATTTTCACCGCCAATGGCCTCGACGCCCGTGGTGGCCTGGTGCTGCAAGACGGTGTGATCACCGAAGTGCTGGGCTGGGGCCGAGAACCTGCCGTGCCCTGCGCAAATATTTTCGATGCGCGCCAGCATGTGGTGCTTCCGGGGCTGATCAACACCCACCATCACTTCTATCAAACCCTGACCCGCGCCTGGGCACCGGTGGTTAACCAGCCGTTATTCCCGTGGCTCAAGACCCTGTACCCGGTCTGGGCACGACTGACCCCGGAAAAACTCGCCCTCGCGTCTAAAGTCGCCCTCGCGGAATTGCTGCTCTCAGGCTGCACCACCGCAGCGGACCACCACTACCTGTTCCCGGAAGGCCTTGAAAACGCGATCGACATACAAGTCGACAGCGTGCGCGAACTGGGCATGCGCGCCATGCTAACCCGCGGCTCCATGAGCCTGGGCGAGGCCGACGGCGGGCTGCCACCGCAGCAAACCGTGCAACAAGGCGAAGTAATTCTGGAAGACAGCCGCCGCCTGATCCGCCAGTACCACGAGCGCGGCGACGGCGCGCAAATCCAGATCGCCCTGGCGCCGTGCTCACCGTTTTCCGTGACCCCGGAAATCATGGAAGCCAGCGCCGAACTGGCCAACCACCTCGACGTGCGCCTGCATACCCATCTGGCAGAAACCCTCGACGAAGAAGACTTCTGCCTGCAACGCTTCGGCCTGCGCACCGTGGATTACCTCGACAGCGTCGGCTGGCTCGGCCCGCGCACGTGGCTGGCCCATGGCATTCACTTCAACCCGGAAGAAATCACACGCCTCGGCGCCGCCGGCACCGGAGTCTGCCATTGCCCGAGTTCCAACATGCGCCTGGCTTCCGGGATATGCCCAACGCTGGACCTGCTCGCTGCCGGCGCACCGATTGGCCTGGGCGTGGACGGTTCGGCGTCCAATGATGCCTCGAACATGATCCTGGAAACGCGCCAGGCCCTGTACATCCAGCGCCTGCGGTACGGGGCAGAGAAGATCACCCCGGAACGGGTGCTGGGTTGGGCTACCAAAGGTTCGGCGCAGTTACTGGGCCGCAGCGATATCGGCGAACTGGCCGTAGGTAAACAGGCCGACCTGGCGCTGTTCAAGCTTGATGAGCTGCGCTTCTCCGGCAGCCACGATCCGATCTCGGCACTGCTGCTGTGCGGCGCCGACCGGGCCGACCGGGTAATGGTCGGCGGCAAATGGCGGGTGATCGACGGGCAGGTCGAAGGCCTGGATCTGAAAGGCTTGATCGCCGATCACAGCCAGGCGGCACGTGCGCTGATAAGCGGGATTTAAGCCAAGCCCAGATCAAATGTGGGAGCCGGGCTTGCCCGCGATGCAGGCGCCTCGGTCTTTCAGTCGCGCCGAGGTGATGCTATCGCAGGCAAGCCAGCTCCCACATTTGATCAGCGGTGTACCCAAAATTGGTTACAGTCCAAGCAGCGACAACATGATAAACGTCGCAAACAACACAAAATGGGTCATTCCTTCGATGGCGTTGGTTTCGCCATCGTTGAGGTTGATCGCGCTGACAATCAACGTGATAAACACCATCACGGTTTGCACCGGCGTCATCGCCATCTGAAACGGTTGGCCGGTGTACAAGGCCATGGCCTCCATCACCGGCACCGTCAGAATCACCGTCGACAGCGACGCACCCAGCGCAATGTTCACCACTGACTGCATGCGGTTGGCCAGCGCCGCGCGCAACGCGGTCAAAATCTCCGGGGCGGCGGAAATCGCGGCCACGATGATCGCGGTGATTACCGGCGGAGCGCCGGTGCCTTCCAGGCCGAGGTCGAGGGTCTTGGACATCACCTCGGCCAACGCGCCAATCACAACCACACCAAACACCAGGGTGGCGATGGAGAACGCCAGGTTGATCGGCGGCGATTCTTCTTCTGGCTGTTTCTTGCGACGTTTTTCCGGGTAGCTATAGCTGAAGAAATAACTGTGGGGCCCAACCTGCATCCGCAGGAACAGGGTGTAGAGCACCACCATCGCGCCGATGGTGAAGGCCGAGTAAATTTTCCAGTCGGCTTCGGGGATAAATTCCGGCACCACCATCGACACACCCATGGCGGTAAGGATCATCACGCTGTAGGTCCTTGCCGAATCATCGTTGTAGGACTGCTCGCCATGCTTGATCCCGCCCATCAGCGCAGCCAGGCCGAGGATGCCGTTGATGTCGAGCATTACCGCAGAGTAAATGGTGTCGCGCACCAGGGTCGGTGACGGCTCGTTACTCATCATGATCGCCAGAATCACCACCTCCACCAGCACCGCGGCGAGGGTCAGGATCATGGTGCCGTAGGGGTCGCCGACCTTTTCCGCCAATTGCTCGGCATGGTGCGCCACGCGCATCGAGGCCACGACGATAAAGCCGATCAGCGCAATGCCGCCCAGCAGCGCCACCATCTGCCCGCTGTGCAGCATCCAGTGCTCCAGCGGGTAGGCGGCGATGGCGGCAATCAGCGCCAACAGCATGAATTTTTCTTGCTTGATAGAGGTGAGCATTGCAGGCCTTTTATACGCGGCAAATCAGTCATTGATGGGGTACAGACTGCACCGCGCAGCTAACGTTTCGTTACACCTTAGTTCACGTACCGCTTGCACGACGCCTGCGGATACTCACCGCTTGGTCAGGTTTTGCCGATTATTTCGGCGTGCGCCTGTAGAATGCCGCCATTGCACCTGATGAGAATTTATAAATGTACGATTGGCTCAACGCCCTGCCCAAGGCTGAATTGCACCTGCACCTGGAAGGCTCGCTGGAGCCTGAACTGCTGTTCGCCCTGGCCGAACGCAACAAAATCGCGCTGCCCTGGAACGACGTCGAAACCCTGCGCAAGGCTTACGCCTTCAACAACCTGCAAGAGTTTCTCGACCTCTACTACAAGGGCGCCGATGTACTGCGCACCTCACAGGACTTCTACGACCTGACCTGGGCCTACCTGCTGCGCTGCAAGGCGCAGAACGTGATCCACACCGAACCGTTCTTCGACCCGCAAACCCACACCGACCGTGGCGTGCCGTTCGAAGTAGTGCTCAATGGCATCGCTGCCGCCTTGAAAGACGGCGAGCAGCAACTGGGCATCACCAGCGGTTTGATCCTGAGCTTCCTGCGCCACCTGAGCCAGGAGGAAGCCGAGAAAACCCTCGACCAGGCGCTGCCGTTCCGTGACGCGTTTGTTGCCGTGGGGCTGGACAGTTCGGAGATGGGCCACCCGCCGAGCAAGTTCCAGCGCGTGTTCGATCGTGCCCGTCATGAAGGCTTCCTGACCGTCGCCCACGCCGGCGAAGAAGGCCCACCGGAGTACATCTGGGAAGCCATCGACCTGCTGAAGATCCAGCGTATCGACCATGGCGTGCGTGCCATTGAAGACGAACGCCTGATGCAACGGATCATCGACGAGCAGATCCCACTGACAGTGTGCCCGCTGTCCAACACCAAGCTGTGCGTGTTCGACGACATGTCCCAGCACAACATCCTCGACATGCTTGAGCGTGGCGTTAAGGTGACGGTGAACTCGGATGACCCGGCGTACTTCGGCGGCTATGTCACCGAGAACTTCCATGCGCTGTACACCTCCCTGGGCATGACCCAGGACCAGGCCAAACGCCTGGCGCAAAACAGCCTGGACGCACGGTTGGTCAAGCCTTAATCACCGGTTGCAGCAAGCCGGGCAATTTCCAGTTGCCCGGTTTCACTGACCTGCAACGCCTGGGACTCATTGATCACACTGACCCAGCTCGACTGCATGCACAGCTGCAACAGCGCGGCCCCCAATGCACCGCCCAGGTGCGGCTGCTGTTCGCTCCAGTCAAAACAATCGCACACGATCGGCCGAGCCAGTGCCTGAGTGAAGATCCCCAGCCCTGCGAATTTGCGCGCACCAAAGGGCGTCACTTCCGTGCGTTGCTCCGGGCGCTCCAACCACCCGGCCGCCATCATCCGTTGATATAACCCCGCCGCCAGTTCGCCACCTAAATGCCCATGACAAAGCCTGGCCCGCCGTAATGCGGCAGGCGCAATCAATGACTGGGAATGGGTAGGCGTGCTGCGGGCGACGCTGGCCATGGTGGTGCAGGCCAGGGCATCCACGGCGGCCGCTACGTCGGCGGCGGCCACCCGAAAGAAGCGTTTGCCGCTACGGGCTTCGACGCGCAGCAGGCCACCGGCCGTCAATCGCGTCAGATGAGCATTCGCCGAGGCCGCTGACAACCCGGCAAGTGCTGCCAGTTCATTGGAAGGTTTGGCCGAGCCGTCCATCAACGCCCACACCATCGCGGTACGTTTCGGGTCGGCCAGCAAGGTGGCGATCTGGCTGATACAAGGTGCCTGTTCCATGTGCTCATTCACTCCCTGTTGAATCATTCGTCTGCTGCGGTTGGCGCAAAAGTATAAGCGTGAAAACGCCCGGTTCCGTGCCGTCTTACAGCGCAACCAAGGACAGGGGCTGAAGGAAATTTCCCGATATTCCCGGGGTTATGGTGTAGAGGTTGATCGCTCCGGCAACTGCGCAGTCAATGTCGCACAACGGGCGACGAGCATTTCCCGCAGCAGATTGATCGGTTTGCTCAACTGCGCGCGATGAGCGCACAACAGGTTGAGCGGCGTACGCTCGCCCCGCAGCTCCGGCAGGATCAGGCGCAGGCGGCCCGCCAGCACATCGGAGCTGACATCCAGCCAGGACTTGTAGGCAATACCCACCCCGGCCACCGCCCAGCGTCGCACCACATCGGCGTCGTCACTGAAGCGGTCGCCGGTCACTGTCAGGCTGACGTCACGTTTGCCGTCGTTGAAGCCCCAATGGTCGTGCACCCGGCTGCCGAGCATGTACAGCAGGCAATTGTGCTGGGTCAGTTGCTCCAGATGACGAGGTTCGCCATGCCGCGCGAGGTAGCTGGGAGCGGCGCAGAGCACGCGGTAGTTGTCCGGGGCGATGGGCAGCGCGATCAGGCTGGAGTCTTCGGGTTCGCCATAGCGCAGGGCGATGTCCACCGGCTGGCGGAACAGGTCGGCAATCCGGTCGCCCAACAGCAGGCGCACGCTCAGGCCGGGGTAGTCACGCTGAAACTCATCCAGCCAGGGCAGCAACTGGTTGCGGCCAAAGTCCGACGGTGCCGACAGTTGCAACACCCCGCTGACCTGATCCTGGCCACTGGCCAATAACCGCCGGCCTTCATCCAGGCTGCTCAAGGCGGCCCGCGCGTACTCCAGGAAGCCTTCACCCTCGGCCGTCAGGCGCAGGCTGCGGGTGGAGCGCGCCAACAGCCGCGCGCCCAGTTGCTGCTCGATGCGCTTCAACGCCGCGCTGGCCACCGCCGCCGACATGTCCATGACCCGCGCCGCCGCCGATAGGCTGCCCAGGTCTGCCGCACGCACAAACAACTGCAAGTCATCAAAGCGCAGCACGCTGACCGCCTATTATCAAAAAAATATTGAAAGAGACTGCTCTTTTAGCGGGTTTTATCTTGCAGAGAAATAGCCAATCATCTGTCCATCCCGTTCATCACGTGTCTGGAGTCGAATATGTCCGCTGCCTTTAACGTCATCGCCACGCTGATCGCCAAGCCCGGCCAACAAGCCACGCTGGAAACCCTGCTGCGCGAGCTGCTGGAACCGACTCGCGTCGAAGCCGGCTGCCAGCAGTACGATCTGCACCAGGACCTGCAACACCCCGAGACCTTCTACATGCTCGAACGCTGGAGTGACGACGATGCCCTGGCCGACCACGACCAGAGCGCCCACATCCAGAATTTCCGCGCCAAGGCTGCCGACGTGATCGAGCATTTCGACCTCAAGCGCCTGAAGTTTCTTGCCTGACCCCTGAACCCTTTTTGGAAACCATCATGAAAGCCATCGCCTACTACGCTGCATTGCCCATCAACGATCCAAAATCCCTGCAAGACATCGAACTGCCAGAACCGGTCGCCGGGCCCCGCGACCTGCTGGTGGAAGTCAAAGCCATCTCGGTGAACCCGGTCGACACCAAGGTGCGCCAGAACGTCGCCCCGGAAAACGGTGCAGCCAAAGTGCTGGGCTGGGACGTGGCCGGTGTGGTCAAGGCCGTGGGCAGCGAAGTCAGCCTGTTCAAGGTCGGCGACAAGGTATTTTACGCCGGCTCCCTGGTACGCCCCGGTGGCAACAGCGAACTGCACACCGTGGATGAGCGCATCGTCGGCCATATGCCAAAAACCCTGGGCTTCGCCGACGCTGCAGCACTGCCACTGACCGCCATCACCGCCTGGGAATTGCTGTTCGAACGCCTGCAAGTGCGCGAAGGCAAGACCGATGAAGGCCAGAGCCTGCTGATCGTCGGTGCGTCCGGCGGTGTGGGATCGATCCTGACCCAACTGGCGAAACAGCTCACCGGCCTGAAAGTCATCGGCACCGCCTCCCGCCCTGAAACCCAAGCGTGGGCCAAGGACCTGGGCGCCGACCTGGTGATCGACCACAGCAAACCGTTGAGCGATGAGTTGAAAAACGCCGGCCATCCGCAGGTGAGCTATGTCGCCAGCCTGACCCAGACCGACCAGCACCTGGACCAACTGGTGGAAGCACTGATTCCCCAGGGCAAACTGGCGCTGATCGATGACCCCAAGACGCTGGACGTGAGCAAACTCAAGCGCAAGAGCCTGTCGCTGCACTGGGAGTTCATGTACACCCGCTCGATGTTCGAAACCAGCGACATGATCGAACAGCACAACCTGCTCAATCGCGTGGCCGAACTGATCGATGCCGGCACCCTGAAAACCACAGTGGGCGAGCACTTTGGCGTGATCAACGCCGCCAACCTGCGCCGTGCCCACGAGCTGCTGGAGAGCGGCAAGGCCAAGGGCAAGATCGTGCTGGAAGGGTTCTAACCAGGGGTTCTGTCAGTGTTGTCTGTTATTCGTGTAAGTAACGGACGACACCGCTAGTCAGAGACTTGATCCTTGTCATATTTGTAAGCGTATTCGGGTTTATATTGGCCGCCTTTGCCACGCAATCTTTTACGTGAGGAGGTCAGCAATGAAGATCCTGATAAAAGCGCTAGCAAGATCCGAAGGCAACAAATGGCAGGTGCGTCTGGACCAAAATGCCTTTACCTTCCGCAGTGAGGCCGAAGCCCGCGCGTTTGCCGACACCCTGCAAACCCGCATCCAGGCGCCGCACCGCTTCCCCGAAAGCCAGCAGCGTTCTGCTGGCTGACCCTGATCAGTCCGCCGCTTGCAGTGCCCGTTGGCGCTGCTGGCGCCGGGTCAGCGTCGCGACCGTCACCGCCAGCACGCCACACAAGCTGATGACCATTGCCATCGGCATCGCCGTGCCATCATGCAACACGCCGACCAACGACGCCGCGCCCGCCGCAATCCCAAACTGTATGCAACCGAGCAACGCCGACGCACTGCCCGCCCGTGCACCCTGCCCACTCATGGCGCAGGCCGACGTGTTGGGCAAAATGCAGCCCAGGCTGGCGATGCAGATAAACAGCGGCACCAGCAACGGCCACAAAGCGTCAGTGCGCAGCGCAGTAATGGCCAGCAACGCCAGGCCCGCCGCCAGGTAGACCCACACCGTGCGCGACAACAAAAACGCCGGGCCGCGGGAGGCCAGCAGGCGTGCATTAACCTGTGCCACCAGGATAAAGCCGGCGGCGTTGGAGCCAAACACCCAGCCATAGTGCTCGGCAGGCACGCCGTATAGCTTGATAAACACGAACGGCGAGCCCGCGATGTAGGCAAACATGCCGGCAATCGAGATGCCGCCGGTCAGGGCATAGCCCAGGTAAACCCGGTCCGACAACAACCGGCCGTACTGGCGCAGTGCACCCGACAGTGGCTGACGCGGTTGATGGGCGGGGAAACTTTCCGGCAGGCCAACCGCCACCGCGATGGCCGCCATCACACTAAAGGCCGTCAGTGCCAGGAATATCGACTGCCAACCCCATATGCCAACCATCACCCCGCCCGCCAGCGGCGCAAGGATCGGCGCCAGCCCGGTGACCAGCATCAGTTGCGAAAACACCTTGGCCGAGCCCACCGCGTCGCACTTATCGCTGACCACCGCCCGGGAGATCACCATGCCCGCGCAACCGCCCAGGGCCTGGACGAAACGTGCGCCGATCAGCCACTCCAGCGAAGGCGCGTACGCGCAGGCGAAGGAAGCGAGGGTAAACAGGGTGACGCCGCTGAGCAGCGGCCCGCGTCGCCCGAAACGGTCGGCTAACGGGCCATAGATCAACTGGCCGATTGCAAGGCCCGTAAAGTACACGGCCAAGGTCAGCTGAATATGTTTTTCGTCGGTGCCGAATGCCACGGCCATGGCTGGGAAACCCGGCAGGTAGAAATCGATGGCCAACGGCGCGAACGCGCTCAAGGCCCCTAAAATAAGAATTATACGAAGGTTCATCAGGCACCCAGGAGAGTCGGCAGCCCGACAGTTTAGCCGGGCATGGGTGCCTTGAACATTAAGTTAGCTCGCTAACTATTCAAACACTCAGGCGAGCTTGACGCTGTAGCCTTCTTCACTGATCAAGTTGATCACCTGCGCCGGCGACAGCAGGCTGCTTTCCACGCCGACTTCCTTGGCCGCGAGGTCGACGCGCACGCTGGCCGCCGGGTCCATGGCCTGCACCGCCTGGGTCACTGCGCGAACGCAGTGGCCACAGGTCATTCCTTCAACGCTGAATACTTGCATGACATGACTCCTTTGATGAGGTTGCCCGCAGTTTTGACCTTGCCACGATGGCAAGGTCAAGTTCTGAAAACATCGGCCGGGCTGGCATTCATTCGCGGCCTCGGCCAAGCTGCAGCTATCCACGATGTGAACCTCGGAGAATTCGCCATGCGCTGGTCGTTTTTTGGCATTGTCAGCCTGATGGGCTTGTTTGCTGCTGTGCCACCGGCCAGCGCGGACCAAGATTACGCGGTGCTGATCATTTCCCGGGAGCGCCTCGAAGTACCGACCAACTGCGAGATCGGCCTGTACATCCAGGACCAGTTGGCCGGGCGGCTGTTCCAGGAGCAGGCCACCTCGTTTAATTTGCCGGCGGGGAATGTGTCATTGCGCCTGAAGTTATTGCCGGGCCAGTCCCAAGGCTGCTTGCCGGGCATGCTCGCGCCACCGGCGCAAAACATCACCTTGAAGGCCGGTGACGTGCGCAAGTTGCGCATCGCGCAAGGGCCGGACGGGATGTACCTGAAGCCGGCAGCACTGGAGTACTAAGCCCCGAAAACCTGTAGGAGCGAGCTTGCTCGCGAAAAACGTCAACGATAACGCGTTCATCCTGAATAAACGCGGCGCCCTCAAGCTTTTCGCGAGCAAGAACTAGGCGTCCCCCTCGCTCCTACAGTAAAAAGCGCCTTGACCTTCCCCACAGGTCAAGGTTGATCCTAGGGGCAATCTCTCCTGGAGTACTGCCCATGAACGGATCCACCACCTTCGACCTGCCGATCGGCGGCATGACCTGCGCCAGCTGCGCCGGGCGGGTTGAACGGGCACTGGGCAAAGTGCCCGGGGTGCAAAGCGTCAGCGTCAACCTGGCCAACGAACGCGCCCACATTGAAGTGCTCGGCCAAATGGACCCCAGCGTCCTGATCGCCGCCGTCGACAAGGCCGGCTACACCGCCACCCTGCCCCAAAGCGAAACCGCTACCCAAGCCAGCCAGGAACAACGCCTGAGCCATGAACGCTGGGCGCTTTTGCTGGCGATTCTTCTCGCCGCTCCGTTGGTGCTGCCAATGCTGGTGCAACCGTTCGGCCTGCACTGGATGCTGCCGGCCTGGGTTCAGTTTGCGCTGGCCACCCCTGTGCAATTCATCTTCGGTGCACGCTTCTATATCGCCGCCTGGAAAGCCGTGCGCGCCGGGGCCGGGAATATGGACCTGCTGGTAGCCATCGGCACCAGCGCCGGTTACGGCCTGAGTATCTATGAATGGCTTACCGCATCCGCCGGCACCCTGCCGCATCTGTACTTCGAAGCCTCGGCCGTGGTGATCGCCCTGGTGCTGCTGGGCAAATACCTGGAAAGCCGCGCCAAGCGCCAGACCGCCAGCGCCATCCGCGCCCTGGAAGCCTTGCGCCCGGAGCGGGCGATTCAAGTGATCGATGGCCGCGAGCAAGACGTTGCCATCACCGCCCTCAAGCTCAATGACCTGGTGCTGGTCAAACCCGGCGAACGCTTCCCGGTGGACGGTGAAGTGGTGGAGGGCCAAAGCCACGCCGACGAAGCGCTGATCAGCGGTGAAAGCCTGCCGGTGCCCAAACAGCCTGGCGACGCGGTCACCGGCGGCGCCATCAACGGCGAAGGCCGGCTGCTGGTACGCACCCTGGCCCTCGGCGCGGAAAGCGTATTGGCGCGGATCATCCGCCTGGTGGAAGACGCCCAGGCCGCCAAGGCCCCGATCCAGAAACTGGTGGATAAAGTCAGCCAGGTGTTCGTGCCGGTGGTGCTGGTGTTGGCCTTGGCCACGCTGGTGGGCTGGTGGTTGTATGGCGCACCGCTGGAAGTCGCGCTGATCAACGCCGTCACCGTATTGGTGATCGCCTGCCCTTGCGCCCTTGGCCTGGCCACACCCACCGCCATCATGGCCGGCACCGGCGTCGCCGCCCGCCACGGGATTTTGATCAAGGATGCCGAAGCCCTGGAACGCGCCCATGAAGTCAGCGCCGTGGTGTTCGACAAGACCGGCACCCTGACCTCCGGCGCGCCGAAAATCGCACACCTGGCGGCTGTCGATGGCAACGAAGCGGCCCTGCTGCAACAGGCCGGTGCGTTGCAACGCGGCAGTGAACACCCGCTGGCCAAGGCGGTGCTGGATGCCTGCGCCGAGCAAGGCCTGAACGTGGCCGACGTCAGCGCCAGCCAGTCCCTGACCGGGCGTGGCATAGCGGGCACGCTCGACGGTCGGCAACTGGCTTTGGGTAACCGCCGCCTGCTGGAAGAAACCGGCTTGAGCACCGGCGACCTCGCCAACTCGGCCAGCGCCTGGGAAGCCGAAGGCCGCACCTTGTCCTGGCTGATCGAACAAGCCCCGCAACCCCGGGTGCTGGGTTTGTTTGCCTTCGGTGACACACTCAAACCGGGCGCCCTGCAAGCGATACAACAACTTAAGGCCAGGCATATCAGCAGCCACCTGCTGACCGGCGATAACCGTGGCAGTGCCCGCGTGGTAGCCGAAGCCCTGGGGATCGACGACGTGCACGCCGAGGTGCTGCCCGCCGACAAGGCCGCCACCGTCGCCGAGCTGAAAAAGACCGGCGTGGTGGCGATGGTCGGCGACGGCATCAACGACGCACCGGCCCTGGCGGCAGCCGACATTGGCATCGCCATGGGCGGCGGCACCGACGTGGCGATGCACGCGGCCGGCATCACCCTGATGCGCGGCGACCCACGCCTGGTGCCCGCAGCCCTGGAAATCAGCCGCAAGACCTACGCTAAAATTCGACAGAACCTGTTCTGGGCCTTTGTGTATAACTTGATCGGGATTCCGCTGGCCGCGTTCGGTCTGCTTAATCCCGTGATGGCCGGCGCAGCCATGGCCCTGTCCAGCGTCAGCGTGGTAAGTAATGCGCTGCTGTTGAAAACCTGGAAGCCCAAGGACCTGGAGGACAAGCGTCCATGAACATCGGCCAAGCAGCACGCCAAAGCGGCCTGAGCGCCAAGATGATTCGTTATTACGAGTCCATCGGCTTGTTGAAAGCGGCTCATCGTACCGACAGCGGCTACCGTATTTATGGCGCCGACGACTTGCACACACTGGCGTTTATCAAGCGTTCGCGGGACTTGGGGTTTTCCCTTGAGGAAGTCGGCAAACTGCTGACCCTCTGGCAGGACCGGGGACGCGCGAGTGCCGACGTCAAGGCGCTGGCCCGCCAGCATATCGATGAGCTGAACCAGAAGATCCGCGAGCTGGGGCAATTGCGCGATACGTTGCAGGACCTGGTGGAACACTGCCAGGGTGACCATCGGCCAGACTGCCCGATTCTCAAGGAGTTGGCCTCGGGCAGTTGTTGCGCCTGACCAGACTTTACTGACTGCACAAAACAAATGTGGGAGCTGGCTTGCCTGCGATGCAGGCACCTCGGTCTGTGAGCCAAACCGAGGTGATGCTATCGCTGGCAAGCCAGCTCCCACATGGACCGGGATCCTTTCCGGTTATTGGATCACTGCATCCAGGGCGGCGGTGGAGGTTCTTCCGATGCCTTGCTCGCAGGTGCATCGTCTGCCGCACGAATCGCCTGGCGACGCTCTTCATCAAGCCGCGCCGCTTCGATTTCGCGGATAACACCGCCCACGTCAGCCAACTCTTCCGGCTCGTCGAACTCGCCAGTCAAGACGCTGGCCGGGTGCAGAGTGCCGGCTTCGTAAAGCGCCCACATCTCCTTGGCGTACTTGGTCTTCTTCAATTCCGGGGCAAAACGCCCGAAATAGGAAGCCATGTTGCCCACATCCCGTTCCAGCATGGTGAACGCGTGGTTGTTGCCCGCGGCATCCACCGCCTGGGGCAGGTCGATGATCACCGGGCCCGTCGGCGTCAGCAGCACGTTGAACTCGGAAAGGTCACCGTGCACCAGGCCGGTACACAACATCAGCACGATCTGGGTAATCAGGAAGGCGTGGTATTCGCGGGCCTGGTCCGGGTCCAGCGTCACGTCGTTGAGACGTGGCGCAGCATCACCGTATTCATCCGCCACCAGTTCCATCAGCAGCACGCCTTCAAGGAAGTCGTACGGCTTGGGCACGCGAACGCCCGCACCGGCCAGGCGAAACAGCGCCGCTACCTCGGCGTTCTGCCAGGCGTCTTCGGTTTCTTTCTTGCCGAACTTGGAGCCCTTGGCCATGGCCCGGGCCTGGCGGCTGTTGCGGACCTTGCGGCCTTCCTGGTATTCGGACGCCTGACGAAAACTTCGTTTATTCGCCTCCTTGTAGACCTTGGCGCAACGTAACTCGTTGCCGCAGCGCACCACGTAAACAGCTGCTTCTTTACCACTCATGAGTGGGCGCAGCACCTCGTCGACCAGACCGTCCTCGATCAGGGGTTCAATGCGTTTAGGAGTCTTCATCAGCTTTTATTGTGGGTCCTTTATTACCAAACACGCGTATGGCACTCGTTATACGGCAATCCTCTCGCCGCGGGGAGAGGGTACCGACCTTTGACCGCTTAAGAATGCATCCAATATGCCAAATTGACCGGCGGCCCGATCATAGCCGAGATCAGCGCTCAATAATCGCGGTGACGCCCTGGCCCCCGGCGGCGCAGATCGAGATCAGGCCCCGGCCCTTGCCCGCCGCATCCAGCAGCTTGGCCAGGTTGGCGACGATACGCCCTCCAGTGGCGGCAAACGGATGGCCGGCCGCCAATGAGCTGCCCTTGACGTTCAGCCGGCTGCGGTCGATGGAGCCCAGCGGCGCGTCCAGCCCCAGGCGGGTCTTGCAGTATTGCGGGTCTTCCCAGGCCTTCAGCGTGCACAACACTTGGGCGGCGAAGGCTTCGTGAATCTCGTAGTAATCGAAGTCCTGCAGCGTCAGGCCATTCCGGGCCAGCAAGCGCGGCACGGCGTACACCGGCGCCATCAACAGACCTTCGGCACCGTTGACGAAATCCACCGCGGCCGCCTCGCCATCGCGCAGGTACGCAAGAATCGGCAAACCGCGCTCTTTGGCCCAGGCTTCACTGCCCAGCAGCACCAAAGAGGCGCCATCGGTCAGCGGCGTCGAATTGCCGGCGGTGAGGGTGCCCTTTTCGCTGCGCTCAAAGGCGGGCTTGAGGCTGGCGAGCTTTTCCAGGGTCAGGTCGGGGCGCAGGTTGTTGTCGCGGGTCAGGCCAAGGAAGGGTGTGAGCAAATCGTTATGCCAGCCTTCGGCGTAGGACGCGGCCATTTTCTGGTGGCTTTCCAGCGCCAGTTGATCCTGCTCGGCGCGGGGGATCTGCCAAGTCTGGGCCATCAATTCGCAATGCTGGCCCATGGACAAACCGGTGCGCGGTTCGCCGTTGCGTGGCAGTTCCGGCTTGAGGTGACGGGGACGAAGTTGTAACAAGACTTTTAATTTATCCGCCATGGATTTACTGCGATTGGCTTGCAGGAGGATTTTGCGCAGCCCTTCATTCACCCCGATGGGCGCGTCGGACGTGGTGTCGACGCCACCGGCAATCGCGCATTCGATCTGCCCCAAGGCAATTTTGTTCGCCACCAGCAACGCCGCTTCCAACCCCGTGCCGCAGGCCTGCTGAATGTCGTAGGCCGGGGTTTGCGGCGACAGGCGCGAGCCCAGCACGCACTCGCGGGTCAGGTTGAAGTCCCGGGAGTGCTTGAGCACCGCCCCGGCGGCCACCTCGCCCATGCGCAGGCCGTGCAGGTTGTAGCGTTCGATCAGGCCTTCCAGGGCGGCGGTCAACATCGCCTGGTTACTCGCCGTGGCGTAAGGGCCATTGGAGCGGGCGAAGGGGATGCGGTTACCGCCAATGATCGCTACACGGCGCAATTGAGTCATGGAAAGCTCCCTGAAGGTTGTGGGTGAGTCTGTGAGACTAGCCTAGGCTCAATCGAACGACTTTCACCTAACGATGGTCCACCGTTTGAACCCCAGCACTCGGAGAGCGTTCCATGTCTGACCGTTATATCGACTTCGCCAACTCCAGCCTCGGCCATCGCCTGGTCGCCGCCATTGGCCTGCCGTCACCGGTACGCCTGGAACGCTGGCAGGCCGGGCGCCTGCGTCCCGTGGAGGGCGCGCTGCTGATCGGCGGCGGCCCGCTGGCGACCAATATTCTGGCGTTCGCCAACAGGCTGACCGACGCTATCTATAGCTACGGTACCGAACCGTCGACGGCCACGCCCTGGATTCCCGGCCACGGGCCCAAGCTCAAGGCCGTGGTGTTCGATGCCAGCCAACTGCAGCACACCGATCAACTCAAGCAGCTGCGGGAATTCTTTCAGCCGCTGCTGAAAAATCTCGATCACAGCGCGCACCTGGTGATCCTTGGCCGCGCCCCGGAAAGCCTCAGCGACCCGTTTGCCGCCAGCGCCCAGCGTGCCCTTGAAGGCTTCAGCCGGTCGTTGGCAAAAGAACTGCGCAGCGGCGGCGTCCTGCAATTGCTGTATGTGGGCGAAGGTGCCGACGACCAGCTGGAAGGTGCGTTGCGCTTCTTCCTCTCGCCAAAAAGCGCGTACATCTCAGGGCAGGTGATTCGCCTGAACGCCTGTGCCACCCACGTCGAGGATTGGACCCGCCCTCTCGCCGGGCGCAAGGCGCTGGTGACCGGTGCCGCTCGCGGTATCGGCGCCTCGATCGCAGAAACCCTGGCCCGTGATGGTGCCGAGGTGATTCTGTTGGACGTCCCACCCGCCAAGGCCGACCTCGATGCCCTGGCTGCACGCTTGGGCGCTCGCAGCATCGCCCTGGATATCTGCGCCGAGGACGCCGCAGCCCAGTTGATCGAACACCTGCCGGACGGCATCGACATCGTCGTGCACAACGCCGGCATCACCCGCGACAAGACCCTGGCCAACATGACACCGGAATACTGGGACGCGGTATTGGCCGTCAACCTCAACGCGCCGCAAGTGCTGACCAAGGCCCTGCTGGACAGCGGCAACCTGCACGACAATGGCCGCGTGGTGTTGCTGGCGTCCATCAGCGGCATCGCGGGCAACCGCGGGCAAACCAATTACGCCGCGAGCAAGGCCGGGTTGATCGGCCTGGCGCAGGCCTGGGCACCGTTGCTGGGGGAACGCGGGATCAGCATCAATGCGGTGGCCCCAGGCTTTATCGAAACCCAGATGACCGCGCATATTCCGTTCGCCTTGCGTGAGGCCGGCCGCCGCATGAGTTCGCTGGGCCAGGGTGGCCTGCCCCAGGACGTCGCCGAAGCGGTGGCATGGCTCGGCCAGCCGGGCTCGGGCGCCGTCAGCGGCCAAGCGTTACGGGTGTGTGGGCAAAGTCTATTGGGAGCGTAAGCATGCAGTGGCAGACATTAGGCAGCACCCCGTTTCTACCGCCGCTGTATTGGCGTGCGGCGCTCAAGCGCAAGATTACCGGCACCACATTGCCTGAGCACGGGCTGCGCTGCCGGGTCAGCGTCAACCCCAAGGAGGTGGCGGCATATCGCAAGGTCTGCGGGTTTGCCGAAAGCCCGGTGCTGCCGGCAACCTACCCACATATCCTGGCATTCGGCCTGCAGATGCAATTGCTCACCAGCAAGGAATTTCCATTCCCGCTGCTGGGCTTGATCCACCTGAGCAACCGCATCCGTATCCTGCGCCCGCTGGGCGGTGTGAGTGACCTGATGGTCGGTGTCTACGCGCAAAACTTGCAGCCACACGCCAAAGGGGCAACTTTCGATATTGTGACCACGGTCGAGGACTCATTGGGGCCGCTGTGGGAAGCCGAAAGCCGAATGCTCTGTCGCGGCGTAAAACTCGAGGGGGTGGCGGTGGATAACACCCTGCAAGCCGCTACGGGTGTCAGCGAGTTGGCGCGCTGGAAAGCCCCCGCCGATATTGGCAGCCGCTACGCCCGAGTGTCTGGCGACTACAACCCGATTCATTTGAGCGCGATGACCGCCAAGTTGTTTGGCTTCCCACAGGCCATCGCCCATGGCCTGTGGAACAAGGCGCACACACTGGCCGCGCTGAGTGAACATTTGCCGGCAGCCAACCTCCAGATAGACGTCGAGTTTAAAAAGCCGGTGCGCTTGCCGGGCGAAGTTATCTTATTGGCGAGTGCCGCCGGCCCCCGCGGTGAGTTGCAACTAAAAGGCGCCGCAGACATTGAACATATGACGGGGCGCTGGCAGCCTGCTTACTGATCAATTGTATATATACACCCTAAGTTATAGCGGGCTATTGATAGCCCGCTAAGTTTATCAACACCTTGATTTATAAAGCGTCAATTCTGCCACACCGCCTGCGGATATACCCTTGGTATTAGTCACTAAGCGGGCTAAACCGGCCTGTATATAAATCGTTAATACCAAGTTGAGCGTTGCGCTAAAAGGCACTCGGGTTTGTTATGGCCATAACGGACGAATGTATCGCTGCCCCTAGAAACAGCGAACTTCGATAACAACAAAGGCTGTACCAGGTGCAAGGAACTCAATCATGAAAACTCAAGTCGTGTTGTGGAAAGCAAGTACCGCGCTGGCCCTGATTCTGGCAGTAAGCCTCGGAGGCTGCAGCAGCGGTGGTGGTGGCCATCACACTAGCGTCGCGGCGTCTTCTCCGGATGCCGGCAGCGGCGCGGGTGGTGGTACTGGCGGTGGTACCGATGGCGGCACTGGTGGAGGTACCGGCGGCGGCACAGGTGGTGGCACTGACGGAGGTACCGGTGGTGGTACAGGTGGTGGTACTGGCGGCGGTACCGGAGGTGGCACAGGTGGTGGTACTGGCGGTGGCACAGGTGGTGGTACCGGAGGCGGCACAGGTGGTGGTACTGGCGGTGGTACTGGCGGTGGCACAGGTGGTGGTACCGGAGGCGGCACAGGTGGTGGTACTGGCGGTGGCACAGGTGGCGGCACGGGTTCGACCACTCCCCTCGTCACCGGTCAGGTAGTGGGCGCCGTGGGCGGTGTAGTCGGCAATGTCGGCACCGCCGTGGGTGACTTGGGCACAACCCTGAACACCGTTCCAATTGTCGGCACTACCGCCGGCGGGCTGGTCACTGCGACGGGCACTGCCGTCACTAGTATTGGCACCGGCTTGACCAACGGCCTGGGTACCCTGGGCACCAACAGCAACGCCTTGGGCACCACCGTTGCCGGTGTAGCCGACGGCGTGGCCGACCTGGGCACCGGCGTATCCAATACCGGCAAGTCCCTGGGCACCACATTGGGCGGCATTCCCGTGGTCGGTGGCTTGACCGGTGGTGTCGGCGGCGCAGCCGGCGGCCTGGTTGATCAGGTTGGCCAGGCGGTCACCATGCTCGGCGACACCTTGAGCACTGCCAGCACTACCGGACCTTTGGGCAGCGCGACCAATACGGTAGGCAAAAGCGTATTGGTGCCAGTGGTTTCCCTGTTGGAAAACACCACCGGCAACCTCGGCAACAAGACAGGCCTGGGCAACCCGGTCGGTGGCGTACTGGATAAAGTCGGTTCCACAGTCACAGCCCTGGGTGGCCAAGTGGCCAGCGCCGGCGGCACAGGCAACCCGCTGGGGGCTGTCGTCGGTGGCGTATTGACCGGCGTCGGCACCACCCTCGACAAGTCGAGCGGCTACGTCAACCCGGCAACCACGACCCCACAATCGGGCCTGCCTGAACTCGTCGGCGGCCTCGTCGCCAACGTCGGTAACGGCCTGAATATCGGCAACACCAATGGCACCGTCAGTGCAGCGGGCATCGCAGGCGGCTCTGTGGGCAACACCGTGGCTTCCCTCGGCACGTTGATTGGCGGCAATGGCGTAGCCAACACCGGCGCCACTGCGCCAGTAGGCACCCTGGCGACCAACGTCGGTGCAGCACTCAACCCCGTCACCACGGGTGTTGCCGGCCTGACGCAAAACATCGGCACCAGCACCGGTATCGGCGGCCCCGTCAACGGTCTGGTGACTCAGGTCGGCGGGGCAGTCAGCAGCATAGGTACCACCCTGACAGCGGCGAATGCCAACCCGATCACCAATGCCCTGGGCGGTACGCTCAATACAGTCGGCGGCACCGTGGGCTCAGTGGGTGGGCTGGTTACCGGCGGTACTGCAACCGGCGGTAGCGGCGGCCTGCTCGGCGGGTTAAACCTGGGTGCCAGCGCATCTGCTGGAGGCACTGCAAACACCAACACCGGTGGCGGCCTGGGAGGCTTGCTCGGCGGGCTGACCGGCAAAAAATAGAATTGCACCTGGCCATTAGACGGCCTCCCCTACAGCGCCTACGCTTGGTTGAGACGAGAGATTCCGATGAGTCTCTCGTCTTTTTATTGGCCCCTGACAGGCCGTCTCGAACCGTGGCCCAGAACCCGGCGGGAACCCGCGAAACGCTGCTGCAGTTTGACCATGGAGTGTCCTATGCGCGCCTCGACGCCGTTGTTTTTGCTAACCCTCATTGCCGCTTGTGTCCAGGCCGAGACCCTGCCCAGCTTCCTCAATAGCAACGACACCATTCGCAACTTGCCGGTGCCCAATCTTCCCGCCGATGCCTACCGCCCGGTCACGCCCCAGACCCAGTTGCCCGAGCCGGCCGCCACCCAGGGCCAGCCGCTGTTGATGGAGACCAAGGTGATCATCCGCAAGCTGCAAATCGACGGCGGCACGATCTACCCACTCAAGGATGCGGCCCAGGTTTTCGAACCGTTGATTGGCCATGAAACCACCGTCGCGCAACTGATCGAAGCCACCCGTGGTATCACACGCCGCTACCAGCAGGACGGCTACTTGTTGTCCTACGCCTACCTGCCCGACCAGCGCTTCGAAAACGGCCTGGTACACGTGATACTCGTGGAAGGCTACATCAAGGATTACAACCTGCAGGGCGACATCGGCTCCGTCTCGGCCTACGTCGACAAACTGGCGGCCAAGCTGCTGGCCGAGCGCCCACTGACCCGCAAGACCTTCGAACGCTACACCACGCTGATGGGGCGCATACCGGGTGTGACGCTGCAGGCGCAAGTACCGCCGCCAGGCACCACCGATGGCGGCACGCACATGCAGATTCAGGCCTCGCGCAAACCCTTCACCAGCAGCATGAGCATGACGGATGACAGCCGTGGCGGCCTGCAGGCCCTGATCACCGGCACCAGCAACTCCCAGACCTCCATGGGTGAGCAACTGAGCATCAGCGGCCTGTTCCCGCCGGGCGAAGACAAGGAGCACTACTACCGCCTCGGCTATAGCCAGTTCGTCAATGCCGAGGGCACCCAACTGGTGGTCAACGCCGAGCGCTATCGCGCCGACCCACGCAGCAATATTCAGTTGGACGGCGGCTTCGAACTCAAGCCCCACCAGCAAATTGACCGCTACTCCATTGGCCTCAGCCACCCGCTGATCGCCTCCCCCACCGAGTCGCTGACCCTGGGTACCCGGCTCTATGCCGTGGACCAGACCACCCGCTATCAACTGGTGGGTTTTCCCCAGCGTTTTGACCTGGAAACCAACCTGCGCGCGTTGGCGTTTGAAGGCGACTGGCGCAAGTCCGACACGCGCCAATTGCGCATCCTCAGCGCCGGCCTGTACCAAGGCATCGACGGCCTGGGCGCCAAGACCCGCAGCGACCTGGAAGGTATAAAACCGGATATCGACTTCTTCCGCCTGCGCCTTTCGGGCGTGCAGAGCGACAAGTTCTTCGACAACTGGCAAGGCGTGGCATCGGCAGCGTTTTACTGGAGCAACGACACCCTGCCCGACAGCGAACGTGCAACGTTCGGTGGGCAGAATTTCGGACGTGGCTACCCCGATGACCAGGGCTCGGGCGACAAGGGCTGGGGCGTGGCGTATGAGGTTAACTACAGCTTCAACCGCAGTGGCGAATGGGTAAAAATCCTGCAACCGTACGTGGTACTGGACAAGGCCAAGACCTGGTTCAACGCGTTGCCGGTCAAGGGCAATAACATGTCATCGGCGGCCGTGGGCCTGCGTTTTGGGGATAACAAGTACTACAACATTGCTCTGGAAGCGGCCAAGCCAATGTCGGACATCGCCCTGGACAGCTTCAATCGGCGGCCGCGGTATACGTTGAGTTTCAGCTACCAGCTTTGAACCCTACATCAGCCTGACTTTCGGCACGGGAAACAGGCTGTTGAGGGTGTCGATCAAGCGCACCAGATAGATCGGCTTGCGAAACAGGTCCAGCACCTGCAAACGCAACATGTCGCTCACATCATCCATCTCGGCATGGCCAGACATGACGATCACCGGCAAGTGCTGGCGAGCGGTGTGTTCGCGCAGGCGCTTGATCAGGGAAATACCGCTTTCCTCAGGCATGCGCAGGTCGGTGATAACGAGGGCGATATCGGGGTGCAGGGTCAGCTCCTGCAACGCGAAGGTGACCGAGGTGGCGGTGAAACAGACAAAGCCCTCATTCTCCAGCGACTCGGCCAGTTCAATGAGGGCGTCCTCTTCATCGTCCACCAAAAGGATTTGTTGCCGGGGAGACAAAGAGGAGTTCATGGAGAAATGCCCGAGGCGCAATAGATCATTCAGCGGGACCTGCACGTGTTTGCGCGAGTGACACCATCAGGTATGAATGGCCGCCTGGATCGTCGTAAATACGTTTGTCACCGCAGTACGGATGGGGGTAATAAAGGCCGCCAGCGCAACAGCAACCATCGCGGCAACAAGCGCGTATTCAATACCCGACGCGCCCTCTTTGGAGTAGAAAAAAATCTGGACTTTGATGAAACCCATGCGAATAAGATCAAGGAACATAATGACTTCTCCTTTGCGCCTATGGCGCTGGTACTGCGGCATCACAAAATGATTCCGGTGTGCCACTAGAGCATTGTCAACAAACCCCATACCAACAACTGTAAGAACTGATTAATCACAAAGTATTAGTCGGCATGCTGGCGCCAAAAAAGCTGCCTTTTCACAGAATCTGGAGATATTTGTTGGCCAGTAATGGCATTTCGTCCTAGCTGGGCTACCTTCAAATAGCGAAATAGTTAGATGCCTTTAGCGCCCCAAACGCGTACGCATTAGTAGGAAAGAGCAGTGGATGCAGCAGGATAGGGAGAGCCATCATGAACAGTCGCATTAGCTTGATCCTCGCCGGGCTGCTATTGGTAGGTGCATTGATTGCTGGCTACTGGGGCCTGGTGCTTAGTCGCTCTGCTCCTGTCGCCCCCCCTGTAACTCCATCACCCGAGGTTGCGCAACCCGCAGCCGAAGACCAGACACGCCAACCCGTGGTGGTCCTGGCCCATGATGTTGCACCCTTTGTTGCCCTCACCGCCGCCGACCTGACCCTGGAAAGACTGCGCACGGTTCCCGCCGGCAGCTTGACCCGCCTCGACCAGGCCGTGGGCAAGACCCCCTGGCGGCCACTGCCTGCCGGCACATGGCTCACCGAGGAGAGCTTCAACGCCGGCGGAACCTTGGCCCGGATGATCCGCCCCAGCGAGCGCGCCCTGGCCGTCGCCGTGGATGAAGTAATCGGTGCCGGCGGGCAATTGACCCCAGGCGACTACGTAGACGTTCTGCTCTTCCTGCGCCAGGAAGCCAGCAACCCGCAGCAGTCGGCACAAGTGGTGGTGCCTGCCTTGCGCCTGCTGGGCGTCGGCGACCAATTGGGGCTGACCAACGATGGCAACCCCGCCTCTACCCCACCGGCCACCGCAGACGAAAAACTCAAGCAACAGCAAGGTCGTGCCAGCGCACGCACGGTCACCCTGGCCGTCCCCGAGCAGCTGTTGAGCCGGCTGATGCTCGCCACCCAATCGGGTGTATTGCGCCTGGCTGTACGCAGTGCCGACGAACAACTGTTGAGCCAATACTGGGCCGGCGACACGGAATCCGCGATCAACCTGGAAAACACCAAGCGCGATCTCTACCAGTTCAACCAACTGTCCTTCAGCCAGGCCCCCCTCAACAGTTTCGGTCCAACACCTGCCAACGGGGCTCCAAAACGCTCGGGGGTCGAGGTGATACGCGGCAACCAGGTGACTCAACAAACGCCCTGAAAGAGCTAAGGATGCCTTGAATGAGCAGTCGTTCCGTGTGGTTTTTTTCGCGAGTATTCTGGGCCCTTCTCACCGTGAGCCTGCCCGTCGAGGTGGCACTGGCGGCGTCGGGGAACTGCGCGGGGCTGGGCCAATTGCCGGCCGTGCTGGAGGTGGGCGAAGGTACACAACAGGCAATTCAATCGCCGGTACCGATTACGCGGCTAGCCATTGGCGACCCGAAAGTGGCCGATGTGCAGGTCAACGGTAACCAGGCATTCCTGCTCACCGGTATCGCGCCTGGCAACACCAGCCTGATGGTCTGGACAGCGTGTTCCAGCAGCCCGCGCCAGAGCATGGTGTTCGTCCAGGGCAAGGCCACGTCGGCCCTGACCAGCCTGACCCTGTCACCGTCCGATGACCCGACGCTGCCCAGCCAGGTGCAAACCGACATCCGCTTCGTGGAAGTGAGCCGCACCAAGCTCAAGGAGGCCAGTACGTCGATTTTTGGCCGGGGCGGCAACTTTTTGTTTGGCACGCCCAACAACGTCGCCAACGCGGCGGCCACAGGGTTTCGCGGGCTGCCGGTAAACAACGACACCTTCAACATCGGCTTTGGCGGCGGTCGCGTTTCGGCCATGATCAACGCGCTGGAAAGCAGCGGGTTTGCCTACACCCTGGCCCGCCCCAGCCTGGTGGCGCTCAGTGGGCAAAGCGCGACCTTCCTCGCCGGTGGTGAGGTTCCGATCCCGGTGCCCAGCAGTGGCAGCAACTCCCTCTCCATCGAATACAAGGAGTTCGGGATCCGCCTGACCCTGACCCCGACCGTTATCGACCATGGGCGTATTTCCCTGAAGGTCGCACCCGAAGTCAGCGAGCTGGACTACAGCAACGCGGTCACCATCCAGGGTATCTCGGTACCGGCGCTGACGATCCGGCGCACCGACACCAGCATCTCCCTGGCCGACGGCGAAAGCTTTGTGATCAGCGGCCTGATCAGCACCAACAACACCTCAAGCGTCAGCAAATTCCCGGGCCTGGGCGACATCCCGATTCTCGGCGCGTTCTTTCGCGACTCCAGCGTTAACCGCCAGGAAAAAGAGCTGCTGATGATCGTCACCCCACACCTGGTACAGCCACTGGCCGCCAACGCCCAATTGCCCTCGTTGCCAGGGGAAAAACTGCGCAATTACGACCCGAACTGGTACCGCCTGTATTTCCTTGAAAACGGTAATTTCGACCGCCGCACTGGACTGTCCGAATGAGCGAGAGCCTGAGCCAGACCTTTCTGGCAATCACCCGCAACACCACAGACCTGGAATGGCTCCAGGGCGCGCTCGCGCCCCTGGGGCAGGTGGTCAGTGCCGGCGCGGGCAGCCTGGACGAGCTGTTGGCGTTGGTGGACGTGACGTTCGCCAACCTGGTGTTCATCGGCCTGGACCGTGAACACGTGACCACCCAGTGCGCCCTGATCGAAGGCGCCCTGGAGGCCAAGCCCATGCTCGCCATCGTGGCCCTGGGCGATGGCATGGACAACCAGTTGGTGCTCAATGCAATGCGCGCCGGCGCGCGGGATTTCGTCGCCTACGGCTCACGCTCCAGTGAAGTTGCCGGCCTGGTTCGTCGCCTGAGTAAACGCTTGCCGGCCGTCACCCCCAATGCCCACCTGGGCGGGCTGACCGTACTCTATGGAACCCAGGGCAATGCCGACGGCGCGCTGATCGCCAGCCACCTGGCGCTGGTGGTGCAAAAAAGCGGGCAGCAAACATTGTTGCTCGACCTGGGCCTGCCGCTCGCAGACAGCCTGGCGCTGCTGGGGCTGGAAAGCTCGTTTCACTTCGGCGATGCCCTGCGCCACCTGCGCCGCCTGGACGCAACGTTGATCAACAGTGCCTTCACCTCGGCCGAAGCCGGCCTGCGCATCCTCGCCTACCACACCAACGACGAGCCGCTGGAGCGTACCAGTGCGGCCGAGCTGTACATGCTACTCAGCGCCCTGCGCCAGCACTTCCAACACATTGTGGTGAACCTGACCGGGCAACCCGACAGTGAAGCCGTGCGCACCTTTGTCAGCCACTGCGACAAACTGCTGTGGTGCACCGACCAAAGCGTGCCGGACTGCCGCCGTAACCTTGCGATACTCAACCTGTGGCGAGAAAAAGGCATGAAACTGGAGCATGCCCGCCTGCTGGTAGACCGCTACCTCAAAGGTGCCGCCCCGGACTCGGAGGCGCTGGGCAAAAGCTTTGGGCTGGAAGTGATCGCCGTGTTGCCCTGGAGCCCGGAAGTTCGCCTGAGTGCCAAGAACCAGGCCCAGACCCTGTTCTCCCTGGCGCCGCGGGAAACCCTGACGCAAGCGTTGCGCAACTTGGGCGAGCGCCTGGCAAAACGCTCCGAAGGCCTGGCAAAACCCTCAACCAACTGGCTTAACCGCCTGCTGAGGACCAAATGAGCGGCGAGAAACTGTTTGGTGTTCCCGCACGCGGCAGCGTCGGCAATACCGATCACGACGGCCTGAAACTGGTGCTGCATCGCTACATCATCGATGCCATCGAGGAGTCGGGGAAAAACCTGCTGGAAGGCACACGCCAGTCCCTGGCGCAGTTTGTGATCGACAAGGTGGCCGAGTACATCACCCGCATGCACCTGGCAATTTCCCGTTATGAGATGGAACGCCTGGCCGAAGAGATCGTCGATGAGCTGACCGGTTTCGGCCCGCTGGAAGTGCTGCTGCGCGACCCCACCGTCACGGAAATTCTGGTCAATGGCCCGCACCGGGTATTCGTCGAGCGCGACGGCCTGCTGCAACAGAGTGATCTGCGCTTCATTGACGACCACCATGTCGAGCGGGTGATGCAGCGGATCCTCGCGCCGCTGGGGCGCCGGCTGGATGAATCTTCGCCAATGGTCGATGCGCGCCTGCCCGATGGCAGCCGGGTCAATGCGATCATTCCGCCGATTGCCCTGGACGGGCCTTGCCTGTCGATTCGTAAGTTTCGCAAAGACATGCTTAAAAGCAGCGACCTGGTGGCGATGCAAACCATCGACCAGGCCATTTTCGAGTTCTTCCAGGACGCCGTCGGCAAGCGCTGCAACATCCTGATCAGCGGCGGTACCGGCACCGGCAAAACCACGCTACTGAACATTCTCAGCCAGTTGATCAACCCCCGCGAACGCCTGGTCACCATTGAAGACGTGGCCGAACTGCAACTGGGCCATCCCCACGTCGTGCGCCTGGAAACCCGCCCGCCCAATGCCGAGGGCCATGGCGAGGTAAAAGCCAGCGACCTGATCCGCAACGCCCTGCGGATGCGGCCCGACCGGATCATCCTCGGCGAGATTCGCGGTGTCGAAGTCATCGATGTGTTGACCGCCATGAACACCGGCCACGACGGTTCGATGAGTACCGTGCATGCCAACAACGCCCAGGACGCCTTGCTGCGCCTGGAAACCCTGGTGGGCCTCACCGGGCGGGTGGTGGCGGAAAAAACCCTGCGGCAAATGATCTGCGCGGCCCTCGACGTGGTGATCCAGTTGACCCGCCTGCCCGATGGTCGCCGTTGCGTCAGCGAAGTGGTAGAGGTGGTGGGCATCCGCGAGGACGTGTACGTCATCAACACCCTGTTTCGCCATGACAAGCGCACCGGCTTTGGCTTCGTGCGGGAGGCTGTCAACCCGGCGGGTGACAAGTTGCGCCACGAAGGCCACCTGCCGGTGTAGGAGGCAACCCAATGATCGGTCCGATTCTGCTCGCCCTGCTCGCCGTGGCCCTGCTGGTACTGGGGATAGGCTTGCTGCGCAACGGTTTACGCAAGGCCCAGACCGACCGGGTACTGGAGCGCCTGGCCGAAGGGCAACCACAGTCCATAAAAGACAGCGCGGTAGCCACCAGCCTGGAACGCACCTTTATCCGTGCAGGCCTTGGCAGGCCTACCGAGCGCCTGGGCCTATGGTTGACCTTGTGGGCATTGGGCGCCCTGTTGGGAGGCCTCGTGGGCCAGTGGGTCGGCCTGGGGGTGATGGTGCTCGGGCCGCCCTTGGCACTGCGCCTGTACATCGCCGTACGCTACCGGCGGCGGCTGCGCCGAATGGTCGAACAACTGCCGCAACTGCTCGACCATGCCGTACGCAGCCTCAAGTCCGGACGCACCCTGGCGGATGCGATCCTGAGCGGCATCGAGGCCAGCGACGACCCGTTGAAAAAATCCATGGGCCGCATCAAGCGCAATGTGCAACTGGGTGTGAGCCTGCCAGAGGCGGCTCAAGACTATGCCGAGTTTTATGAACAGGATGAACTGCGCCTGTTTGCCTTGGGCCTCAAGGTCAACCACCGTTACGGAGGCAACGCCAGCGAGTTGCTGGAAAACCTGATCAAAATGATTCGCGAGCGTGACCAGGGTACCCGGCAATTACGCGCCATGACGGGTGAGACCCGGGTCACCGCAATGGTGCTCGCAGTGCTGCCGGTGAGTGTGGCGGGCTACTTCCTGATCGTTAATCCGACGTACCTGATGGCCATGTGGGATGACCCCAGCGGCCAACGCCTGATGCTCGGTGCGTTCGCCTTGCAAATCATCGGCTGCGTGGCGCTGTGGCGCATGTTGCGGAGCATCTGAGATGGCGATTTTGATCAGTGTCCTGTTGTTTCTTGCCGCGCTGTCGCTCCTGTTGGCCAATGTGTTGAGCAGTCGTCGCCAGCAACGCCTGGTCACCCAACGCTTGCAAGGCGAGCCAGGTCGTAACGAAAAAATGAGTGAGTGGCTGCACCAGCTGGGCAGCACCCGGATCGGCCAGCGCACCGTCAGCCTCGATAACGAAACCCAAACTCTGTTGAGCCGCATGGGCTGGAGAAAGGCCAGCCAACGCTCAATGTTCGCCGCATGCCAGATCGGCTCGCCGATCCTCATGTTGGGCCTGACCGCGCTGGCACTGGAGCTGTTTTTTCCCGGCACCGAGCATGGCTCGGTGATCGCCCTGCTGGGCCTGATCATTGGGTATCTGCTGCCCAAGCGGGTCTTGGTTTCACTCGCCAAAAAGCGCCAGCAGCAAATCGCCCGTGAAGTGGCGACCTTCATTCCTTTGGTACGCATTCTGTTTGAGTCCGGCATGGCCGTAGAGCAGGCGCTTCGAGTCATGGCCTACGACGCGCAGAAACTGCTGCCGGTGCTGACCACCGAACTGCGCCTGGTGTTGGCACGCGTCGATTCCGGACTGGAGCTGGGTGAGGAATTGAACAAGGCCAGCCAGATACTGGACGTCGATGAACTGACCGACACCTGCCTGATCCTCCAACAGCTCCTGCATCAGGGCGGTGGTGCGATGAAGTCACTGCAGTCGCTCAAACAACTGCTGGATGACCGGCGCCTCACCCGCCTGCAGGAATACATTTCCAAGATGTCGGCAAAAATGTCCGTCGTGATGATGCTGTTCCTGTTTCCCGCATTACTGATCGTATTGGCCGGCCCTGGCTTTATCGCCATCGCCAAAGCCTTCACTTTTTGAGAGGACACGCCATGAAGAAAGTAATGATCGCCTGCAGCCTGCTGTTGCTGGGTGGTTGCGCCAGTAACGGACAACTGCCGTGGGCGGGTTTTAGCGCACAGGGCAGTTGTGCCAAGCCCAACTCCAACCAGGAGTTGTCGCTGAACCTGGCCGACGATATGGCCAACGAGGGCAAGCTCCACGCCAGCCTGGCCAACCTGCAAAACCTGCCAGACAACCTGCCCCAAGTGCGCCAGCGCCAGGCCAAGGTGTATCGCCTGCTGGGCCGCAGTGAAGCCGAGCCGTTGTACCGCAGCCTGCTTGGCACCTGCATGGCTGCCGAAGGCGAGCACGGGCTCGGCCAACTGGCCGCCGCCCGGGGCGACAACGGCCAAGCCATGGCGCATTTGCAACGCGCCGCCAAAATGTCGCCCACCGATGAAAAAATCCGCAACGACCTGGGTGTCGTGTACCTCAACCAACGGCGTATGGAAGACGCGCGCTTCGAATTCCTCACCGCCATGGAGCTCAAGCAAAGTGACCAACTGGCAGCGGTCAACCTGGTGACACTGATGATCTACCAGGACAACTGGGAACAGGCGGCGCAAGTGGTCAGCCGCATGGGCCTGAGCCCCGAACAAGTGACACAGGCCCAGGCCCGGGCACAGCAACTCAAGGCGCCCGCCTCGACGGTGACGCCGGCAAAGGATCAGGTCGCCGCCGTCAGCGACGTGCTGCAAGCGCCGCCTGTCAAATAGGCTTCTGAAGGGAGTACTCAAGATGAAACTCACACTGCTCGCCGCTGTGCTGCTAACCAGCCTGCCGCTGACGGCGCTGGCGATAGAACCCGGGCCTTCTTCGCCCCAACAAAAACAGACCGAGGGCTGGCTGCAACTGCAGGTCAGCGGTGAACAGGCCTCCTCCCACGTGCAAAAGGCCACGCCCGCTGAACGCGACCAAGCCCTGCAACGTTTGCTGGACAGCTACAAATACCCTATTCCGCAGTACTACGACCAGAAACAGGGCGGCAGCACCCCCGGGGGCGACAGCAACTAGGCCTGTACCGAATGGTGTGGCAGGACGGGAATACGAGCTGTCAGTGATTAATGCCGCAAGTTCGCCGTTAAAAGCAGGGCGCTTTCCAATCGAATGGTGTCGTCTACAAACTATCGATATGCCGACACTACACTGTCGCCAGTGGGAGCTTGTGCTTCGGCGCCCCGAATACTCGGTAGCCCTAGTGGGCAGTGACGCGCTGGCGTGCCGATGAATGGTTCGGCGACAACGCCAGCGCCAACTGGGTGCGGTTGTGCATATGGGTCAGGCGCAGCACTTGGGACACGTAGAGTTTCACCGTGTTTTCAGTGATGCCCAGCTCACAGGCAATTTGATAGTTGGTCTGGCCCTTGCCAACCAGCCTTGCAACATCTAGCTGGCGCGGGGACAACTGATTGAAGATCGCCGGTATTTCATCAGGGTCAGTTTCGTTGGTTTCGCCGTCGGTTTCAGTCGACGGGCTCGATTGCGGGCTGCTGCGCACTTTGTCGAGGTCGTGATACAGGTCGTCAATGGACGCCGAGAGGAACTGCAACTTCTGGTTCAGGTGCCCCAGGTCGACGTTTTTCTGCCGGTCTTTCAGTGCCACGACCTGGCGCTGAATACCTTCGAGCAGTTCGTCCAAATTGATCGGCTTCTGGTAGTAATCGGCAATCCCTGCGCGCAGAGCCTTGATCACGTCCTGCTTGTCGGCACGCCCGGTCAGCATGATGGCCTCAAACGCCCGTTGCTTGCCAGCCAGGCGCTGCAGGGCCTGGACCAGCTCGATGCCATCCATGTCTGGCATGTGCAGATCGCACAGCACCAAGCCAATCTCGGCGTCATCGCGAAAACGCTCGACCGCCTGCTGGCTGGAGTTGCAAGGGACGCAACGGTAACCGCTGCTCTCAAGAAACTCGCAAAGCTCTTCCACAATCAGGGGCTGATCGTCGACCACGAGCACTTTCACTTCAGAGGTAAGCTTGTTCACGCGCTACTCCATGCCTGGGCAAGCCAAAGACCGACCGATCCATTCCGACCACTTTCCTGTACGACCTACTCATAAACGTAGACGTACTTTCCTACTATGTACATAGCGATACCCTACGTGGCGACTAATGGGATCCAAAGCCAGGCCAGGCAAAATCCGACCAGTAAAAACGGCACGAATGGCTGCCTGGCCGACTGTTCCGGACCAAAGTACTGCAAGGTATTCCTAAGCCCTTGATTCATCAGCGGCCACAGCCTGGGCGCCAGTAACAGCCAGGCCGCGCTGGCAAGGCCTGCGCCGATAAACGTGCCCAGTACATAAAGGGTGTTGGTCGCCAGCCCCAATGCCACGATCAACTTCACGTCACCGGCGCCAAGCCGCCCCATTGCGTAGCCGGGCACCGTGAACAACAGCGCCACACCAAACGCCAGGCCACCCTCGACAGCCGGCGCGCCGAGCCAGGTGGTGCCACTAAAGAGCAGGTAAACCAGCGCCAGCAGGCAGGCACCGAGGGTCAAGCGGTTGGAGACCTGACGTAGACGAACATCCTGCACGGCGCACAGCACCAGCCAAACGAATAGGACGAGGCTTTGAATCACGTAAAAAAAATCCCTTTTTGCTGAATGATTCTATGCTGATATCAGGTAGTGGTAGTCAGGGTAGACGAGTCATGAAAAAAGGCCTCCCCGGGAAGCAAAAAGGTGCCGCCGCGCTGGAGTTCGCGTTGGTCTTCATGATTTTTTTTGGCGTGTTTTATGGTTTGGTGAGCTACAGCCTGCCGTTACTGCTGATGCAGTCCTTTACCCAGGCCGCCACCGAAGGGGTAAGACGTAGTGTGGCCCTGGACCCCGCCACGGCCGGTTACCCAACGGCATTGCCCCAACAGGCCATCACGGCGGCGCAGACGCAACTGTCGTGGATCCCTCCCCAATTCAAATTTCTTCCCGGCTACGTCACGGCAACCTACAGCCCGACGGGCCTGTTGACGGTGTACATCAACTACCCCACGTCCAGCCTCCAGAATGTGTTGCCGTTCCTGGTGCTGCCTGGCTTGGGTACCGTCCCCGCGCTGCCCCCCACGCTTTCCGCCCAGTCGAGCATGCAGTTTTGACCTCAGGGGATAAACTGTTCGGCCGCCTGCTCGGACGCGGCAACCACCTGCCTGCAGAAGCGTCGCCGGGAATGCCCGCCACCGCTGCGTTGTTGTTCTACCTGGACGCCCAAGGGCGAGTTGTAGACGTCCAGGGCCCGCTTCGCCATCGGCTGGAACAGCCCGCCGGGCAACTGCCCACCTCGCTGCTCGATTACCTCACCCCCATGAGCAGCCTGGTGATCGAAGGCGCGCCCGGCGAATGGCAAGGGCAAAGCCTGGACCTGGACTTCAAGGGGCTTGCCGGGCAAACCCTGCATACCCGCGGCTGGGTTCAACCCGAGGCCAAGGGTTGGCTGCTGCACCTGCTGGACATTGGCGACCTGATTGCCCATCGCCAACTCACCCAGCAACGCGACCTCAACCAGCGCGTCAGCGATCAGATCCATGAGCAACTACGGGTGTGCAGCCTGACGCGCCTGCCCGAGGTGTTGCTGGACACGCTGCAGACCATTTCCCAGCACTGGCACATCCCCTGCGTTGGTGTTGCCTTGCTCGATGAGCAGGGCCAGGAATGGTGTATCCAGGGCTGTTACAGCGCCCACGATGCACCGGCCCTGTGGCATAACGGGCAAGCCTTGGGCGCCAGTCTCGACAGCTTGGGCGGTACGGCGCCGGTCAGCCTTGGGGTCAACCGTGGCCACAGCGACCACCCACGCCTGCAAGGGCTGTTTGGCAATGCCGATGGTTTTATGGTGCCTTACCGGGATGGCCAGGGCGTAGGGGCCTGGCTGCTGTGCGGTTTTTATAGCCGCCAGGAACAGACCAGCGACCGTGACTGGTTGCAACTGACCACCGCTCTCGCCGCACCGCTGCTCGGTCGCCTGCGCGAGCAGCGCCATCAACAGCAGCTGGACCGCCTTGAAGCGCTGCAAGGACTGCTCGGCACCGGCTGGTGGGAACTGCCTCCCCACACTGACGACATTGAGCTTGCGCCGCTGTTGCTGCGCACCCTGAGCCAAGGCGAGGCCACCACACGGCTCTCGTTGCCAATGTGGCTGAAGCTGATTCACCCTGCCGACCGGGAAGAACTCGCCAGCCGCCTGCAAGACCTCAAAAACCTGGGCAAGCCGCTGTCGAGCAGTGTTCGCCTGCTGCGTGCCGACCCGGCGCAAAACCCCATCTGGTACCGCGTGCAGGGGCAAGCGCTGGGCTCGGGCGCACACCGTCGACTGGTGGGCTTCATGCTCGACATCAGCGATATAAAAAACCAGCAACAACAGGCCGCCGCCGCCCACGCCCGCCTGGACAACCTGATCGCCAGTTCCCCGGCCGTGATCTACGTACAGCGCTACGTGGAGGGCACGCTGCAACCGGTGTTTTTCAGCGACAGCCTGCTGCCGCTGCTGGGCCGCACCCTGGCCGACTTCACCCCGGCGGCGCTGAACCAATGGGTCCACCCCGACGACCGCGACCTCTACTTTGACCGTACCCGCCGCCTGTTGCGCGAAGGCCACGTAAGCTGCCGCTACCGGGTGCTCGACAAACAGGGCGCGTACCACTGGCTGCTGGACGAAGCCCGGCTGTTGCGCGACGACCTGGGGTTGCCCGTAGAAGCCGTGGGCCTGTGGCTGGATGTCACCGAATCGACCCTGGCGGCAGAACGGGTCAAGGCGAGTGAGGAGCGCTATCGGATCCTGGTGGAAGACTCCCCCGCGATGATCTGCCGTTATCGTCCGGACCTGACCCTGACCTTCGGCAATACGCCCCTGGCCACCTACATGGAGTGCCTGCCCGCGCAACTGCCGGGCATGAACCTCAGCCAGTGGCTGTCCGAAGAACAACGCGAGGCGTTTGTGCAGCGCATTGGGCAGTTGACCCCGGAGTTCCCCGTGAGTACCGCCGAAATCAGCCTGCAACTGCCGGGGCGTACACATGCCTGGTGGGTGTGGTCGGACCGGGGCGTGTTCGACCAACAGGGCCAGCTACAGGAAGTGCAGGCGGTGGGCCGCGACAACACCGAAGTGCGCCGCTCCCAACAGCAACTGACCCAAAGCGCAAAAATGGCCACCCTCGGTGAAATGGCCACCGGCCTCGCCCACGAGATCAACCAGCCGCTGAACGTGATGCGCATGGCGATCGTCAACGTGCTCAAGCGCTTGAGCAACGGCGATGCGCAAATCGACTACCTGACGGAAAAACTCCAGCGCATCGACGCCCAGGTCCAGCGGGCAGCGCGCGTGGTGGACCATATGCGCGTGTTCGGGCGCCGCTCGGAGGTCGAACAACAACCCTTCAACCCGGCGCAGGCGGTGGAAGGCACCCTGTCGTTGCTCAGTGAAGGCCTGCGCGGCAAGGGTGTGGATCTGCGCGTGGCGCAGCCGGACGTTTCGGTGCAAGTCAAAGGCTATGTCGACCAGTTGGAGCAGGTGCTGATCAACCTTATCGTCAATGCCCGCGACGCCCTGCTGAGTAAACGCGAACATAACCGCGACCTGCAGCCGTGGATCTCGGTACACATCGAGCACGACAGCCGTCACGTACGCATCTGGGTGGAGGACAACGGCGGCGGGATTGACCCGCGCCTGCTGGAGCGGATTTTCGAACCGTTCTTCACCACCAAACCGATTGGCGTGGGCACCGGCCTGGGGCTGTCGGTGAGCTATGGCATTGTCGAAAACATGGGCGGCCGGCTGAGTGTCGCCAACAGCGAACAGGGCGCGAAGTTTTGTGTGGAGCTGCCGCTGGTTGAACCCTAGTTCACCAACGCCGCTTGCCCGTGAGGCCGGCAACTGAGGTTGGCCCCTACTTCCACCGCATTCAGGTTAACCCCAAGGCTCGACAGCAGGCTGTTCACCAACGGGTCCAGGATCGGGCTGAGTACCCCGCCGATCACCGTGCCCAAGGTGCTGTTGAGTCCGTTGAGCAGCGTCGCTGTCGTTGTCAGTAACCCTCCAAGCAGATTGAACCCGGTCGGTTTATAGACCTGCAATTGAATCCCCGATAACGCGTTGCTGATCGCACTGAGAAGACTGGCAGTCGATGAGGCGTAGTACTGCGGTGGCAGGCTGATTTCCGGCGGTTGCAGGTACGTGTGGGCGGGCAAGGCACTCGTCGCCGCCCCCACCGAACTATTGACGCTGAGGCCGATGCCACCCCCGTAAAACGCCTTGCGCGTCGCGGGGTCGCACGTCGTCGGGCCTAGCCCCAGCAACGGTTTGAAACAGGTAATGGCGCCGATATCCACCACTGGTAAAGGAGGAATCGGATTGAGCGTGGTGTTGCTGTTAAACGCGTTGATCAATTGCGGGCTCTGGCCAATTTGTACAGTAACAATCGAGGCATTGGTTTGAGTGGTCAGGGTCTTGCTGGCGTCGCTGGCGCAAGTAAACCCGGTGACATAGCTTTCCGCCCTGGCCAGTTGAACGACCACATCGATTCTGGCCGCCGGCGGATTTGAGGACGACGACAGCACTTGCAGATTGGTCATCTGGCAATAGCCACCCAACAGGCATAGCACCGAATTGATGGTGCCCCCCAGGTTCAAGCTCAACAGGTTGTTCAACACGTCCGAAAGCGGCCCGACCAAGCCGTTCAAGGCGCCCTCCACCAAGGGGTTGTCCAGCACCGGCAGGCCCAGGGTCAGGCCGAGGCTTAACTGGGCGGTCTTCACATAAATGCGCGTCGCAGAGGTACCGTCCTTGGCGTAGGTAGGGTCGCCGATTGCCGACAACTGCGGCGGCTGGATCACCTTCAACTGCACCCCGCCGTTCAGCAGGCCCGGAATACTCACCGGGATGGTCGCAACCACCCCGTTCTTGGTATTGGCCAACTGCACAAAGGCTTCGGCCAGTTGGAACACGTTCAACGTGGTGTTCAGTCCCGCCGACACCGCCCCGGTTTGCAGTTGCAACAGGCTGCCCAGGGTGACATCCAGGTTGCCGACAATAGCCTTGATACTGGTAAGGCCGCTGACCGCCACGCTGGCCGTACTGCCTCCGGCACTGAGCACCGTGATTGCCGCATCGAGCAGTTGGCTGATCTTGACGTTCTGGGTCAACAATTGGTCGTAGGCTCCCGCCGTCACTCCCACGTTCAACGCCAGTTGGTTGAGGTAACTGAGCAGATTGATGTTGGTGTCCACCAGCCCTTGCCAGCCTGCCACGCTCAGATTCAACGAGCCGCCCAACAACTGGCCGAACAACAGGTTCAATGCTGCCGACTTGCTCGAGTCCACGGTGACCAACGTAGATTTGATCGTCAGTTGCGCCTGGGGGGGCAAAATCTTCGGCGCCGCCACCGCAACCGCAGACAGCTGGGTGTTCACGTTGTATGCACTGCCACTGGCCATTGCCCAGATACCGCCGGCAACGCTGGTCATGACCGGGCGCGAGGCGATCACCTGGATGGCATCGGTCTTGGTCGAGTCTGCGGAGAACACCCGCTGGTTAGTGGCCCCGGTTGCCAGCACCCCACAGGTCACCACCAGGGCACTGCCCGGCGGGATGACATACCCGTTGCGCACCGCGCTGGCACCGGCATACGTGGGCGCAGTGTTGGTCGCCGGCAGGCAGTCGCCCTTGCGTTGCACAGCCTCCAGCGCCGCTATGTCGGCGATCGACTGCAACTTGCGCTTTTCCACGTACAGGCGGCTGCTGTCGATGACCAGCAACAGGAACACCAGGGCGATGCCCAAGGTCAGGGCCGCCATCAAGCCAATTGCACCGCGCTGCCTTGCATACCCGGCGAGGTTGCCGGAACGAAGTCGAAGAGACATCGAGCACTCCTTTGCCGGCACACTGCCGAGCGCTTACTCTCCTGTGTGCTTGGGAGTGTAGACAACAGCGGCAGGGGCTGCAGGCCAGTCGCCGTAAATCAACTGGCGACCGGCGCGGGGCAATTCAAAGCGTCAATGCGGCGGGTAGTTGGAAAGCACTTTGGTGACTGTTGCGCGAATCGCCGCGCTGCGGTCCTGCGGTTCCGGAGAGCTGGCGAGCATTTGCTCATCGCTGCCGCGCCACACCAGTTTGCCGTCCTTGCCGTCCAGCAGGTCGATCTGAATGGTCGCCACTTTGTAGGTGATGTTGCGGGTTTCGTTGTACATCGGTGCGCCCCAGTAACCATTCCACGGGCCGCCCCAGGCGCCGCCATAGTTGGTGGTGACTTGTTGCTGGCGGTCTTCGACGATCAGGTAAGCCTGCACATTCAGGTCAGCCTTGGTGCCCGGCGCTGCAGGGCGCAGGCCACGCTGGTCGAGTTGCTCGCCCACGGCCTGGCGAATGCGCTGTTCGGTGAGGTCGCTCTTGATCCGCGGGTCATCCGGGCGGTACTGCAACGCCGGTTCTTTCCAGCCCCAACTACGGTAGGCACCGAAGTCCCGGCTGGCGTCGAAATCATGGTTGACCTGGCTGCTCTGGCAGCCGCCCAGCAACACAACAACAGCAAGTGCAGCGATACGACGAAGCATGGTTTTTCTCCAAAAGACGAACTGAGCCTGAGATGAGAATAGCTGCTAACTGGGTGGGTAGGCGGTCATTGCTTTCTGCATCGCTTCCCGCAAGGCATCGGCACGTTCGCTGAGGCTGCCCTGGCTTGCGGTTTCGGCGCTGGTGCTCCATACCGGCTGGCGGGTGCGGGCGTCGAACAGGCTGATGCGCGCCACGGCCACCGTCACCTCATAGGTGCGTACCACCGGCACACTGTTGTACATGCCGTAACCGTTGCCATAGCGGTTATACCCACCGCCATAACCGTAGCCATAGTCGTCCTGGACCTGGCGCAGGCGTTTTTCCAGGCGCACGTCGGCGCTCACAAACAGGTCGGGGGCGCGGTTATCGTGCAGGGGGCGCAGGCCGCGCTGGTCGAGGGCGCCGCTGACCGCCTCGGCAATCTGCGCCGAATCGGCCCAGGCCGAGCCCGCCGGCAGTTGGTTGTTAAGCCAGGCCCAACTGCGGTAGGCGCCGTAGTCGCGCACCGGCGCCGGGTAGGCGCTGGCATCAAAGGTGTTGGCCGCCTGTGTAGGCGCCGGCGGCATCGGGGCAGACGCCGCCACATACGGGTTGTTGCTCTGGCAACCCGCCAGGCCCAGGCCCAGCAGGATCAGTCCAAGACAGCGCTTCATTTCGACCTCCGCAGACTGGGCCGCTTAAACCGGACGGCAAATCCAGTGCAAATAACGCCCAAGTCCGGCAAAGCTTGGGTGACGACGGTGAGCGAGCTCCATCTCCAACACATCCTGCAACTCGGCGCGGGCCTGGAATTCCACCGGCATATAGTCGTGAAACACCCGCACGCCACTCTGGGTTTCGACCTGCCACAGGCCTTCTAGTTGCGTCGCCAACTCCCGTGGGTCCAGGGGTTGTTGCGGCGTGAGGCTCTGCTTCTCGCCGGCCATGTCGTTCTTGCGCATTTTGCGAAAGTGGCCTTTGAGCAGGTTGCGGTAAATCAAGGCATCGCGATTGTAGAACGCCAAGGACAACCAGCCACCGGGCGCGGTCAATTGGTGCAGCACCGGCAGGATCGCGTGGGGTTCGGCCAGCCATTCCAGCACGGCGTGGCACAACACCAGGTCGTAGGGTTCGGTGAGTTGGCCGAGCAAGTCCTGCCAGGGCGCTTGAATGAAGGTTGCCGTCTGCCCGCCGTCGGCGAAACGCTGGCGGGCGCCTTCGAGCATCGGCTCGGCGGGTTCGGCCAGCGTCACGTCGTGGCCGCGCTCGGCCAGCCATAGCGACATGTGCCCCAGCCCCGCGCCGATATCCAGCACCCGCAGCGGGCGATCCGGCAACGCCTCGATCAAATCAGCCTGGAGCACCGCCAGGCGAATTGCGCCCTTGGCACCGCCGTAGATCTTCTCGGCGAAGCGGGTGGCCAACTGGTCGAAATGACGGTCGCTCATTTGGCAAACCGCCGCTCGCTGTCGGCCAGCTTGGCCTGTACCACTTGATCCATGTCTAACCCCAACTCACTGCACAACAGCAGCAGATACAACACGATGTCACCCACTTCCTGGCCTGCATGGGCGAGTTTGTCGGCGGGCAACTGGCGCGACTGGTCTTCGCTCAACCACTGGAATATCTCCACCAGCTCGGCCATTTCAACGCTGGCGGCCATCGCCAGGTTCTTGGGGCTGTGAAATTGCTTCCAGTCGTTGGTATCGCGGATGCGGTGCAAGCGTTCGGTGAGGTGTTCGAGATTCATGGGGGGCTCCTGAAGGTGCATAGCTTCGGGCGGATGCCGGGCGAAGGCAAGTGAATCCCTGCGGCCCGTAAACCTCTATGCTAGAAGGGAACTAGCTTGGACCAACAACGACCAAAGGCTCAGGTTCGGCAGCTACGCCCACCGTCTTATCAGGACACACACATGCAAACAGACTTTTTCGGATGGCTGGGTCTCAAGATCGGCCAGATCATCCACTTTATCGTCGAGCTGTTCGGCGGGCTGTTCAACACGCTGTCCCACGCGGGCGGCGACTTTGTCGACGGGCTGGCCAGATCCTTAGGGATGGACACCTCGATCATCAGCATCCTCATGCTGATTATCGGGTTGATGCTGCTGTACTCGGCGGTGCGCGCGTTTATGCGAGCGTCGATCATCATGGGGATTATCTGGTTGATGCTCGGGCTGTGGGTGCTCAGTTGGGTGGTGCATTAATAAAGGGCCAGCAGGGTAAATCCCTTTAATTTGCGGGACGTTTCCGAGACAATCTTTCGGCCTTGTGCCTGTTGGGATGGGTGGCTAGTCTTCGGCCCTTCACTGCATATCAGTGATCGGGTTTAGTCGCCCGCCTCCCAACTCGCGCATGTCTCCATGAGGTTTTATGGTGGCTGCGTGTAGGGCACCTTCGGGTGCGCCGGATTTTTCCTGTTGGGCCGGTCGACTAACCTGCGCGCAGCCGCCACCCATCGTTTAGTCGCGATGGTGTCGGCTCCTAGCTACCAACCGGAGTTACACCATGAATAAACTGGTCCCCGATCCACCCAGCGACATCCTCAACGACCGCGCCGCCTTCAATCGCGCCCTCGAACACTACCTGCCGTCTCAGGGCTTCCACACCATCAACGAAGACCTGAGCTTCGAAGATTCCCTGCTGTACACCGCCAGCCTGCTGAACAGCGCCTCGGCGACTGCGCTTGACTGTGGCGAGCTGCTGGATAGCCCGCAGCGAGCGAAGATTTTGGCCGTGTGGCACTTACTGGAAATTGCCAAGACCACCGTCGACCGCTCCATCGAATGCCTGCACCCGCGTAAGACTTAAGCCTTCATTGCCTGGCCGTCAGCTATCGCAGGCAAGCCAGCTCCCACAGGGGAATGCATTCCAAGTGTGGGAGCCGGGCTTGCCCGCGATAGCGATCACCCAGGCAACAGATGAGCGTGCAGCCAGTTGCACTAGAGTCGTCATAACTACGACCTAGGTTCGCGATCCATTGATTAATCAGTGCGGCGTTCATCAATACCACCCTTGTTGCTGATTCGTTTTGTGCATTTTGGAACGGACGATTTCAATCTCCGCCTCGGAGTACCCATCTGCCGGAAACCTACTGCCACATCAGATCTGCTTCGTTGCTACGAAATAAGGGGGCGTATTTGTTTTCGATTAAAACATGCGCTCCCTTTTTGCTTGAATCGCGGAAGGGATCAGTCATCCCCCCTGTCGACCAAGGTAAACGTCAGTGTTTTCACCTGCAGGGTGTCTGCATAAGTAAGTATCAGTTTGGTATTAGGGGCAGTGCCGGGGTCAAGCAGGTAGGCATCCCAACCGCCGATAGCCGTGTTGAGTGGGAGCCTTGTGAAGCCCTTCGAAGCCATCGGAGGCCCAAAAGCCGCTCGCACACTTGACTGATTTATCACAGACAAAAAGGGCACCGGTAACTCGCCCTCGTAAGATGTCATGCCTTCCATCGTCGGAAGTAAGACGATATTGAGCGTTTCCAAGCGCTTGGTCTGCGCCCGAAAAAGTAGCTCAAGCCCCTTTCCCGGTGTAAGGGTTAGCCAATCTCGCCCGGTGTAGAGTTCACTTAAGGGGGCGTCGGGTATCGCTCCTTCAGCCACTAAGATCTCGTAGTGGCGACCAAGATTCTTCACCCAATGTGTAATGGTTTTGGCGTCCATCAATACCACCCCTGTTCCTGATTGAGTTTGTGCAATTGTTCCCGGGCAGCTTCGATAATGTCTTCGGCGAAACCCTCCTCCAGCAACCCACGCTTGATTGCGTCAAAATTCCTGTCTGCTGCCATACGCAGATCTGCAACATCCTGCAGTTGTCTGGCCTTGGTGTTTCGTCCGCCATAAGTCTCACTGTACTTCTGGTGGACGCGGGCGGGAATTGCAATAGCGGGAGCCTGTTTCAGATAGTTTTGAATTTCCTGATCGGTGATTCCGGGGAAGGCCTCCTTCAAACTGAGTTCAAGCACTTTCTGTGAAGGTATGTGGTCAATATCCAGCCCGTCTCGTTGGCTTCGTGATCGGAGGTCACCGTAAATGCCTACTTCCAACGGCTTCACCGCCGGCTTGGCAAACACCAAATACAACGGCGGCACACCAGAGTCGACGGGGAACGTGATGATCGTATCCTGCCAGGTAACGTCCTCAGCATCCCGTCCCGGATAGTGCGTAATCCCCGTCTCCTGCCCCACCGGAATCGGATGCACCAGCAGGTTATCCAACCTTTCGGGCGTACCGGGATAAGGCGTTGGCGCATTCACCACCGGGCCGTTGTTCGGCGTCCAGGTGATGGAAATACCGTCCAACACAGCCACCATCGCGCTCTTGTCGGCGCTCCATCTGGCCTGTGTTACCGGCACACGATCGGCGCCACTGCCCGGCCTTGTATGCAGGCCGTAAACCCGCATGTCTCCAGCCTCATCTAGACGAAACTGGAAGCGCACCCGAGTGCTGGCAACCCTCATGTTTGCCAAGTGCTCCGGGCTGTACATCGTTGAATCCCCGATATCCCGTGGCCAAAAAGCCAACACCACGACATTCAACGCCGAGCTGGCTCCGGCAGCGGCCCCAGTAAGTCCGCGAACAGCCCAGGCACCAAGATCAGCACCCAGCGTTCCCGCCACACGCCCAACAACGCCACCCGTACCCGTCGAGCCCATCAGTGCGACAGCGCCAAAATTGGCTGCACGTTCAGGAGTCTCTCCTGCGGCTGTCGAACCGACCGGGACTGAAATGCAGGACTTGGCGAATACGCAGACGCTTGCCGGTGGACTCGTCATAGCCGGTGTGACGAAGCTGGAAGGCGCCAGGCTGTCAACAGGCGGCATGCTTCGTGGTGCAACACGGGGCTGCGGGGCCGGCTCAAGGCTCTGGTACATCAGGCTTTGATTGGCGATCAACGTGGGCGGGGGGCTGCATTTACACCGGCACAGATCGCCGTCCAGAGCCGTTTGGCGCCCTTCCCACGTTTGAACCAGACGAGGACCGATACATTCGATAACGCCCAGGCTTTTGCAGGTTGGGCAGGCAACTCTGTCACCTTCCCGGGCAATCAGCTTCCCTTCGATTTCTGCACCATCAAGGCCGGCCTTCACCACCCCGTGTGCCGTGGTTTTCGCCCCGTCGGTGATGTTGTAGCGCCTCACACCTGGCTCTCTATCCAGTAGCCGGGCTGTAAAAGCCCCGCAATACTATCGCCGTCTGCGTATTCAACAGTTTCTGCATTTTCCATGCTGTTTCCCTTTTCTCGCGCTCAAGCGCGTCTGAGCACCACAAGGGTGTTGATTGATCAGTGACGGAATAGCGCCGGTATGGCGTGAAAAGGATGTTGCTGAACAGCCCGAGACCAAACAACTGACCGTTCGGCTAGGTTCTTGAATAAACCGAATCGCCTCACGCCCATCGAGGCGTCTCGTGTAGGAATACCGCTCTTCACATTGGATCTGCGTCGCCGCTAACGGCCAGTTACAATGCCGCTCCCCAAAGGAGCCCGCATGACTTCCCTGCTAACCGACTGGCGCGACCGCCCCACCCACCGCCGCGTGTGGGCGCTGGCTGCGCCGATGATCCTGTCGAACATCTCCGTGCCGCTGGTAGCGCTGGTAGACAGCATGGTCATCGGCCATCTGCCCCACGCCCACCAGCTGGGCGCCGTGGCCGTGGGCGCCAGCCTTTACACCTTCCTCGCCTGGGCCATGGGCTTCCTGCGCATGGGCTCCACCGGCTTCGCCGCCCAGGCTGCCGGGCGCGGTGACGGCGCGGCGCTGAGGCAGATTTTGTTGCAAGGGCTGTTACTGGCGCTGGGCCTGGGGATGTTGCTCGGCAGCATCGGTATTCCGTTAAGCGGCCTGGTACTGGACTGGATGCAGCCCTCGCCCGAGCTGAACCAACTGACCCGCGAATTTTTCCACACCCGCCTCTTCGGCCTGCCCGCCGCCCTGGCCAGCTACGCGCTGGTGGGCTGGTTCCTCGGCACCCAGAACGCCCGCGCACCACTGGCGATTCTGCTCACCACCAACCTCGTGAATATCGCCCTCAACCTGTGGTTCGTCCTGGGTTTGGACTGGGGCGTAGTCGGCTCGGCCCGCGCCTCGGTAATCGCCGAATGGACCGGTGCCCTCCTTGGCCTCGCCCTCACCCAAAAAGCCTTGCGCGCCTACCCCGGCCATATCGCCTGGGCCGCACTCAAGCTGTGGCAAAGCTGGCGCCCGCTGCTGGCGGTGAACCGCGACATTTTTATCCGCAGCCTGGCCCTGCAATCAGTGTTTTTCATGATCACCGTGCAAGGTGCTCGCTTGGGTGATGCGACGGTGGCGGCCAATGCGCTGCTGCTGAACGGATTACTGCTCACAGCTCATGCCCTGGACGGACTGGCCCATGCCGTGGAAGCCTTGTGCGGCCACGCCATCGGCGCCCACGACCGCCAGGCCTTGCGCCGATCACTGGTGGTGGCCTGTGGTTGGTCGCTGCTGGCCAGCATCGGTTTCGCGATCCTGTTCGCCGTGTTCGGCCACCTGTTCATCGCCATGCAAACCGATATCCCAAGCGTGCGCGAAACCGCCGACATCTACCTGCCCTATCTCGCCGTGCTGCCGTTGATCGCGGTGTGGAGCTACCTGCTGGACGGCCTGTTCATCGGCGCCACCCGCGCCCGGGAAATGCGCAACGGCATGCTGCTGACGGTGGTCATTTTGCTGCCGTTCGCCTGGCTGTTGCAGGGCCTGGGCAACCACGGGCTGTGGATAACCTTCCTGCTGTTCATGGCCTTGCGCAGCCTCACGCTGTGGGCGATTGCCTGGCGCCTGAACAAACAGGACCGCTGGCTTACTGGCCCGGCGTGAACTTGATAAACGCCGTGACCCGGTCCAACACTGGCGCCAGCCAGCGCAGCGGCCGGGACATGGACGCCACCAATGTGGCGTGGCTGGTTTTGGTGAAGTAGAACTCCTCCACCGGCACACCCGCTGCCCGCAGCTTATTCGCCAAGCCGCCGGTATTGCGCTTGGGGTTGACCAGGTTGTCGTCCACCGAGGCAATCAACAGGCTCGGCGGCGCGCTTTGGCTGACGTGGTTGATGGGTTGGGAATCGGGCGGCGAATCCGGATAGAAGAACACCGGGCGCACATCGCGGTTTTCAATCGGCAGGAAGTCATACGGCCCGGCGAGGCCGATCCAGCCTTTGAAGATTGACGGCGACAGACCAACCCCAGCCAGCCACTGTGGGTCCAGCGCCAGCATCGCCGCGTTGTAGGCGCCGGAGCTGTGGCCCATCACATACAGCGTGCGGGGATCGCCACCGTACTCGGCACTGTGCTGATACGCCCAGGCGACCGCTTGCGCGCCGTCCTGTAGAAACAGCGGGTAACGCACTTGCGGGTAAAGCCGGTAGTCGGCAATCACCACCACGATGCCGCGTGAGGCCAGGGCTTCGCCGACAAAACCGTAGTCATTCTTCGAGCCGCTGTTCCAGCTGCCGCCATAGAAAAACACCACCACCGGCGCATTGGGCAAAGCGGTGACGGGGCGGTAGATATCGAGTGTCTGGCGGGGGTCATCACCGTAGGCAATGGAGGATGTCTTGGTGAAGGTGCTGGAGGGTGTGAGTGCGTTGAGCACGTTGATGGGGGAGCAGGCTGCGAGCAGCGCGGCCATTGCCAGGGTGATCACTTGCAGGAGTTTACTCGACATCGCCTAGCCCCTCTTTGCGTAAACCCTGGCCTTTGTGGTGAGCGGGCTTGCCCCGCGCGAGGCAAGCTCGCTCACCACAAAAAAAGCTGCGCTGTACCCCGTATCAGGAGGACAGGTACGACGAACGCGTCAACCCAAGACGCAACGCGTCCAGGAACTGAGTCCGCTCCGCCGCCGTGATCTTCGCGCTGGCGCACTTGTCACGGTAGTGAGTCATCAACTCCTCCGGCGACAAGTGCACGTAGCGCAGCATGTCTTCGATGGTGTCGTGGGTCTCAATGCCGGCGCTGTACACCGAACCGTCTTCACGCTGGTAGATGTTCACCGAATCGGTGTCACCGAACAGGTTGTGCATGTCGCCCAGGATTTCCTGGTAGGCGCCCACCAGGAAGATCCCCAGCAGGTAGTCCTCACCTTCGTTCACCGCGTGCACCGGCAAGCTGGTCTCGATGCTTTGCTCGTCGACGTACTGCTTGATCTTGCCGTCGGAGTCGCACGTCAAATCCTGCAGCACGGCACGGCGCAGCGGCTCTTCGTCGAGGCGGTGCAACGGCAGGATCGGCAGCACCTGGCCGATGGCCCAGGTGTCCGGCAGGCTCTGGAACACCGAGAAGTTGCAGATGTACTTGTCGGCCAGCTTGTCGTTGAGTTCGTCCAGCACCTGGCGATGCGAGCGCTGGCGGGCTTTCAACGAGTTATGCAGGCGGCGGCACACGGCGAAGTAGCACTGTTCGGCCAGGGCTTTTTCGGCCAGGGTCAGCTTGCCGTCGGCGTACTGGGTAGCCACGTCGCTCATGTAGTGAGTGGCGCGCCAGTAGGTTTCGGTGACCATTTCAATGTCGGTCGGGCCCAGCAGGTCCACCAGCCATTGCACGGTTTCCGGCAGGCTTTCCTTGTTCTCGATTTCCGGCACGTCGTCGTTGTGCTTCTCGACGTCGGTCACTTGCACCACCAGCATGGCGTGATGCGCGGTCAGCGAACGGCCGCTTTCGGAGAAGATGTTCGGGTGCGGCAGGCTCTGCGCGTCGCAGAATTCCTTGAGCATGCCCACGACCACGCCGGCGTAGTCGTCCATGTCGTAGTTGATGGAGCTGGCGTTACGCGAGTGGGTACCGTCGTAGTCCACGCCCAGGCCGCCGCCGACGTCGATGTGGTCGACTGGCAGGCCGAGGTTGCGCAGTTCGCCGTAGTAACGAATGGCTTCCTTGAACCCATGCTGATAGTCGGCCAGGTTGGCGATTTGCGAGCCCATGTGAAAGTGCAGCAGGCGGATGCCCTGGTCCAGGCCCGCCGCGCGGAAGCGCTCGACCACCGACAGCAGTTGCGCCGCCGACAAGCCGAACTTGGATTTTTCGCCGCCGGTGTCTGCCCACTTGCTCGACGCCAGGGACGACAGGCGCACCCGCAGGCCCACCTGAGGCTTGACCTTGAGGTTGGCGGCCTCTTCGATCACCAGGCCCACTTCGGATTCTTTCTCGATCACGATGAAGACGTTGTGGCCCAGCTTCTGGCCCATCAGCGCGAGGCGGATGAACTCACGGTCTTTGTAACCGTTGCAGACGATGGTGCCGCCTTTCGGGGCCAGGGCCAGCACGGCCAGCAGCTCGGGCTTGGAGCCGGCTTCCAGGCCGATGGACACGTCCTGGGTGGCGATGATGTTTTCGATCACCGCTTCCTGCTGGTTCACCTTGATCGGGTACAACGCGGTGTATTTGCTCTGGTATTCCAGGCGCTCGATGTTCGCGTCGAAGGCACCGGTCAATTGGCGCACGCGGTCTTGCAGGATGTCGGGGAAGCGCACCAGCAACGGCAAGGACAGGCCGCTTTTGCGCAGCTCGTCCACTTGCTCGTACAGGTCGACGGGCGTGCTGTTCGGGCCGTTCGGACGGACTTCAACGCGACCGGCATCATTGATCGCGAAATACCCGGCCCCCCAATGGCGAATCCCGTAAACACTGCGGCTGTCCGCAACTGTCCATTGGCTGCCATCGTCTTTGCGTGTGCGTCGTACGGACATCGAAGTCCCCTATAAATGAAGTCGAAGTGCACCGGCCTGATCGGAGGCTGGCGCAGTCTAAAGAATGAAAATGACGATTTGCCTGTGAGAGGGGTAGACCCCACTTGCAGTGCAGAGTTTAGACACCGGTCAGGAACAGGCTCTGTGAAAACCATGGAGATGACAGTTCGCGTTCAGCAAGCGGTCATCGGGGTGGGTTTCACAGAGGCTGCTAGCCGCCGGATTTCTTCGCCTTGTAACCCAGCTTGATCAGCTCGGCCAACAGCAACTCGACGTGGTCGCCCTGGATCTCGATGATGCCGTCTTTCAAGGCACCACCGGTGCCACAACGCTTTTTCAGCGTGGTGGCCAACTCCTTCAGGGCGTCTTCAGCCAGGGGCACACCGGTGATGGTGGTCACCGTCTTGCCGCCACGGCCCTTGCTCTCGCGACGTACGCGGGCAATACCATCGCCTTCGGGAATCAGGGTTGTTTTGCAGGTACAGGCATCCACGGGCTGGCGACAGTCCGGGCAATGTCGACCTGCGTCGGTGGAAAATACCAGGCCACCAAGGGCGGCGAAGGATGCGGCTTTTTTGGCCACCGGCAATCCTCTTGGGAGGACAAAGACTGATCGATGGGGTCATCGACCGCGAAGCCCCACTCAGGCAGGGGCAGCGCACTGCACCGCCTGGGCGGCGCAGCTTGAAAAGTCGCGCAGTGTAACGGCAAAAACGCCCCTTGCTAAGGGCCAAATGGCGCCAATTTATGCAACTTTAGCGACGCAGGGCCAAATAACGACGCAACCCTTCCTGCGCATCCGGGCAATAGGGCTTTTGCTCGGCTTCCTGCAACACGGTTGCCAGTGGCACAAAGCGCGCCTCCATGACTTCTTCCGGCTGGATGTGCAGCGGCCCGTCCCACACGGCCGAGAACGAGGTGCACCAAAGCCGGCTGTCACCGTCTTCGAAGTAGAAATGATCGTGGGCCGTCAGTTCGACGCCACTCACCCCCAATTCCTCCTCCAGCTCCCGGGCCGCCGACTCGGCGTAGGTCTCGTGGGCCGCCACCATCCCGCCCGCCGCCGTGTCCCAGAATCCCGGGTACATGGCTTTGCTCAGGGTGCGCCGGTGCACGCACAGTTCACCGGCAGAGTTGAACAGGAAAATAAAGGTGCAGCGCCCGATCAGCCCGCGCCCGCGCAAATCGGAACGCACCAGGCTGCCGAGCAGGTTGTCCTGCTCGTCGACCCAGGCAATCAATTCAGCGTCGGAGGCGGCACGGTGCGCAGCCTCCCGGGTGGAAGCATCCATCATCAACCCTGGTTCAGGAGCTGACGCAGGTCGATCACTGCAGCGTTGGCCCTGGAAATATAGTTGGCCATGACCAGCGAATGGTTGGCCAATATGCCAAAACCACTGCCATTAAGGATCATCGGGCTCCACACCGGCTCCTGCGAGGCTTCCAGCTCACGAATGATCTGGCGCACGCTCACGGTGGCGTTCTTTTTAGCCAGCACGTCGGCGAAGTCGACTTCAATGGCGCGCAGCAGGTGCGACAGCGCCCAGGCCTGGCCGCGGGCTTCGTAGAACACGTTGTCGATCTGCATCCATGGGGTTTCCACCACTTCTTCGTCGACCTGCGGCACTTCACCCGGCGCCAGCGCTTCGGTTTTCAACGCGGTGTTGAGCTTGACCCGGCCTACACTGGCCGACAGCCGTTGCGACAGCGAACCCAGGCGGGTCGCCACATCACCCAGCCAGTTGTTCAGGTTGTCGGCACGCGCATAGAACAGCGCGCCGCGCTGATTCGGGTCAGACAACCGTGCTTCGTAACGGCTCAGGGAGTTGATGCCTTCCTGGTATTCCGACTCGCTGGACGGCAGCACCCAGCTCTTGTTGTCGAAGTTGAAGCGCGGCTCGGCCTTGGCAAGATCCGCGTCTTCCGCCGACTGCGACTGGGAACGGGCGAAATCCTTGCGCAGGGCACGGGTCAGGTCACGCACCTGTACCAGCACGCCGTATTCCCAGCTCGGCATGTTGTCCATCCACAGGCCCGGCGGGAACCGGTCGTTGGAAATATAGCCGCCCGGTTTGTTCAGCAGGGTGCCGACCACGGTCTTGAGGGTTTCGACGGTGGTGAAGCCCACCACCATCTGCTTGCCTTCCTTCTCGGCGGCAATTTGCGCGTTCTGCTGAACCGGGAACAACGCGGGCTCTTCGCTCCAGTACCAACCCAGGGCACCGGTGACCAACAGGTACAACGCAATCAGCGAGAGCAACGCACGGCTCATCAGCAGGTTACGGAAATAGCTGCGGGGGGCCGACTTGGTCTCGGGGGCCGGGCCCTTTGCACTGCCTGCGCGGTTTTTCCAGTCCAGCATGGCGATATCCTTTCAATCACTTGAGTTCAATAGCTACGACCACAACCCTACCCCATCGTGCCGAGCCGTGCGGCGCTTTTAGTCGGGGTGGCGCGTGCACGCGGCTCGACTATAAAGGATGCACGCTTTTTAAGCCCGCGTGACCGGTGGGTCGACAAATGAATAACCAGGACCTCGCAGTTAATTGACGTATGACACTCGTGCAACGGAAAAGAGGTGCTAGCATAGAGCCATCAGTTCGACCTCAGCATGCAGCCTAACTAGTAGTCAGGATATGACCGAGCCAGAAGACCCCAGCCGTGAGCGTCTCAAGCACCATTTTGCCCAGCGGGTAATTCATCAGGCACGTCAAATTCTTGAGATCTGGCAGCGCCTGCAACGCAGCGAATGGTCCACCGCTGACTTGTCCGAGCTCAGTGAGGCCAACCTGCGCCTGCTGCGTTTTGCCGAGCGCTTCGAGCAGCCGGAGCACGGCCAGTTGGCGCACCTGATCAGCGCTTCGCTCAAGGCGGTGGACGACAACCGCGGCCGCCTGAGCAGCCACCTGATCACCGAACTCAACCGCTTGATGCAGCGCCTGTCGCGCACCGGCCTGCGCCAGGGCGACCAGTTGGAACAAACCTTCCTGCCGCCGATGCGCAAGCCCATCTACGTGATGCTGGCCGATCATGACCGCGCCGAGCGCCTGGCCAAGCAACTGGAGTTTTTTGGCTTGAGCGCCCAGTCCCTCGACAGCGTGGCGGCGTTTCGCGCATCGATGGCCGAGCGGTTGCCGGCGGCCATCGTGATGGATGTGGATTTCTGCGGCACCGGCCTGGGCCTCAAGCTCGCCGCCGAAGCCCAGGAAGGCCTGGAGCAAAAGCTGCCGCTGCTGTTTTTCAGCCTGCACGAAACCGACACGCCTACCCGCCTGGCGGCCGTGCGCGCCGGCGGCCAGGAGTTCCTCACCGGCACCCTGGAAGCGTCGAGCCTGCTGGAAAAAATCGAAGTGCTGACCTGCGTCGCCCAGTACGAACCCTATAAAGTGCTGATCATCGACGACTCGCGGGCCCAGGCGATGCACACCGAGCGCCTGCTCAACAGCGCCGGTATCGTCACCCGCACCCTGATCGAACCGATCCAGGCCATGGCCGAGCTGGCAGACTTCCAGCCCGACCTGATCATCCTCGACATGTATATGCCAGCCTGCACCGGTACCGAACTGGCCAAGGTGATCCGCCACAACGACCGCTACGTCAGCGTGCCGATCATCTACCTCTCGGCCGAAGACGACCTGGACAAGCAACTGGACGCGATGAGCGAAGGCGGCGACGACTTCCTCACCAAGCCGATCAAGCCACGGCACCTGATCACCACCGTGCGTAACCGTGCAGCCAGGGCGCGCAACCTCAAGGCACGGATGGTGCGCGACAGCCTCACCGGGCTGTACAACCACACGCACATCCTGCAATTGCTCGAAGACTGCAGCTTCCGCGCACGCCGCGAGGCCAAGCCATTGAGCTTTGCGATGCTCGACATCGACCATTTCAAGCGGGTCAACGACAGCCACGGCCACCCCATGGGCGACCGGGTGATCAAGAGCCTGGCGCTGTTTCTCAAGCAGCGCCTGCGCAAGACCGACTATATAGGCCGCTACGGCGGCGAAGAATTTGCCATCGTGATGCCCGACACCGATCTCGACGCGGCCTGCAAAGTGCTGGACGAAATCCGCGGGCGCTTTGCCGAGATCCACTACCCCGCCCAACCGCAGGATTTGTGGTGCACCTTCAGTGCCGGCGTGGTGCAACTGTGCGACGGCTCCGACAGCCTGATGATGGCGGCCCAGGCTGACGAGGCGCTGTACCGTGCCAAGGACGCCGGGCGTAACCGGGTGATGGCGGCCCGTACACCAAAGCAAAGTGCCACCTTTTCACCGGAATCCACCGAATCCGTCATAACTCTGTAATAGAAACGCAATAACTTCAGGCACTTACTTCTGCTGTCGGTTGAAACCACGCATGCGCCTGAAGCTGCTGACGAATCTGAACACCCTCTTGCTGGTCGCCGTTTGCCTGGCCCTGGGCGCGACGCTCTGGTGGTCGCAACGCGCCCTGGAACGGCCCTATCTGTTGATGGAGCGCTACCTCGGCCTGTCGCAGACGTTCCAGAACCAGGCCGCGCGCAATATCGATGATTACCTGGCCAGCGGCGACGCCCTGCGCCTGAGTAGCGCCAGCCAGAGCCTGGAAAACCTGTTGCAGCAGCTGGATGAACTGCCGGCAGACCTGGCGCAAAACCTGCGGCCCAGCCTTGTGGACCTGGACACCTTCAGCAAGACCGACCTGCTGGCCGCCGGCAAGCTGGCCGGCGACCCGCAAGCCCTGTTGCTGCAAGCCGAACGCGAACTCGGTGCCAACCTGGAGCAACTGAACCAGTACGCCAGCGGCGTCAGTACGCCCGAGGCGGCGCGCTATCTGCCGCCGTTGTTCGCCGCCTCCCAGCACCTGGCCAAACTTTCCCTGGCCCGGGACAAACTGGTGAGCAGCGGGCGCAGCGAACTGGCCGACGATGTAGAGCGCGAAGTCAGCAACATCCGCAGCCAGGCTGACGTGCTGGGGCAATTGCCATTGCTGGGAGTGACCGCCAGCAGCGAATCCAATACCGACGACTTCTCGGCCATGATGGGCCTGGAAAACACCGAAAAAACCGTGGCCCAGGACACCGGCGTCGACCTCAAGCGCGAGCTCAACAGCCTGCTGACCCGCTACCCCGCCGAACTGAAACGCACCCGCGAGCAAATCCAGCAACGCACCGAACTGGCCACCAGCACTTACCTGAAAATCAACGCCGTGCAGCACGCCATCGCCGGGCTGGAGCCGGTGGTGCGGGCCCAGCATGCGCAGATCCAAGGCGAAGTACGGCTGATGCAAGGCGTGATGATTGGCCTGATTTTGCTGATTGCGCTGCTGATCGACACCTTGCAGCGGCGCCTGGCGCGGGTGCTGACCAACCTGGCGCCGGCCTTGTCGACGTGGGCCGAAGGCGATTTCAGCCGGCCCATTGCCTTGGGCAAGACCAACCGCGAACTGCACGCTATCGAAGAGTCCCTGAACCGCCTGCGCGCTTATCTGGTGGACCTGGTAGGCACCATCACAGGCAACGCCGAGCAAGTGGCCGGCAGCAGCAGCGCGCTGGCCGAACTGAGCAGCGGCATGCACGATGGCGCCGAGCGCCAGGCCGGTGACACAGCGCAGATTCGCGATTCCCTGGGCGAACTGGAAGCCACGATCCAGCAGGTGGCCGGCGACGCCAGCCAGGCTGCCGAAGCCAGCCGCAGCGCGGGCCAGGCCGTCGAGCAAGGCCAACGGGTGATCGGCCTGAGCCTGACCGGGTTGCACGCATTGGTCGGCGAAGTGCAGATAAATGCGCAGATGATCGAGAAACTCGCCGAAGAGTCCGCAACCATCGGTGGCGTACTGACGGTGATCCGCTCGATTGCCGACCAGACCAATCTGCTGGCCCTGAACGCCGCCATCGAAGCCGCCCGAGCCGGTGAAGCCGGTCGCGGGTTCGCCGTGGTGGCCGATGAAGTGCGCTCCCTGGCCCAGCGCACCGCTGGCGCCACTGCCGAGATTCAGCACCTGATCGCCGGCCTGCAAACCGCGGCCCGCCAATCGGTAGAGGGCATGCGCGCCCAGGTCGAACACGCCGAAGCCACCGCCGAGCAAGCACAGGCAGCCGACGGCGCGCTGGATGAAATCGTCGGCGCGATCCAGACCATTTCCGACACGGCGGTGCGGATTGCCGATGTCACCGCGCAACAAAGTAGCGCCGTCAGTGAAATCCGCGATAACAGCGAGCGAATCCACCAACTGGGCGAGGAAAACCTGCTACGAATTGGCCAGGGACGTAGCCAGGGAGAGCACTTGCTGGTACTTGGCGGGCAACTCAATACCGCCGTGCAAGCCTTCCGCGTCTGACACACGCCCTGCAGGAGCCGGCTTGCCGGCGATGAGGCCCGCACATTCATCGCCCTACTCACAGACGCCATCGCCGGCAAGCCGGCTCCTACAAATGACCGAATTTGACACCCCGGTCACATATTTTGCGCAATCCTCGCTAATCGTGCTGCCTACTGCATAGAACTGGACAGTCACAAAGCCTTTGCGGCATAGTCGCCGGGTTCTACCGTGCCCACATCAATAACAAGGAACAGCCGATGGCGACCTTACTGGTTCTTCACGGACCCAACCTGAACCTGCTCGGCACCCGCGAACCGGGCGTCTACGGGGCAGTGACCCTCGAACAGATCAACCTCGATCTGGAGCGACGGGCACGTGATGCCGGCCACCATCTGCTTTACCTGCAAAGCAATGCCGAGTACGAATTGATTGATCGCATCCATGCCGCGCGCAGCGAAGGCGTGGATTTTATCCTGATCAATCCCGCCGCTTTTACGCACACAAGCGTTGCATTACGTGACGCGCTGCTGGCGGTGAGCATCCCATTCATCGAAGTGCATTTATCGAACGTGCACAAACGCGAACCTTTCCGCCATCACTCTTACTTCTCCGACGTTGCGGTAGGAGTGATCTGCGGCCTTGGCGCCAGCGGTTACCGACTGGCCCTGGAGGCCGCCCTGGAACAGCTTGAAGACACGGCCAAGCGCCCCTGACCGACCCTTTGGGAGTTGATGATTCATGGATATCCGTAAAGTTAAGAAATTGATCGAACTGCTGGAAGAATCCGGTATCGACGAGCTGGAGATCAAGGAAGGCGAGGAATCCGTACGGATCAGCCGTCACAGCAAGACCCCGGCCCAACAGTTCTACGCACCACAGATGCAAGCGCCGGCGCCTGCGCCAGTGGCTGCCGCTCCGGTTGCAACCGTTGCCGAAGCCCCTGCTGCTCCGAAACTGAACGGTTTTGTGGTCAAGTCGCCAATGGTCGGTACCTTCTACCGCACCCCGGCACCGACTTCGCCAGCCTTTGTTGAAATCGGCCAGACCGTCAAAGTGGGCGACACCATCTGCATCGTTGAAGCGATGAAGATGATGAACCACATCCAGGCTGAAAAAGCCGGTGTGATCGAATCCATCCTGGTAGAAAACGGTCAGCCGGTTGAATTCGACCAACCGCTGTTCACCATCGTTTGAACCGCGGAGAGCCAACGATGTTGAAACCTGCGAAGCTGGAAAAAGTCCTGATCGCCAACCGCGGCGAAATCGCCTTGCGAATCCTGCGTGCTTGCAAGGAAATGGGCATCAAGACCGTCGCGGTGTACTCGACTGCCGACAAAGAGCTGATGCACTTGGGTCTGGCTGACGAGACAGTTTGCATCGGCCCGGCGCCTGCCAACCTGTCTTACCTGCACATCCCGGCGATCATCGCGGCCGCTGAAGTGACTGGCGCTACCGCCATTCACCCAGGCTACGGTTTCCTCGCGGAAAACGCCGATTTCGCCGAACAGGTGGAAAAATCCGGTTTTGCCTTCATCGGCCCGAAAGCCGACACCATTCGCCTGATGGGCGACAAGGTATCGGCCAAGCACGCCATGATCGCAGCCGGCGTGCCAACCGTTCCCGGCTCCGACGGCCCATTGCCTGAAGACCCGGAAACCGCTCTGCGCATTGGTCGCGAAGTCGGTTACCCGGTGATCATCAAGGCCGCTGGCGGCGGCGGTGGTCGCGGCATGCGCGTTGTGCACAAGGAAGAAGACCTGATCGAGGCGGCCAAGCAGACTCGCGAAGAAGCGGGCGCCTGGTTCAGCAACCCGATGGTCTACCTCGAAAAATACCTGACCAACCCACGCCACGTGGAAGTCCAGGTACTTTCCGATGGCCAGGGTCACGCGATTCACCTGGGCGACCGTGACTGCTCGCTGCAGCGTCGCCACCAGAAGGTGCTTGAAGAAGCACCGGCACCGGGCCTGGATGAAACCGCCCGTGCTGAAGTTCTGGCGCGTTGCGTCAAGGCCTGCATCGACATCAACTACCGGGGCGCGGGCACTTTCGAGTTCCTGTACGAGAACGGCCGCTTCTACTTCATCGAGATGAACACTCGTGTGCAGGTAGAGCATCCGGTCTCGGAAATGGTCACCGGTATCGACATCGTCAAGGAGATGTTGAGCATCGCCGCTGGCAATAAGCTGTCGTTTACCCAGGATGATGTGAAGATCCACGGCCACTCGCTCGAGTGCCGGATCAACGCCGAAGACCCGAAAACCTTTATCCCAAGCCCTGGCATGGTCAAGCACTTCCATGCACCCGGCGGCAACGGCGTTCGCGTCGATTCCCACCTGTACAGCGGCTACAAGGTTCCGTCGAACTACGACTCCCTGATCGGCAAGCTGATCACCTGGGGCTCGACCCGTGATGAAGCCATGGCACGCATGCGCAATGCCCTGGACGAAATCGTGGTAGACGGCATCAAGACCAACATCCCGTTGCATCGGGACCTGGTTCGCGATGAAGGCTTCTGCGAAGGTGGTGTGAACATTCACTACCTGGAACACAAGCTGGCTAATCAGTAAGCGAAGTGATCCACCCAACAAAGCCGCCTTCGGGCGGCTTTGTTGTTTCTGGGATACAAAAAACACCACAAAACCCTGTGGGAGCTGGCTTGCCTGCGATGGCGGTGGATCAGTGAGGTAATGCTCCGCTGACACTCCGCTATCGCAGGCAAGCCAGCTCCCACATTTAGCCTGCGTTCAGTCAGTGGTGTCGTCTTCTGCCCGCCGCTCGCGTAAACTTGCGCGCTTTCGCAGCCCCACCCCGCTGCACACTCATTTTTTTCAAAGGTGCCCGCCATGCCTTGGCTGCAAGTCCGTCTCGCCATCAGCCCAGAACAAGCCGAAACCTACGAAGACGCGTTCCTCGAAGTGGGCGCCGTGTCGGTGACCTTCATGGACGCCGAAGACCAGCCGATCTTCGAACCCGAGCTGAACACCACCCCGCTGTGGTCCCACACCCACTTGCTGGCCTTGTTCGAAGACGGCACCGATGCCGCTAGCGTCCTGGCCCATATGGAACTGCTCACCGGCGGCCCGCTGCCGGAGCACCACAGCGAAATCATCGAAGACCAGGACTGGGAACGCAGTTGGATGGACAACTTCCAGCCGATGCGTTTTGGCCAGCGCCTGTGGATCGTGCCGAGCTGGCACGCCGCCCCCGAGCCTGACGCCGTGAACCTGCTGCTGGACCCGGGCCTGGCGTTCGGCACCGGCACCCACCCCACCACCGCCCTGTGCCTGGAATGGCTCGACGGCCAGGACCTGCAAGACTGCAACGTGCTGGACTTCGGCTGCGGCTCGGGGATTCTGGCAATCGCCGCCCTGCTGCTGGGCGCCAAGGAAGCGGTCGGTACCGATATCGACGTGCAAGCCCTGGAAGCCTCCCGCGATAACGCCGGGCGCAATAACATCGCTGAAGAGAAATTCCCGCTGTACCTGCCGGAGCAATTGCCCCAAGTGCAAGCCGACGTGCTGGTGGCCAATATCCTCGCCGGGCCACTGGTTTCACTGGCGCCGCAGCTGTCGAGCCTGGTCAAACCGGGCGGGCGCCTGGCGCTGTCGGGCATCCTCGCCGAACAGGGCGAAGACGTTGCCGCCGCCTACGCCCAGGATTTTGAGCTGGATCCGATCGCCAACCGCGATGGCTGGGTACGCATCAGTGGTCGTCGGCGCTAGAATGAGCGCCTGCATGAATCGGATGGCCGCATGACCGACAGTTTCGTCACCCAGTGCCCACACTGCCAAGCACGCTTTCGCGTCAGCCACGCTCAATTGAGCGTGGCCCGTGGCGTGGTGCGCTGCGGCTCATGCCTGCAAGTGTTCAACGCCGCGCGCCAACTGCTGGAGCAACGCGCCAGTGCGCCCGCGCCCCAGCCACCGGCAGCGGTAGAACCGCCACCCGAGGCGCCACGGGCCATCAGCCAAAAGCAATGGACCGCCGAAGAGCTGGACCTGGACAATTTGGACCTGGACGAAGAACTGGCCAAGCTGGAACGTCGCGAGATCCAGCACACACAGCCCGTGGGTGCAGACCGTCGCCAACACGGCGCCGACCGCCGGCAAAAAGAAGACGCCCTCAGCGCCAGCCGTGACACGGCCAAGGCCGAGGAAGAGCAATGGGCCGCCAGCCTGTTCAGTGAGCCGCGCGATGAACGGGCGCAAGCCCCGCAACCACCCGACGGCGAACCGCAACCCGCCAAGGCAGCACCCGGCAAACCCAAGCGCACCGAGCCCTCGATGTCGTTTGAAGCCGTTGAGCCGGACGACGAGCCGCCGCTGCACGCAAGCACCGCCGATGACGAACTCGACCCACCGGTAACCGCCGAAACAGTCGAGCCCGAACCCGAACAACCCGAACGCCCGCAGCCCAAACGCAAGCGCCCTCGCACCGAGGCCAGCGCCCACGACGACATGCTGCAAGACCTGGAAGACGACCCGCTGCACCTGTATTCCCAGAAGCGCTCCTCCGGCTGGGGTCGCCGCCTGTTGTGGGGCCTGCTGGTGCTGCTGGCCGCCGCCGGCCTGGCGGGACAATACATCGCCTACCAATTCGATGACCTGGCACGCCAGGACGCCTACCGTCCGTGGTTCCAGGAACTGTGCCCAAAACTGGGCTGCACCGTGCCATCACGCGTCGATATCGCCCACATCAAGAGCAGCAACCTGGTGGTGCGCAGCCACCCGGAGTTTGCCGGCGCCCTGGTGGTGGACGCGATCATCTATAACCGCGCGACATTCTCCCAACCGTTCCCGCTGCTGGAGCTACGCTTTGCCGACATGAACGGGAGCATGATCGCCAGTCGTCGCTTCAAGCCCGCCGAGTACCTCAGCGGCGAGTTGGCAGGCCAGACCGAGATGCCCTCGCAGACGCCGATCCACATTGCCCTGGACATCCTCGACCCGGGCAACAAAGCGGTGAATTACAGCCTGAGCTTCCACTCTCCCGAGTGAAACGGTTCACCGGCCGGGGTTTGACGGCAGATTATTGACTGCGCCGCCCTGGATCAAACCGGCGGCGATAAGAAAATAACTGTTCAGATTTTATCCAATTCAGCCTTTATCCAGTCATCGAGAGCGGGTATCATGCCAACCCTTTTTCGAACTCTAATGATCCGGCCCCACAACAGGGAAGTCCTATGTCGGCGGTACGCATCGGCCCATACACATTGCACAACGGCTTGATCCTCGCCCCGATGGCGGGCGTCACCGACCAGCCCTTTCGTCAGCTTTGCAAGCGTTTGGGCGCAGGGCTTGTAGTCTCGGAAATGGTCACCAGCGACATGAGCTTGTGGAACACCCGCAAATCGCGGATGCGCATGATCCACGAAGGTGATCCCGAGCCCCGCTCGGTACAGATCGCCGGCGGTGATGCGCAGATGCTGGCGGACGCGGCCCGGGCCAACGTGGAGTTGGGCGCGCAGATTATTGATATCAACATGGGGTGCCCGGCCAAGAAGGTCTGTAACAAGGCCGCAGGCTCTGCCCTGTTGAAGGATGAGCAGTTGGTGAGCGAGATCCTGCATGCCGTTGTCGCTGCAGTGGATGTGCCGGTCACCCTGAAGATCCGCACCGGCTGGGACCGGGACAACAAAAATGGCCTGACGGTGGCGAAGATCGCCGAGCAGGCGGGCATTACAGCGCTGGCGGTGCATGGCCGCACCCGCGCCGACCTTTACACCGGTGAAGCCGAGTACGACACCATTGCCGCGATCAAGCAGGCGGTGTCGATTCCCGTCTTTGCCAACGGCGACATCGATTCAGCCGAGAAAGCCCGGCGCGTGCTGCACGCGACCGGCGCCGATGGCCTGTTGATTGGCCGGGCTGCCCAGGGGCGGCCGTGGATTTTCCGTGAGATCGAGCATTTTCTGCGTACCGGCGAAGTATTGCCGGCACCGGAGCTGATCGAGGTGGAACGTATTCTGCTAGAGCATCTGGCCGCCCTGCACGCCTTCTACGGAGACGTGATGGGAGTACGCATTGCTCGCAAGCATGTGGGCTGGTATCTCGCAACCTTGCCGGGCGCCAGGGAGTTTCGCGCCCACTTCAATCGTTTGGATGATACGGAAGCACAGTGCGCCAACGTTCGTGAATTCTTTTGCGAGCGTTACAAGAGCCTGGTGACAGGGGACGGAGAAGGGGTGGCCGCATGACGATGATGACCGAGACTTTAGTGAGTGGAACAACACCCGTGAGCGACAACGTCAATTTGAAACAGCACCTCAACACGCCGAGCGAAGAAGGCCAGACCCTTCGCGGGAGTGTCGAGAAGGCGCTGCACAATTATTTCGCCCACCTTGAGGGCGCTGCCGTCACGGACGTGTACAACCTGGTGCTCTCCGAAGTCGAAGCGCCGTTGCTCGAAAGCGTGATGAACTACGTCAAGGGCAACCAGACCAAGGCCAGTGAGCTGCTGGGCCTTAACCGTGGCACGCTGCGCAAGAAACTCAAGCAGTACGATTTGCTGTAAGCATTCAATCAAACCAGAAAGGCGCCCGCGTAAAAACGGACGCCTTTTTTGCTGACTCCTTTGCTTTTGATGGAAATTGAAATGACCGACCAGACTACCCGCCTGCCGATCCGCCGCGCCTTGATCAGTGTCTCAGACAAGACCGGGATCCTCGAATTTGCCCGGGAGCTGGAAGCCCTGGGCGTGGAGATTCTTTCCACCGGCGGGACCTTCAAACTGCTGCAGGACAACGGCGTGGCCGCAGTGGAAGTGGCGGACTACACCGGTTTCGCAGAAATGATGGACGGTCGGGTCAAGACCCTGCACCCGAAAATCCACGGCGGGATCCTCGGTCGTCGCGGTATCGACGACGCCATCATGACCGAACACGGCATCAAGCCGATCGACCTGGCGGCCGTTAACCTGTACCCGTTCCAAGCCACCATCGACAAGCCAGGCTGCGACCTGCCGACCGCCATCGAAAACATCGACATCGGCGGCCCGACCATGGTTCGCTCGGCAGCCAAGAACCACAAAGACGTGGCCATCGTGGTGAACGCCAGCGACTACGCCAACGTCCTGGAGAGCCTGAAAGCCGGCGGCCTGACCTACGCCCAGCGCTTCGACCTGATGCTCAAGGCCTTCGAACACACCGCCGCCTACGACGGCATGATCGCCAACTACATGGGCACCGTGAACCAGGCGGCTGAAACCCTCAGCACAGAAGGCCGCAGCCAGTTCCCGCGCACCTTCAACAGCCAGTTCATCAAGGCCCAGGAAATGCGCTACGGCGAGAACCCGCACCAGAGCGCGGCGTTCTACGTTGAAGCCAAACCGGCCGAAGTCGGGATCGCCACCGCGACCCAACTGCAAGGCAAAGAGCTGTCCTACAACAACGTGGCCGACACCGACGCCGCGCTGGAATGTGTGAAGAGCTTCGTCAAGCCAGCCTGCGTGATCGTCAAGCACGCCAACCCGTGCGGCGTGGCCGTGAGCCCCGACGCCGAAGGCGGTATCCGCCAGGCGTACGAACTGGCCTACGCCACCGACACCGAGTCGGCCTTCGGCGGCATCATCGCGTTCAACCGTGAACTGGACGCCGAGACCGCCAAGGCAATCGTCGAGCGTCAGTTCGTTGAAGTGATCATTGCCCCGTCCGTCAGCGAAGAGGCCCGCGCCATCGTCGCAGCCAAGGCCAATGTGCGCCTGCTGGCCTGCGGCGAATGGTCGGCTGACCGTGCCGCAGCCTGGGACTACAAGCGCGTCAACGGCGGCTTGCTGGTACAGAGCCGCGACATCGGCATGATCGGCAGCGAAGACCTGAAGGTGGTGACCAAGCGCGCCCCGACCGAACAGGAAATCAACGACCTGATCTTCGCCTGGAAAGTCGCCAAGTACGTTAAATCCAACGCCATTGTCTACGCCAAGAACCGCCAGACCATCGGTGTCGGCGCCGGCCAGATGAGCCGTGTGAACTCGGCACGTATCGCTGCGATTAAGGCCGAGCACGCCGGCCTGCAGGTGCAGGGTTCGGTGATGGCATCGGATGCATTCTTCCCGTTCCGTGATGGCCTGGACAACGCCGCGAAAGCCGGTGTGACCGCCGTGATCCAACCGGGCGGCTCGATGCGTGATGCAGAAGTGATTGCAGCGGCGGATGAAGCCGGCATCGCCATGGTCTTCACTGGCATGCGTCACTTCCGCCACTGATCCAATTGACTGGTGGGCACCAGCTCCTGTGGGAGCTGGCTTGCCTGCGATAGCATCACCTCGGTGCACCTGATACACCGAGGCGCCAGCATCGCAGGCAAGCCAGCTCCCACAGAAAAGCCCCCCACTGTGGTCTTCAGAATTCAGCGTCATCCGAGGTTTTTGAAATGAATGTTTTGATCATTGGCAGCGGTGGCCGTGAACACGCCCTGGCCTGGAAAGTTGCCCAGGACCCGCGCGTCCAGAAAGTTTTCGTCGCACCCGGTAATGCCGGCACCGCCATTGAAGCCAAGTGCGAAAACGTCGCCATCGACGTATTGGCCCTTGAGCAGTTGGCAGATTTCGCAGAGAAAAACGTGTCCCTGACCATCGTCGGTCCGGAAGTACCCTTGGTTGCCGGCGTGGTGGACCTGTTCCGCAGCCGTAACCTGGACTGCTTCGGCCCAACCGCCGGCGCGGCCCAGCTGGAAGGTTCGAAAGCGTTCACCAAGGATTTCCTGGCGCGCCACAAGATCCCGACTGCCGACTACCAGAACTTCACCGAGATCGAGCCAGCCCTGGCTTACCTGCGCGAAGTCGGTGCACCGATCGTGATCAAGGCCGACGGCCTTGCCGCCGGTAAAGGCGTGATCGTGGCCATGACCCTGGCCGAAGCCGAAGACGCCGTGCGCGACATGCTCGCCGGCAACGCGTTTGGCGAAGCCGGTTCGCGCGTAGTAATCGAAGAGTTCCTCGACGGCGAAGAAGCCAGTTTCATCGTGATGGTCGACGGCAAGAACGTGTTGCCGATGGCCACCAGCCAGGACCACAAACGCGTCGGCGACGGCGACAGCGGCCCGAACACCGGCGGCATGGGTGCTTACTCTCCCGCCCCGGTAGTTACCGCGCAAGTGCACAAACGTGTGATGGACCTGGTGATCTGGCCAACCGTGCGCGGCATGGCGGATGAAGGCAATGTGTACACCGGTTTCCTGTACGCCGGCTTGATGATCGACAAGGCCGGCAACCCGAAAGTCATCGAGTTCAACTGCCGCTTCGGCGATCCGGAAACTCAACCGATCATGCTGCGCCTGCAATCGAGCCTGGTGCTGTTGGTGGAAGCAGCATTGGCCCAGGCCCTGGACAAGGTCGAAGCCCAGTGGGACCCACGCCCAAGCGTCGGCATCGTGCTGGCCGCCGGCGGCTACCCGGCCGACTACGCCAAGGGCGATGTGATTGAAGGTCTGGATGCGGCTGCTACGCTGGAAGGCAAGGTGTTCCATGCGGGCACCGCGCTCAAGGATGGCAAGGTGGTCACCGCCGGTGGTCGCGTGTTGTGCGCAACCGCCATGGGCAGCAGTGTAGATACCGCCCAGCAACAGGCTTACAGGCTGGCGGCGAAAATCGACTGGAAGGGCTGCTTCTACCGCACCGACATTGGCTACCGTGCCATTGCCCGCGAGCGTGGCGAGAGTCAGTAAACAGCTATCCGTTCGGTTAGGCAGGGGCCCTTGGCCCTTGCCCTACGCTTGTGGCCCCGCGCATAGTTATACCCATGCATCAACCTACGAAGGGATTTCGCCGTGCGCTGGCTCAGGATCGCCATAGGTTTCACTGTCAGTCTGCTGACCTTGCTCTGCTTGCTACCGGCCCAGGCCGCCGCACAAGGCAGTGGCTGGGCGGTATTGCTTGATGAACAGGCCGATCTGCAACTGAGCGATATCCGCTCGCCCCGCTACATCAATCAATTCAGCCCCATCGAACTCGACCGGATTACCGCCGCGCAACCGGACGGCGCGCTGTGGGTACGCTTCAGGCTGCAACCTGGCAAGCACGAGCAAGTGCTGCGGGTATTCGCCCCTGACCTGTCACACCTGAACCTGTACGTGCTCGACGGCGACACCCTGGTGGAGCAACAAGCCACCGGCACCCGCCAGCCCCAGGCCGAGCGCCCGCTGCCCAGCAGCGACTTCATGCTGCCGATGCCGCAAAGCCAGAAGCCGCTGGATGTGTACCTGCGCATGGTCTCGGAACACGAGCTGCGCCCGTACATCACCCTGGAGCCCGCGGTGCTGGCCGCGGCCAACCAGAACCAGACGCTGATCTACGGGCTGCTGTTCGGCTGCCTGGTGATGCTGATCCTGCACAACCTGACCCGCTACGCCTACCATCGCTCCCGCAGCAGCCTGTGGCTTGCCGCCTGCGAGCTACTGTTACTGCTCAGTTTGGCGCTATTGCTCAATGTGGTGGGGCCGTGGCTGCCGAACTGGCACGCGATACAAACCCCCGGCGCCTACCTCGCCCTGCTGCTGACGGCGCCGTGCGGGCTGATGTTTGCCTACCGCTTCTTTGCGCCCCTGGGCCCGCATCCGCTGAACAAACTGTTGATGGCCGACATCCTGCTGATCGTCCTGACCGGCCTGTTGCTGCTGTTCGTCAACACCCTGCCGCTGAACATCATCACCTACGCCCTGGTGGCGCTGGCCGGGTTGAGCATGCTGTTTGTCTCGGCCTATCATTGGCAAAAAGGGTATCGCCCGGCGCGGCTGTTCATGCTGGCGATGGTGATCTTCAACATCGGCACGCTGATTATCCTGCCGGCGTTGCTGGGCCTGACGTTGGTGGCGCCGCAAGGTTTGATCGTCACCCTGCTCGGTTTTATCTGCCTCAGCGGCCTGTTGATGAGCCTGGCCCTGGGCGAACGCCAGCGCGCCATCACCGAAGACAACTTCAGCCTCAGCCGTGACCTGGCGGCCAGCAATGCCGAAATCGCCGCCAAGGCCGAGTTCCTGGCCAAGATCAGCCACGAAATCCGCACGCCCATGAACGGCGTGCTGGGCATGACCGAATTGCTGTTGGGCACGCCGCTATCGGTCAAGCAGCGCGACTACGTGCAAACCATCCACAGCGCCGGCAATGAACTGCTCACCCTGATCAACGAGATTCTCGACATCTCCAAGCTCGAATCCGGGCAGATCGAGCTGGACGACGTGCAGTTCGACCTCAACGCGCTGATCGAAGACTGCCTGAGTATTTTCCGCGCCAAGGCCGAGCAGCAGAACGTCGAGCTGATCAGCTTTATCCAGCCACAAGTGCCACGGGTGATCAGCGGCGACCCGACACGCCTGCGCCAGGCGCTGTTGAGCCTGCTGGAAAACGCCCTGCAAAAAACCGATGAAGGCGAAGTGCTGATCGTCGTGGCGCTGGATGAGCGCAGCAGCAAACCGCGCCTGCGCATTGCCGTGCAAGACAGCGGCCTGCCGATGGAGGCCGCCGAGCGCGACGCGCTGTTGCACAGCGAATTGCACAGCAAGAACTTCCTGTCTGCCACCCGCTTGAGTGGCCATCTGGGCCTGGTAATCGCCCGCCAGTTGATCCTGTTGATGAACGGCGAGTTCGGCATCAAAAGTGGCAGCCAACAGGGCAGCACCCTGTGGCTGACCTTGCCGCTGGACCCGGAACGCCTGGAACACCCCACCTCCGACCTCGACGGCCCGCTCAAGGGCGCGCGCGTGCTGGTGGTGGACGACAACGACACCTGCCGCAAAGTGCTGGTGCAGCAATGCACTGCCTGGGGCCTGAACGTGAGTGCCGTGCCTTCGGGCAAGGAAGCGCTGGCGCTGCTGCGCACCAAGGCACACCTGCGGGACTACTTCGACGTGGTGCTGCTGGACCAGAACATGCCCGGCATGACCGGCATGCAACTGGCAGCGAAGATCAAGGAAGACCCGAGCCTGAACCACGACATATTGCTGATCATGCTCACCGGCATCAGCAATGCGCCGAGCAAGATCATCGCGCGCAACTGCGGGATCAAGCGCATCCTCGCCAAACCCGTGGCCGGCTACACCCTCAAGACCACCCTGGCCGACGAGCTGACTCAACGCAGCAAGGGCTCGGTGCAGCCTCGCCAGCCAGCGATCAGCGCACCGGCGCCCGTGACGGTGCCGAGTGATTTCCGGATTCTGGTGGCGGAAGACAACAGCATCTCCACCAAGGTGATTCGCGGCATGCTTGGCAAGCTCAACCTGCAGCCCGACACCGCCAGCAACGGCGAAGAAGCCTTGCAGGCGATGAAGGCCCAGCGTTACGACCTGGTGTTGATGGACTGTGAAATGCCGATCCTCGATGGCTTCTCTGCCACCCAGCAACTGCGGGCGTGGGAAGTCGGCAACCAGCGCATTCGTACGCCGATCGTGGCACTGACAGCGCACATTCTGTCGGAACATAAAGAGCGTGCACGCCAGGCCGGGATGGATGGGCATATGGCCAAGCCGGTGGAGCTGTCGCAGTTGCGCGAGCTGGTGGAGTATTGGGTGGCGCAGCGCCAACAGCGGCCAGAGCACGCACCTACCTGACCCGAAACAGGATCTCCCTGTGGGAGCTGGCTTGCCTGCGATGGCTGTGTATCAGTCACACACATGGGTGCCTGACACACCGCCATCGCAGGCAAGCCAGCTCCCACATTTGTTCCGTGGCGCCTGATAGACTCCCCACACGTCCCCGCCGCGAGCCGCGCCCATGCTCCATGTGCTATTCAGCGTTTATTTGAAGATGCTGGTGCTCTACAGCCCCTTCTTCGTGCTCTCCTGCTTTATCAGCCTGACCCGCGGCTACTCCAGCAAGGAACGTCGACGCCTGGCCTGGAAAGTGGCCCTCGCTACCCTGGTCTCGAGCGTGTTGCTCTACCTGTTCGGCCGGGTGATTTTCAGTGTGTTCGGCATCACCGTCGACGCCTTCCGCATCGGCGCCGGCAGTGTGCTGTTTATCTCGGCGCTGGGCATGGCCCAAGGCAAGTCGGCGGTGCAGACCGACAACGTGCAGCAGGACGTGACCATCGTGCCGCTGACCATTCCCCTGACCGTCGGCCCCGGCACCATCGGTGCACTGCTGGTGATGGGCGTCAGCCAGCCGCATTGGGACGACAAGATCACCGCCATCCTCAGCATTGCCCTGGCCAGCCTTACGGTGGGCGTGGTGCTGTACCTGTCCAACCGTATCGAACGTATCCTCGGCGACCAGGGCTTGCAGATTGTCAGCCGCTTGATGGGGTTGTTTGTGTGCGCCCTGGCCGCGCAAATCATCTTCACCGGGGTACGCGGCTACCTGGTGCCGTAGATCAAATCCTGTATTTGGCGATGGCCAGGCGGACCTTGTCCCCTGCGCTGTCACGCAGCAGTTGAATCGTGGCCTCGTTGACCACCGAGCTGTTCAGCACCAGGCACGTGCGGCCGCTGAAGGCTTCGATTGACGCACTGTCCCACTCCAGAAACGGCACGCCCAACTGCTTGCTGACGCCGTGGGAGCTGTAGGTCACCAGCACCATCGAGATCTCCCCCGCGGTTTCCGAGCAGGACGCCAGGCCGAAATCGCCGCCGTCACGCACGGTGGTATTTCGTTTGAATAACTCAAACGAGTCCGGGAGTTGCTTCAAGGCTTCAACCGCATCCCCCACCAACTTGGGCAGCGCACTGATCAACGGCCCCGACAGGAACGTCGAGGCCACGGTGGCCGCCACCAGGTTCAGGGCCGCCAACTGCACCGACAGCCCTTTGCGGGTGGTATACACCCGCTCGAAACTGCTCCGGACCGGCATCCAGCCCAGGCTGCTCATGACCTTGATGAATTCGTTGTACCAGGCCTCTGTTCCGCGGGCGATCCGCAACACGTCGCTGACGTAGCTGCTCGCCAGCAAATAGCTTTTGCGGGTGTATTCCTTGTTAAGGCTGGTCATGCCGTCCACGAACGACATGACGCTGTTGTTCACTACCGCCGCATTCAACTCATCATCCCCCTCAGGTGTCACCAACGGGCTCAACCCCGGTGATGGTTTGGACGCGCCTGGAAGCCGGTAAGCGGCAATCAGCTTCCTCCTTTTTGCGCTGTTGATTCGTCTGTCATTTCGCTCCATAGCCATTTCTCCATAACCCCCAACATGGGGCTTAACGCCAACACTAGTCGAGTTGCCAGGGATTTTTAGCAGCTGCAAATTGACGAACGAACGCGCTGCACTGCGCAGGAAAAATCACCGTGAGCCGCAACGCTCAGTAAATGCTGGGGATGAACCTGACGTTTGGCCAGACGCTGTAATTTTCTTCAGCGAGTAGAGAAAGGTACGACTCGACACGACGCAAAAAGCGCTCGGCAAGCAGACCTTTCTTCCAGCACCGAATGACTTTTTGAAGGTGGCCCCATTGCGGGGCCAGCGTTTTTCAGGAGGCGGGCTTCTCGCCATACCACCGTGGCGTATACACCCACTCGCCGCCATCGGCGCGGGGGAACACGCAAGTGGTGGACGAACCGATCAGCACCATGGTGCGCATGTCCACCTGCTCCGGCGTCAGTTGCCCCAGCGTCGTGACGCGCAGGGTCTGGCCCGGGCGGCCAATATCGCGGCCCAGCACCACTGGCGTTTCGGCCGTGCGATGCTGCGCGACGATTTCCAGGGCGCGCCCCAACTGCCAGGGCCGCGCACGGGAAATCGGATTGTAGAACGCCAGCGCCAGGTCGGCCTGGGAGGCCAGGTCCAGGCGCTTCTCAATGATTGCCCACGGTTTGAGGTTGTCCGACAGCGACATCACACAGAAGTCATGCCCCAGCGGTGCACCCGCCTGCGCAGCGGTGGCGAGTGAGGCCGACACCCCCGGCAAGATCTCCAGGTCGACCTGATGCCAGGCCGGGTCGCTGGAGTCGTGCAAGGCCTCGATCACCGCAGCCGCCATGGCAAACACCCCCGGGTCACCCGAGGACACCACCACCACCGAACGCCCCTGCGCCGCCAACTCAAAGGCGTGACGGGCGCGCTGCATCTCTTCGCGGTTATCGGTGCAATGCTGGACCTGGTCCGGGCGGAACGGCCCGGCCATGCGTACATAGGTTTCGTAACCCAGCACATCGGTGCAGCGGGCCAGTTCGGCCTTGACCGCCGGCACCATCAGTTCGGCAGCGCCGGGGCCCAGACCGATGACCGCCAGGCGCCCACGGGGGCGACCGAGCAAGGACAGGTCCAGGGGTGCACCGGCCACCGTAATGGCGATGTCCGCCTGGGTCGCCAAACCGGCGAAGCGCAACGGCACGCCCAACTCGATTGAAGCCTCCTGCAACGACGAATCGGCCATCTCGGTTTCAGCCGCCAGCAAACACGCCAGGGACTGCACCGCGAGCCCTGCGTCCTGCAACGCCGCACGAATGCGCGCGGCCAATTGCGGCCCCGGCTGGCAGGTGACCAGCACATTCTTTGGATAAATCAGCAGCTCGTTCGGCGCAGGCGCGCGCTCGGCGCTGCCGACGTGAATCGCCAGGCGCGCCAACTGATCCTGCGGCAAGTTGGCCTGATCCAGCCACGGCGCGGCGCCTTCGATACGCACCGACTCACCCGCCAGCAAGTCGGAAACGAAACGCTTGCCCAACTCCAGATCACCCAGTTGATAACCGCTGGGCGGGTTGAGCAGGCAGGTGCCGAAACGCAGCTCGCCACTGGTAGTGATCGCCGCGGCAACGCCCAAGGCGGCGGCAATTTCCCGCGCCAGCACGTTCACGCCACCGAGGCCACCAAGCAACGGCACGACCGCGCTGCCGTCTTCGGCGACCGCCAGCACGGCAGGCTCGACGCCTTTCTCCAACAACAGCGGCGCCAGGGTGCGGATCACAATCCCGGCGGCGCACAACGCGATAATCGGCGTGCCCTGTTGATACAGCTGGCGCACGGTAGCGCCGAATTCGTTATAGGCCTGATCTGCGCCCTCGACCCGTCCGGCCAGGCCGTGGATCAACGCGTCGGGGTACAGCTGCTGGATAGCCCGGGCAGTGGCGAGGCTGCCCTGCCCCAGGATGACAATCGCGGGAGCCGTCATCAGCCTTGCCACCTTTCGCCGGGAACGATGATCAGCGAGAAGTACGGCGAGGACGTTGGATCGACGTCGCTCAGGGCAACGATTTTCTGATTGGCCATGGTCGCGCGCTCGACGTACAACGCCCGGTTCGCCAACCCCAACTCTTCCAATACCTGGCGCACCTTGGTGAAGTTGCGCCCCAGCTTCATGATCACCGCCGCATCGGCATCCGCCAGGCGCCGCTTGAGCTCGTCATGGGGCAACACGCCGGAGAGCACCGACAGGCTCTGGTTGCGATACACCAGCGGTGCGCCCAGCACCGACGCACCACCAAGCATCGAGCACACGCCCGGGATCACCTGGGCTTCGTAGTGCTCGGCCAGGCGGTCATGCAAATACATGTAGGAGCCGTAGAAGAACGGGTCGCCTTCGCAAATCACCGCCACATCGCGCCCGGCGTCCAGGTGCGCGGCAACATCGACACTGGCGGTGTCGTAGAAATCGCTGATCACCTGCTCGTAGGACAGCGGCGCCGGCAGAACTTCAGTGGTCACCGGGTACACCAGCGGCATCAGGGTTTGCTGTGGCACCAAATGGTCTTCGATGATGCCGAAGGCGTTGCCCTTTTTGCCCTTGGCCACGAAGTACGCCACCACCGGCGATTCACGCAGCAGGCGCAGGGCCTTGAGGGTAATAAGTTCCGGGTCACCGGGGCCTACGCCCAGGCCAATCAAACGTCCGCGTGCCGGCATTATTCGACCTCCGTGGCCAAGGCGTTGACCGCAGCGGCCGCCATCGCACTGCCGCCCAGGCGGCCCTGCATGATTACGAACGGTACGCCACGGCTGTCTGCGGCAAGCATAGCCTTGGATTCGGCGGCGCCAACAAACCCCACCGGGAACCCGAGGATCAGTGCAGGTTTTGGCGCGCCGGCGTCGAGCATTTCCAGCAGGTAGAACAAGGCAGTCGGCGCATTGCCGATCACCACCACACTGCCTTCCAGGTGCGGGCGCCACAATTCCAGGGCGGCGGCGGAGCGGGTGTTGCCCAGCTCACGCGCCAGCTCCGGCACGCTGTCATCGCGCAGGGTGCAGATCACCGGGTTGTTGGCAGGCAGGCGGGTGCGGGTCACGCCTTCGCAAACCATCCGCGCATCACACAAGATCGGCGCACCAGCCGCCAGCGCTTCACGACCGGCCTTGCCGGCACCTTCGGAAAATTGCAGGCCGTCGATGGCATCGACCATGCCGCAGGCATGAATTACCCGCACGGCGAGTTTTTCCAGGTCGGCAGGAATGCGATCCAACTTGGCTTCTGCGCGAATGATCGCGAAGGAGTTGCGATAGATCTCCTGACCGTCGCGGATGTAATCAATCATCGGTGTTGCTCCGTGGGTGGGCGCGTAACAAGGCGCCCGCCGCTTCAATAGAAAGAGTGCGCGCGTGCAGGCGACCGAAACCGGGTTGGCCTGCATCGCGAAAATAGAGGTCGTAATGGCCGGGGCTCACGGCCAGCAACGTGACCGGCGCGGTGTGCGCAGCGGCGCAGGACCGTGAACAGCCGGACAGGTGCACGCTGTGGCCGGGCGCAAGCGTCGCCAGTTGCAGGGCATCGGCCTTGGTGTTTGCCAGGCCTTTGGCGCAACCGCTTGCACCGGTGCAGGCGATCAGGCGCGCCAGGGGGTGGTCCACTGAACACAGAAAACCAAGCTGTTCCAGGCGCTCGGTGACAGCCGCCGCCTCCCGGACATTGGGCAGCAGCAGGCCTTGCCATGGTGTGAAACGCAGGGTGGCGTCGCCATGCTCGACCGCCAGTTGCGCGGCGCCCCTGAGCATCGCCGAATCCAGGCGGCCCAAGGGCGCAACGGCGGCGACGTAGACCTGATTTTTTTGGCGCTGTGGATAACTTCCCAGGTACAGCGGCGCGGGGTTGGTGCGCCGTGAAAAGCCGTCAACTGCCTGCAATGGCAGGTTTAGCCGCCCGAGAAAGTTATCCACAGGTGTTTCGGCCAGCAGGTGCCGCATACGGGTTTGATCCGGCCGGGCCAGTTCAAGGAACAGCTCCAGCACCGCCACCACCAATGCATGGCCTTGCGCTAAAGGCACTGCGGCCAATGCCGCATCCTGCGCCGGGCAGCCTGCCAGGCCGAACGCCAACAGCGTCTCGCCATGGGTGTCGAACGCCGACAGCCACAGGTCGTGATGATGTTCGAGCATGGCCAGCGCTTCACCACCGTCCAGTTGCACTGCGAACTTGGCCGACAACTCGTGGAAACGCGGGTGGGTTTCCAGGGTGGCGAGGATCTGGTCCGCCAACAGCCGGGTATCGAACAGCATGTCGCGGTCGATGCCGGCGCTGGGACTGAGCATCAGGTTGCGCACATCGTCCCCGGCGGCGCTCTTGGGGCCCAGGTCAGCGGCCAGCAGGGCAGCGATCAGCGCGTCTTGCCCGGCGCCTATCCCGCGAATTTGCAGGTTGGCGCGGTTGGTCGCCTCGATCACCCCGCCGGCATGGGCCTGGGCCGCTTCTGCGACGGCAAATGCCTGCTTGGCGCTGATCGAACCACCGGCCAGTTTGATCCGGCAAATCCCGCCATCCAACGCCTGGACAATACGCAGCAACCCCGGACAAGCCGAGGGGCGCAAGGTAGTGGACAGTGGTGTTGGTTTCACAGGGCTACCGGTTCACGGGTAAAGGCGCGGTATTATGCCTGCTTTGTCCGGCGGCATGAAAAGCCTGCCCGTCGGATGTCGTTCAAGGAATTCATATGTCGCCCTGGCTGACGGTAGTAGGCATCGGTGAAGACGGCTTCAAGGGCTTGGGCAGAAACGCCCGGCACGCCCTGTTGCGCGCCTCGATAATTGTAGGCGGCCAACGTCAGTTGGACCTGTTGCCGGTGTGTATCCGTGGCGAACGCCAATTGTGGCCCAGCCCGTTTTCCCTGGACCCTGTGTTGGCCAAACGCGGCGAAGCGGTGTGTGTGCTGGCCAGCGGCGACCCGATGTTCTATGGCGTGGGCGCGAGCCTGGCGCGACACATTCCAGCCGATGAGCTGCTGATTCTGCCCGCGCCCTCCTCCGTGTCCCTGGTGGCGGCGCGGTTGGGCTGGCCGTTGCAGGACGTGGTGACGCTGTCGGTGGTTGCGCGGCCGTTGGCGGCGCTGAATGTGCATCTGGCCAGCGGCGTGCGTGTGCTGGTGTTGAGCAATGACGGCCAGAGCCCGGCGGCGATGGCTGCGCAGTTGGCCGAGCGCGGGTTTGGCGCAAGTCGCCTGAGCGTGTTTGAACATCTGGGCGGCCCGGATGAGCGCCGCGTCGACGGCATCGCCCGGGATTGGCCAGGCGAACCGATTGCCGCATTGAACCTGGTGGCCATCGACTGCGTGGCCGACGCCAACACACCGCGCCTGTCCCGCCTGGCCGGGCTGCCGGACTCGGCGTTCAAGCACGACGGCCAACTGACCAAGCGCGACGTGCGCGCCATGACGCTCGCCCGCCTCGCGCCAATGCCCGGTGAACTGCTGTGGGACGTGGGCGCGGGCAGCGGCTCCATCGGGATCGAATGGATGCGTGCCCATCCCAGTTGCCGCGCGCTGGCCATCGAGGCCGACGACGGGCGGCAACGGTTGATCGAACACAACCGTGATGCCCTTGGCGTACCCGGCCTGCAGTTGATTCGCGGCACCGCGCCCCACGCACTCGCAGGCCTGGAAGCGCCCGACGCGATCTTCATCGGCGGCGGCGTGACCCGCGACGGCGTGCTCGACACCTGCTGGCACCACTTGCGCCCCGGCGGCCGGCTGGTGGCCAACGCCGTGACCCTGCAAAGCGAAATGACCCTGATGGCCTGGCGCGAACAACACGGCGGCGAACTCACCCGCATTCATGTGGCCCAGGCCCAGCCACTGGGGGACTTTGATACCTGGCGCCAGGCGCTGCCGATCACCCTGCTGGAAGTGATCAAGCCGCTATGAAACGCATCCTGCTGTTAGGCGGTGTGACGGAAGCCCTCGCCATCGCCCGCACACTGGGGCCCGAGCACATCTACAGCCTGGCGGGCGTCGGCCGCGTTCCGAGCGACCTTACGTGCCAGGTGCGCGTCGGCGGCTATGGCGGCGCTGAAGGCCTGGCGCAATTTATTCGTGAAGAAGGCATTGAGCTGGTGCTGGACGCCACTCATCCGTATGCCGCGCAGATCAGCGCCAACGCCGCTCGCGCCGCCGGTTTGTGCGGCGTTGCCTGCTGGGCCCTGCGCCGCCCGGCGTGGCAGCCACAGGCCGGTGATGACTGGCGCGAAGTCAGTGACTGGGCGGAGTTGATCGAAGCGCTCAAGCCATTCAAGCGACCGCTGTTCACGTTGGGCCGCGAACCGTTGCAACACCTCGACGAAATCCCCGCCGAGCAGTTCTGGACGCTGCGCGCACTGGATGTGTACCCCGGCAATGAACGCTGCGAAGTGATCGGCGCCCGTGGGCCATTTCTGATCGAGGATGAGCGGGCGTTGTTCGAGCGGCGGCAGATTGATGTGCTGATCAGCAAGAACAGCGGCAGCAGCGCCACGGAGCCGAAGTTGGAAGTGGCAAGGGAGCGTGGGGTGCCGGTGTTGGTGTTGAAGCGGCCGGTGTTGGCGCAGGTGGATCGGGAGTTCACGACCGTCAACTCGGTACTGGAAGCATTCCAGTCTGTATGACGCAACACGAAACAAATGTGGGAGCTGGCTTGCCTGCGATACAGACGACGCAGTCGTTCAGATACACCGCAGCGATGCCATCGCAGGCAAGCCAGCTCCCACACTAATCTGCGTCGGTCAGTTAGCTCCTCGCGGCGGCCGTCTGTCCGGCTGCATCGTGCACCCGATCAGCCAGCAACTCCGCCAGTTCGATCAACTGAGCGACACCCAACAACTCCTCTCGCTTCGATCCTTCCAGGCTAAACGCCAAGTCGCAACTCAGCGCGTTGGCCGAGGCAAGTGTTTCAATGAGGTTGACCAACAGGTCTTCGGTGCTGATTCCATCGGCTACGGTGAACAGCCGAAAGGGGGGATTGGGGGTAGGTTTAATCATTGTGAAGCTCCGGAGAAGTACAAAGGAGCTACCACTGATCGCCGCGATGCGATGGGGTGGTAGCTGTACGCGGGTTCGCGGACCGGCTCTCCAGAACACCGGCATACCCGAAGGTATCCCGCGCACAGCCACCATAGTGCCGCACAGTAGACGATAAAAAAGCGCCAACTGAAAGGACACGATGACGCTTTTGCGTCTGAAGAAATCCGGGCCGCGACGCCCGACCGCTGAGTTTGCAGCGGTGTACGGAGACTAGAGATTGCGTTTCCTAGGGACAACCTCAAATCACTGTCGGAAATTTCTGTGGAGGGCCTCCACATTCGAATCGGAAACAATCCAAACTGTGGGAGCTGGCTTGCCTGCGATAGCATCACCTCGATCCAGCAGGAAGACCGAGTCGCCTGTATCGCAGGCAAGCCAGCTCCCACAGCGTTCAGCTGTCGCACTGAACATCGCGGCCCATTTGAAAAGAATGGAAATCCTTGATTCCCGTCTATCCTGAACCCCAGCACTGCGACACCAAACCACACCGTCCCTTTTTACTTATCCCCCCCGATCAGGCTAAATACGCACCTGATCGATTAACCCTACGGATTGTCCGCCATGGCCCGTCAACGCTTTGCATTTGCCTGGATCGCCTGCTTTGCAGTGCTGTTCAATGCGTTTGCCATGCCGATGGCCGGGGCGATGCAGCGTTCGAACAATTCCCTCGACCAGCTGTTGTGGGGCAGTTTCTGTTCTTCCAACGGTACAAAGCTGACGGCGATTGCCCTGGGCAAGCTGGACATTCCGGCGCCGCAGCAGGACGATCACTCCACCATGCAGCATTGCTGGTGCTGCTCGGGCTCGGCGCCATTAGTGGCATTGCCGGGGCACTCACCAACACTGTATTTCGCAAGATTCGACGCGGTGCAAGACCTGCCACCGCCGTCGCTACAATCCCCCACCCCGCGCCAGCAATGGCCGAGCCTTAACCCCCGCGCCTCCCCAACGGTCTGATTTCTTCGCAAGTGAACTGCGTTTAGAACCGTTCTGGAGAACTGCCATGCTCAAATCTTCCCTGCTTCTGGCTGCGTTGTTGCTGCCGGTGTGTGCTGCTGCCAATGCCGAAGACTTCAAGGTCGGCGAACTGGTGGTCAGCGAACCCTGGTCCCAGGAACTGCCGCCCAACGCGCCAACCGTCGCGGCGTATTTCGTGATTCATAACCAGGGTGAGAATGCGGATCGCCTGCTCAGCGTCGACACGCCCGTGGCCGCCAAGGCCGAGCTGCATGAGCATGTGATGCAGGGCGATTTGATGAAGATGCAGCAGGTGACCAGCGTCGCGGTGCCGGCCAAAGGTGACCTGACATTCGCGCCCATGGCCTACCACGTGATGCTGCTGGGCCTGAAGGACCGCAGCGTATTGCGCGACGGCCAGCATTTCCCGCTGACCCTGAATTTCGAGAAAGCCGGGCCGGTGAAGGTGGAAGTGTCGGTGCAGAAGCAACCGCCCATGGCCGGCCATGAGCACATGCACGCCCAGTAGATAAACCTTCATGGGCGCCACTCGCGCCAGGTTGTCCCCGCCCCGCCGTAAGCCAATGAGCCTGCTGCGCGGCAGCTGGATCAGCCTGTTCGCCATGCTGATGATCTTTATCGGTCCGCTGATTTCCCAAGCGATGCCGATGGATCATCACGCCGGCATGTCCATGGAAATGTCCATGGACGCCCCGAGCTGCCATGGCGACGTAAAGCCTGCGACCGACCACAACAAGGCCCCCGACGAACACCACGTGCTCTGGGAAAAGTGCGGCTATTGCAGCCTGCTCTTCAGTTGCCCGGCGCTGCCTGGCAGCGTGTCATTCGTCACCCTCGCCAGCCCGCCGCCCGCCAATGCCATAACTCCCGCGCCACGCCTGGGCCATGCCCGGCAAACCGTGTTCCCCGGCGCCCGTAGTCGCGCCCCACCCATCATCGCGTAAGCCCTTCACACCGTTACTTCACCCCGGCCGACTTTAGACAGACAGCCGCAGGCTGCTGGCCGTGTTGTTTACGAATGAATGATGGAATTTTTCATGTCCAGGTTTTCTGCTGACACCCGCTTGGGATGTACTCCCGTGTTCGCCGTTCTGTGTGGCGCGCTGCTGGTTCCACAGGCCCACGCCGACCAGCCCGACAACGAACTGAGCCCCACGGTGATCACCGCGATCGCCCCCAGCTCGCCGCTGACGATCGTCACCAACCCCAAGGACCCGCGCCAACCGGTGCCCGCCAGCGATGGTGGCGACTACCTCAAGACCATCCCCGGCTTCGCGCTGGTGCGCAACGGTGGCACCAACGGCGACCCGGTGCTGCGCGGCATGTTCGGCTCACGCCTGAACATCCTCACCAACGGCAGCATGATGCTCGGCGCGTGCCCGGGCCGGATGGACGCGCCCACTTCCTATATCTCACCGGAAACCTACGACAAGCTGACCGTGATCAAGGGCCCACAAACCGTACTCTGGGGCCCAGGCGCCTCGGCGGGCACGATCCTGTTCGAACGTGAGCCTGAGCAGTTCGGCACGTTGGGCACACGGGTCAACGCCAGCATCCTGGCCGGCTCCAACGGGCGCTTCGATAAGGTCGTCGATGCGGCGGCGGGCGGGCCGCTGGGTTACGTGCGGGTGATCGGCAACCAGGCCCACGCCGATGACTACAAGGACGGTAACAACGACACTGTCGGCTCACGCTACGACAAGTGGAACGGCGACGTAGCCGTGGGCTGGACCCCGGACGCCGACACCCTGCTGGAACTTACCGCCGGCCGGGGCGATGGCGAAGCCCGTTACGCCGGGCGCGGCATGGACGGCTCGCAGTTCTTGCGCGAGAGCCTCGGGCTGCGGTTCGAGAAGTCCAACATCGGCGAGGTGCTGGACAAGATCGAGGCGCAGGTCTACTACAACTACGCCGACCACGTGATGGATAACTACAGCCTGCGCGTGCCGTCGGGCACCGGGATGATGGCCGGCCCCATGGCCTCCAACGTTGACCGCCGCACCCTCGGCGCCCGCATCAAGGCGACCTGGCGCTGGGCCGATGTGCAGTTGATCAGCGGCCTTGATGCGCAAACCAACGAGCACCGCGAACGCAGTGCCATGGGCGTCGACACCTACAAGGACCTGCCCCGCAGCAAAGACGCCAACTTCCATAACTACGGCGTGTTCGGCGAGCTGACCTGGTACGCCGCCGACCGCGACCGGGTGATCACCGGTGCCCGTGTCGACCGCGCCTCGGCCAAGGACTTCCGGCAAACCCTCGACACCGGGATGATGAGCAGCCCTAACCCCACCGCCGACAAAACCCGCGCCGATACACTGCCGTCGGGCTTTGTGCGCTATGAGCACGACCTGGAGCACAGCCCCAGCACGCTGTACGCGGGGCTTGGGCATTCGGAACGTTTCCCGGATTACTGGGAGCTGTTTTCACCCAACACCGGCGCGGTCGGTTCGGTGAATGCGTTCGATGGCGTGAAGCCCGAAAAAACCACCCAGCTGGATTTCGGCCTGCAATACAAATCCGCAAACCTGGACGCTTGGGCCTCGGGCTACATCGGCCAGGTGCGTGACTTCATCCTGTTCGACTACCAGCCGGGAATGATGGGCACCACCTCCCAGGCGCGCAATGTGGATGCGCGGATCATGGGCGCAGAATTGGGCGCGGCGTACAAGCTGACCGCCAACTGGAAGGCTGACGCCACCTTCGCCTACGCCTGGGGCAAGAACAGCAACGACGGCAAACCGCTGCCGCAGATCCCGCCCCTGGATGCGCGCTTCGGCCTGACCTACAGCCAGGACGACTGGAGCGCTGGCGCCTTGTGGCGAGTAGTCGCGGCGCAAAACCGCATCGACCAGAACAAGGGCAGCGTGGTGGGCAAGGACTTCGACAAGAGCGCGGGGTTTGGCGTGTTCTCGCTGAACGCGGCGTATCGCATCAACAAGAATTTCAAGGTCAGTACCGGGGTCGACAACCTGTTCGGCAAGGCGTACGCCGAGCATCTGAACCTGGCCGGCAACGCCGGGTTCGGCTACCCGGCCAATGACCCGCAAGCCATCAAGGAACCGGGGCGCACGCTCTGGACCAAGGTGGACATGAGCTTCTAAGCGCATCGCAGGCAAGCCAGCTCCCACAGTTGCAATGCATTCCCCCTGTGGGAGTGGGCTTGCCCGCGATGGCGTCCTCGATAACACAAAAAATCCAAGCCTTTGCGGAGCACACCCTGATGAACCCACCGAAGATTTCCTTCTACAACCTGGCCTGGCGCTGGCATTTCTACGCCGGGCTGTTTGTCGCGCCGTTCATGGTGCTGCTGGCCCTGACCGGCATCATCTACTTGTTCAAGCCCCAGCTCGACCCGCTGATGTACGGCAACCTGCTGACGGTGCAAAGCGCCGAGCACGCACTGAGTGCCGACGAGCAACTGCAACGCGCCCAGGCTGCCTATCCACAAGGCCAGATCAGCAAATACCTGCCCCCCGCCGACGCCACCAGCAGCGCGCAATTCGTGATGCACAACGACGGCCGCGAAGTGACTGTATTCGTCGACCCGTATCGCGGCGCCGTGCTCGGTGAACAGGACGCCAAGTACAACCTGCAAGCCATTGCCCGCGCGCTGCATGGCGAGTTGATGATCGGCACCGTCGGTGATCGCCTGGTGGAACTGGCCGCCGGCTGGGGCGTGATGCTGGTGATCTCGGGCGTCTATTTGTGGTGGCCGCGGGGTCAATCGGCAGCCGGTATTTTGTGGCCACGCCTGGGCAGTCGCGGCCGCCTGTTCTGGCGGGACCTGCACGCGGTGGTCGGCTTCTGGGGCGCGGCGTTCCTGCTGGTGATGCTACTCAGCGGCATGACCTGGACAGGTTTCTGGGGCAAGCAATACGCCGAGCTGTGGAATAAATTTCCGGCGGCGATGTGGAACAACGTGCCTCAGTCTGACCAGCAGGCCCGCAGCCTCAACACGGCAACGCAGCAGACCGTGCCATGGGCTATGGAAAACACGCCGATGCCGATGTCCGGCGAGCATGCCGAACACATGCAGCATGGCGGCATGACCCAAGGCCCGGCCGCGCCCACCATCAGCCTGCAACAGGTGGTCGACCTCGCCAACTCACGCAAGGTCGAGCCCGGCTACAGCATCACCTTCCCCACCACCGCCGAAGGCGTTTTCACCATCGCAGTGTTCGCCAACGACCCGCGCAACGACGCCACCCTGCATGTCGACCAATACACCGGCAAGGTCCTGGCCGATGTGCGCTGGGAGCACTACAACAGCGTGGCGCGAGTTACCGAATCCGGCGTGATGCTGCACGAGGGCAAGATGTTTGGCGTAATCAACCAGATCATCGTGCTGCTGATTTGCCTGATGATCCTGCTCAGTGCCGTCAGCGGCCTGGTGATCTGGTGGAAGCGCCGGCCGCAGGGTAGCCTCGGGGTTCCGCCGTTGCGCCACGACCTGCCGAAATGGAAAACCGCGATGGCGATCATGCTTGGGCTGGCGATTGTCTTTCCGCTGGTGGGCGCCTCGTTGATCGTGGTCTGGGCACTGGATCGCCTGGTGCTTTCACGGCTTATTGGCCAAGGTGAATCTACCTCAGGTTCAGCGTGAACCAGACGAGATGCCCTGCCTGGAGGCGTTATGTAGTCTTGGGCGGGCTTTCGCTCACGCCGCACAAAGTGTTATATTATAACACTTGATGCATCCCCTACTCGCCGCGCGCTGCGGCGAGTACCGCCTCGAAGAAGCGATTTATCGTCCGATGAACAACTACCTTGCGTCCGGCTTGTGCCTGCTCGCGCTGCAAAACAGTGCCCAGGCCCTGACTCTTCCCGCCAGTGCCGTCTCTGCCCCGGCCGTCAATGAGGAGTACGTCGACCTGAAAACCCCGACCACGGCAGGTTCGCGCCTGAACCTCACGGCCCTGCAAACCCCGGGCAGTGTTGAAAGCCAGACGGGCGAGCAGATACGCGCGCGGGGCGATGCCACGGTGCAGGACGCCATTTCCCGGGCCACCGGCATCAGCCGCACCGGCACGCCGGGCGACGGCGGCACCTCGTTGTCGGCGCGCGGGTTTACCGGCCAGAGTTCGGTGCTGCAACTGTACGACGGTGCCCGCATGTTTGATGGCGCGGGCACTTCCACCTTCCCGGTCGACACTTGGTCGGTAGAGCGGGTAGACGTACTGCGCGGCCCGGCCTCGGTAATGTACGGCCAGGGCGCCACCGGCGCGGTGATCAATACCCTGCCGAAGAAACCCTTCGAAGGCGAGATCGAAAACCACGTCCGCCTGGGCTACGGCTCCTATGATCGCCAGCAACAAGCCCTCGACAGCGGCGGCTCGCTGACCGACACCCTGAGCTATCGCCTGAACATCAACCGCCTGCGCAGCAACGGTTTCATCGACCGCGGCGAGTCCTCCAGCGACTTTGTCAGCGCTGCCCTGCGCTGGCAGGCGGCGGATGACCTGAGCTTCACGCTCTCCACCGACTACGGCGACCAGACCCCGCAAAACTATTACGGCACACCGCTGATCAACGGCCAGTTGCACAAGGGCCTGCGCGACAAGAACTACAACGTCAGCAACGACACCCAGCATTACAACGACCAGTGGACACGCCTGGTCAGCAAGTGGCAGATCAACGACAACGTCAGCGCCAGCAACGAACTGTCGTACCTGAAAAACCAGCGCCGCTGGCAGAACGCCGAGAGCTACAACTACGTCAACGCCAGCCTGGTGCGTGCAGACTACCTGAGCATCAAGCACAACCAGGAACAGGTCGGCGACCGCCAGACCTTCACCTTCAAACACATGCTGTTCGGCCTCGACAGCCAGACCGTGACGGGCGTTGAATACAACCGCATTCGCTTCCGCCTGGCCAGTAACGCGCCATTTAATGATCTGACGGATGGCCAGCCAGTCGACATCCTGCATCCGGTGCCACAGCCGTTTGAAAGCGCCGACGCGTTCAAGCCGCAGTCCGTCAGCACCACCAAACAGCTCGCTGCTTTCGCCGAAAACCGCCTGCAACTGACCGACAAACTGTCGTTGGTCACAGGCGTGCGCCGCGACTACGTCCACATCGACCGCCAATCCCTGATGGATGGCAGCGACGCCGACAAAACCTTTACCGGTAACAACTGGAAAGCCGGCCTGGTCTACGCCTTCACCCCGGACACCTCGGTGTATGGCCAGTACGCCACCAGCACCGACGGCGTCGGCAGCCTGATCACCTTGGACGCCAACCAGCAGCAGTTCGGCCTGTCCACGGCCAGGCAAACCGAAATCGGCATCAAGCAGGCGTTCTGGGACGCGCGTGGCGAATGGACCCTGGCGGCCTACCACATCGTCAAAAAGAAACTGCTGACCGATGTGCCAGGCACCGACCTCAAGGAACAAGTCGGCCAACAGTCTTCCAACGGCCTGGAAGCCAGCCTCGACCTGCAACTGCCGAACGCCTGGCAACTGCAAGCCAACGCGGCCATCGTGCGGGCGCAGTACGACGACTTTTCCGAAGAGGTCAATGGCCAACAAGTGTCCCGCGACGGCAACCGCCCAACCGACGTACCGCGTCGCACCGCCAACCTGTGGTTGAGCAAAGCCCTCACTGACGACGTGCGCGCCGGTGCCGGTGTGCGCTACGTGGACGCGCGGTATGCCGACACTGCCAACACCAGCGAGGTGCCGAGCTACACCGTGGTGGACGCCACCGTGTCATGGAAAGCCATGCACAACACGACATTGGGCCTGCAATTGAATAACCTGTTCGACCGCACCTACGCCGTCAGCCAATACAATAACGGCCAGCAATGGATCCTGGGTGAACCCAGGTCGTTGTTTGTGACGGCCGACTACACCTTTTAATTGAATGCGACACTGTCCAATGTGTTGGACCCGAGAGTATTGATGACTTCACTCAACCTCACCGACCTCGCCTGGACCCCACCAGGCCACGAGTACTGTCATCACCAGTTCCAACTGCGTGACGCCAGCCTGCGCGTGAGTGCCGGTGAGTTTGTGGGGCTGATCGGCCCCAACGGCAGCGGCAAGACCAGCCTGCTGCGGTGTGCCTATCGGTTCAGCAAACCGGCTGAAGGTGAGGTGCTGCTGGAACACCAGAACGTCTGGAAGCAATCCTCCAAGTGGTGCGCGCAACGTATCGCCGTAGTGCTCCAGGAGTTTCCCGACGCCTTCGGCCTGCGGGTGGATGAAGTGGTCGCCATGGGCCGCACGCCCCATAAAGGCCTGTTTGACAGCGACACTGTCGAAGACCAGGACCTGATCCGGCAAGCCCTCGAATCCGTTGGCCTGCTGGGCTTTGAAGACCACGCCTTCGCCACCCTCTCGGGCGGTGAAAAGCAGCGCGTGATCCTGGCCCGCGCCTTGGCCCAGCAGCCGCAACTGCTGATCCTCGACGAGCCGACGAACCACCTCGACCCCCGCTACCAACTGCAATTGCTGCAACTGGTCAAGCGCCTGAACATCGCCACCCTGGCGAGCATTCATGACCTGAACCTGGCCGCCGCGTTCTGCGATCGCCTGTACGTGATCAACCATGGGCGCATCGTCGCCAGCGGCGCACCCCACGAAGTGCTCACCGCCGAGTTGCTGCGCGAGGTGTTTGGCGTTGAAGCATTGATCGACACTCATCCTTTGTCCGGCTACCCCCGAATTACCTGGATAACCCAACCATGATCCTGCGTTCCCTGCTGTCTTTTGCTTTACTGCTCGGCACTTCCCAGGCATTCGCCGAAGCGACTCATTACCCGCTGAACATCCAAAGCTGCAACCGTCAGGTGACCTTCGCCGAGGCGCCGAAACACGCGGTCAGCCACGACATCAACATGACCCAGATGATGCTCGCCCTGGGCCTCAAGTCGCACATGGCCGGCTACAGCGGCGTGACCGGCTGGAAGTCGGTGACACCGCAAATGGCGCAGATCCTCGACGGCCTGCCGGAACTGGCGAGTAAATACCCCTCGGTGGAAACCCTGCTCAACGCCAACGTCGATTTCTTCTTCGCCGGTTGGGACTACGGCATGCGCGTGGGCGGCGACCTCACGCCGCAAACCCTGCAACCGTTGGGCATCAACGTGTATGAGCTGACCGAGTCCTGCGCCTTCGTGATGAAGCGCCCGGCCGCCACCCTGGAAGACACCTATAACGACCTGCGCAACCTGGGCAAGATCTTCGACGTGCAGGACCGCGCCAATGCGCTGATCGCGCAGATGCAGGCCCAGGTGGCCGAGGTGCAGAAAACCCTGCCCGCCGACAAGCCGCGTGTCTTCCTCTACGACAGCGGTGAAGACCGCGCCATGACGTCCGGCCGCCTGGGCATGCCCCAAGCGCTGATCGATGCGGCCGGTGGGCGCAATATCCTGGATGATGTGGACGCCAGCTGGACCCGGGTCAACTGGGAAACCGTGGTGGAGCGCAACCCGCAAGTGATCGTCATCGTCGACTACAGCGAAATCACCGCCGAGCAGAAAGAGCAATTCCTGCTCAACAACCCGGCGCTGCAATCGGTGGACGCGATCAAGAACCAACGCTTTATCGTCATCCCCTACGTGCAGGCCACGCCCGGCATCGACAATGTGCTGGCGGTTGAAACCCTGGCCAAGGGGTTCCACGGCGAATGATCACCCCTCGCTACGCCTTGCTGCTGAGTGCCCTTGGCGCGTTGCTGCTGATCTCGTGCGTTATCTCGCTGGGGTTCGGCTCGGCGCGGGTGCCGGTGGACGTGGTGTGGCGAATTTTGCTGCACAAGGCCTTCGGTATTGGCGCAGTGGACTGGAGCAACGGCCAGGAACATATCGTGTGGCTGATCCGCGTGCCGCGCATGTTGTTGGGCGCCTTGGTGGGCGCCGGGCTGGCATTGATCGGTGCGGTATTGCAGGCCGTCACACGCAACCCGCTGGCCGACCCGCACCTGCTGGGTGTGACCTCCGGCGCCACCCTTGGCGCGGTGATCGTGGTGCTGCATGTGGGTGAAGTGATTGGCCTGTTGACACTGCCCATTGCCGCGTTCATCGGTGCATTGTTGAGCATGATCGTGGTGCTGGCGGTGGCCAGTCGCAACGGCCGCCTGGAGAGTGACCGGTTGCTGCTGTGCGGGGTGGCCGTGTCGTTCGTGATGATGGCGGTGGCCAACCTGCTGCTGTTCATGGGCGACCACCGCGCGGCTTCGGCAGTGATGTTCTGGATGCTCGGCGGCCTCGGCCTCGCGCGCTGGGAATTGCTGGCAATTCCCTTTGCCACCGTGTTGCTGGGGCTGGTGTTGCTGCTGGGCATGGCGCGACCATTGAACGCATTGATGGCCGGCGAACAGACCGCCGTGACCCTGGGTTTGAACGCACGCAATGTACGGCTCAAAGTGTTTTTGATCGCCTCGCTGATGACCGGCGTGCTGGTGTCCATCAGCGGCTCCATCGGCTTTGTGGGGCTGATGGTGCCGCACATTGCGCGACGCCTGGTGGGCGCCGAGCATCGCCGGTTACTGCCGGTGTGTGTACTGTTGGGCAGTGTGTTCCTGGTGTGGGTCGACGTAGCAGCCCGCACGATGATCGCCCCCGAGGACTTGCCGATTGGCGTGGCCACGGCGGCGATTGGCGGGCTGTTTTTTATCGGTTTGATGCGCAAGCGCTAACAGCGGTTACTCGGCCGGGTCGTCTTCCTTGAGTGTTTGCAGCAGGTGGCGCGCCACCTGGCTGCGAGGCAGCCAGAAGCGGTCGACTTCCAGGATGGTCAATTTACCCGAGGTGGCCAACCGGCGGATCACCTCACTGGGCAGGACCTTCAGCGTGCCGCCGTCCTCCTCCCAGTCATCGCGCAGCAGTTGGTTTTCGTCGGCGTGGTAACTGGGCTCGAAAACAATCAAACCACCGTGCAACGGAGTGAAGTAGTAGCGGCCACCGGCAACCCCGTCCTGGCGCAGCATTTCTACGGCGCCCCGAATTTCCGACTGGGTCACGAAGTTGCGCGCCAGCGCGTCCTCGTAGCGATCTGCCAAGCGCCGGCGTTGCGCGTCGACCTTGTAAAGCTGTTGCACGCCGATGACCTTATACCCTTTGGGGTAGCGGGTTGAAGTGCTGGTGTATCCCAGGTTCATTACCCCCTCGAACAGCGCTTTGTAGGCAGGCGTATCGCGGCGCCGACCCACCGGCACGGAGGGGCCGGGGTCTTCCACCGGCTGCACGGCAATGAACGTATCGCTGTCACCATTACTCAGGATCGCGCCCTGGCGTGCCTGCCGGGCAAGTGGGGCGAAGCGCTGCCATACCAGGCGCGCCGCATCGTCGGGGTGAGCACACAACGGCCCCAGCGCAAGGCGCGGATCAAGCTCGCCCAGCGTGGGTAGAGACGCACTTAGCGAGCGTGCCCTGGCGACCCAGAACGGGCTGCTGGCCAACAGGCGCAGCTCACCGGATTGCGCCAGTTTCAACACATAGCCATCGACAGTGCCGTTGCTGTGCAGGCTTGTAAGGTAGGCCTCCTGGCGAGCGGCTGAGGTAAAGTCGCTGTCCAGCCGGGTTGCCTGGTAGCGAACCAGCGCACCGTCGGGGCACGACAGGTACAGCGGCAAAAATTGCTCGTCTGGCGCGTTCAGCACCCGCAAGAAACTCAGGGCGGCGAGCATGGCTGCAGGCGCTATCAGTTGCTCATAGCCCACGCCCTGGGGCAGCCTGGCTGAAGCATGCGTCGGCAAGCGCACATACAATCCATGCAGCGCGTAGCCGAGCGGTAAGTTGGCGCTTATAAAGACTCGGTCCAGGTTGAACTTGAGGTCGTCACCCTTGACCGGTGAACTGGCAACAAAGTGCCCATTGTCAGACGACTTGAGAATCACCCCCACACTCAGCTTACCGCGTTCGTGAGTCGCCTCGTGCCCGTGGCGGGCAGCATCATCGGCGTGTTTGAACACCGGGCTCAGTGCCCGGTCAGCCACCGCGTGCTGCACTTCATCCGGTCGCAGGTAAGCCAGGCCGGGCATCCAGCCCGGCAGCACCTTGCGTGCCGTGCCCCACAGCGGGCTGCCCTCCAGCACCGTCAGGGTGCCCACCCGTACCAGCTGGTTGACCAGTTCAGAGGGTTGTCTACGGCCCGCACGCAGTTGCTGTTCAAGGGCATTGCCGAAAGGGTCATGGGGCGCCTGGTGATTGGCTTGCAACGATGTTTCCAGCTGCTCAAGCAACTGCGTCGTCTCGTCGCGTTGGGCGCGGGACATCAAGTCACGGTCGGGGTCTTGCAGGGTGAAACAGAGCAACGAGCCGTCGGGGCCGAACAGGTATTCATGGGTCCACAGGTGCGCAGACTTGAATAAGGTGCCCAGTACCGGGGTAGCAAACAGGTTCTGGTACACCTGGTTCTCTTGCTCCGCCAACCAGAATGGCAGCACCGCAGCCCCACGGCAGCGATAGCGCGCGACGGCCTTCCAGCCTGGCGCCAGCAGCATCTGGCTGACGTCATCATCGGGCAGGATTTCCTTGGGGTTGAAGTCCTCACCAGACACCGGCACCGCCTGCGTCGCAACAAACTTGCCGTTGCGCCCCAGGACCAACCCGCCATGACCGGCGCTGTGAGGTTGTTGATAGACATAGCGCACGGCGTCTGCCTGGGTGCTGAAGAGCGGGCTCAATGGCCGTCGTAAAAAATCCCCATAGGCCGCCCAGGGGCTGGATTGGCTGACCTCCAGCTTGCCCGGCCGGCCCCAGCAGTCGCTGGGCACCACCACACTCAGCCAGCTTAATCGTGCGACCTGATTGATAAACGCCACGGGCGACATTTGGCCACCGGCCAGCAAGGTTTTTTCGTCCTCAAAGACTCCCGACTCCTGGCGCGCCGGTTTGAACAGCGTCGATGACACCGGGGCCTGCACCCTCAACAACGCGCGGTCCAACGTCGAGATAAAGATCGGCAAGCCGGTCAGCGCGCCGGTCTCGCGCAGGCGCCTGGCCTCCAGGACGGCGCTGTCCAGATCCTCGGCAGAGAGAAAGTGGCGTGCCAGCCAGTGCTCATGGGTGACAAGCCCTTGCGGTACCCAGTGACGAACGTAGAACAACCCATGCAGTTGATAGTTCGCCGGGTAGGCAAACCCACCCTCGCCACCGGTTTGAAACAGCCCGCCCTGGGCGAACAAGCCGGCCTTGTCCCAGGACGGCGACACCTCGGTGCACACAAAGGCGTCTTTGTCCCGATGCTTGAGGATGAAGGCGTAGCCCGTCTGGGTCGGCGCCTCGTAACCGGCAACTTGCCGGTGCAAGGCTTGCGCGGCGTCCTGGGCCTTGGCGAACACCGCGCCAAAGGAAACCTGCTCGGGGCGCTGGCGCTGCGAAATCGTGCGGCTCGGGCGCCAGTGTTCGGTAATCAGCCCCGACGCCCCCCATAGCGGGCTGGGCAATACCACGCGCAGGCTGCCGGCAGCCGCCACCTGCCGCACCCACTCTTTGGCCGTCAAGGAACCATTGTCCAAATTACGCGCCACGGGGCTGCCCAGGGCGGAAGGGGTGACGTCCTTGAGCAGCGAAGCCTGTGCGGGCAAATCGACCATGTCATACACCAGCAAGGCATCGCGGGCACTCGACAGGTAGCCCACCGGCACCTGGTGGCGGTTCTGAATCAAGGTGTAGATGTCGTCGGCAGAAAAAAACTGCGCTTGCAGGTAGGCATCTTCCCGTGACCAGCCCTCGCGTGCCATGCGTGCAGGCTCGATCAGCGACACGCCGCGGCACGACCCATACACGGCTTTCAAGGTGTGCCCGGTGGGCAGCAACGAACGGCCCTTGGCGTCCTGGGGATAAACAACACCCAGGGCAAAACGCCCGGTGTCGTCCACATACAGCGGCTCGGTCGCCACGTAGAGGCCATCCGAGCGTTGCAGGATATAGCCGGTGTAGTCGCGCTCGCGTTGGTCTTTGAGCTGCCCATGGGCGTAGCGCGCTGCATCCTCCATCTGCAGGAACCCGCTGCTCAGGAGAGGTTGCTGCACGCTGGCGTAGGGGCGCCAGGTGTCGCGCACCAGGCCCGGGGTATCCCACAGCGTTGCGGGCTGGAGCACCGACAGCGCGCCCGCTTCGGCGACTTTGAGGATCAGGGCATGAGGCGTAAGCGTACCGGCCCGCAATTCGTCTGCAAGGCCGTTGTCTGTTACGCGGCCGTCGGGCAGTACACCGAACAGTTGGCCTTCCTGGGCCGAACCGGAAAACTGGTAACCCAATTGGGCGCCGTCGAGGGTACTGAAGTAGAGGGCCAGGTTGCTGTCGGTATGGCGACGCGCAAAGGCAATGGCCCTGGCGAAATCCAGGGTGGCGATAAACGATTCGTACAACCAGGGCTCTGCGTGAATCCCGCTGCTGTCGGGTTCACTGCGGCAGTACCAACCTTTGAGTACGAAACCCGAGGGCAGCCGTGGCACACCGTCGCTGCCTGCCGGAAACAATCGCGACAACGCGAAAAAATCCGGATCGTCGCCGGACTGCACAGCATCCGCAGGCTCTGTGACCACGTACTCCGAGGTGCTGCGGTGCTTGAGAATACAACCGATGCGCCTGCCGCCCGGTGCTGCCTGCATGCGGTCATGAGCATACTGCAGCGCCGTGGGCAGGTCGGTAAACACCAGGCTCAGGGGGGTGTCGATGGGTGCGCTCGCCTTGAACGGCGTCTGCGGGGCCCATGTTGCGGGCACGCGCCCCTGCACGTTGTACCAGGACTCATCGGTCAGCAATACCGTCAGTTCGCCCACCTTCAGCAGTTCCTTGACCATCCCTTCGGGTGTGCCATCAAAACCCTGCGGGCGAGGTACGATCGCGCCGTGGCGACCGTCCCACAAATACTGTTCAAACTCACGTTCAGCCGCAGAGCCACTTGTCTGGTACTTGATCAGCGTGCCCTTCATGCCGCTGGTGTAGAGCGCCTGGGTCAGTGCAGAAAAATGAATAACCGGAAAAATCGCCGCCACGTAAGGGACACTTGCCAGGAACGCCTTTTGCCTGGCCGTACGCTGGTCAAAGTCACCGTAATAACGGGCCACGGCCACGCTCGGGCGCTCGAAAAGCGCCACAATGTGATGGCCCTCAAGCTCCACGCGGGTCAAATACGCGCCGGTTTCGGGCGGCACCCCCCAAATCGCATGCTGCTGTGCTACCCGCAGCAGTCTTGAGGCCAAAAAACGGCCATCACTGCGCTGCAGGATAAAACTCAGGAGATACTCATCTTCCTGCTGGCTGGCGTAATGCTGGTAGCGGGCGGCATCATCGGCGGTCACAAAGACCGGGCTCAAGGAGTCCAGGATACGCGCATAGGGGCGCCAGTCCTGGCCCACGATGCCGGCCTTGTCCCATACCTGCCCGGTCTCAAGCACCGTCAACGTACCGACTGCCGCCACTTCCCGAACAAACTCGGCGGGGGTCAAAGTGCCGGCCTTCAGGCGCTCATCGGCAGCCCTGCCTTGATCGGCCACCAGGCGCAACTGCTCCGGTGAGCCGGTGCAGTGATAGACCAGCAGTGCCCCGTCATTGGCGCGTAAATAAAAATCCATTCCCTGCTCATCGTCGGCCACCATTGCGAAGGCTGTCGCCAGGGACGAAGCCGTGAAGAAGCAGTCGGCCAGCCAGGTCTGCTTGGTCACAATGGGCGGGGTTGCCGGCAGCAGCGAGCAGTAGATGCCGTGCAAATAAAACCCGCTGGGTAATTTGGGACGGCCTTTGGGCAATGTCAGCTTCGGATGGCGCAATGCAAACACATGCTTCAAGGCGGCCTCGGGCAAATGCGCCACATACTCCCGCTCATCATCGATCAACAGATAGCCAAAGTAAGTGCCTTGCAGGCTCATGTCTTGAAGGCTCGGGTCCAACGGCGGCAGGGCTGACCTAATGGCGTCTTTCACATGGCGAAAGACCTGAGTGTGGGGCGGCGTTTGCCGCTCTTGTGCGACTTTTTCAACCGTTTGGCTGATCGTCCAGGGCTCAACTACCTGGCCGGCTTTGCCACCCCACACACCATTGGGCACCACAACCCGGAGCACCCCCGCGCGCGCAGCGCTATTGATCAAGAAAATGAAGTTTTCAAAGTCAGTCGGGGGCCTGGAGATTTTGAGTACGCGCAAAAAATCGGCCTCGGTTTTGGAGCCGGTGCTTTCATATTTGATCAGCGAGTCATGGAGCCCCGACAAATAGTAAATCGGGCAAAATGCGCGCTGTTCGATAATGAAAACCAGGCCCTTCATCGAAAAGAAGCTGCTGTCCAGTTGCAACTGCGACGGGGTCCAGTGCGCCAATTCGTCTTTCTGTACTTTGCTTTGGTCGGTGCGAGAACTGTAAAAGGCGTAGACGCTGTAACCCTGTGGATGAATAAAATCCCCCTTGGCATCCGTGTTGAGCATGGTGCCAAAGTCAAACCCGCGGGCATCACCCGCAATCGGCACCGTGGGCTGGTATCGGTTGTCGGCGCGTTTCACAATCACGCCGCCATATACCCGGCCCCGCTGGTCGCTGACTTGGTGGTGCGCCCATGTTGCCGCATCGTTTGCGGTGATAAATACCGGCCCCAACGGCGCAAGTTCCACCGTGACTGTGCCGGGTTGATCGTCTTGTAATTCAGTGCTGTCCATGTCCACCTACACTCAAATGGCGTTAAAAAAGCCTGGCGTCGCGCCCCGGGATCGGAGCGCGCCAGAAGGCTTGATTGTCAGTGGCTTGGCCGGAATAAACCGTTATATAGATAACGTCGTACGTATCGGGCTGACCGCACCCGAAGACTGGCTGTCAGTTGCGCAATCAGAGTTCGTCGCGGTCGCGAATGCCCCCATCACCCACCGCCATCACCCGGTTCAAGTCCGAGGTCAACACGCCCGAACGGTTCCAGAACGGGCCACGCTTGAGTACTCGCAGTCGGCCGTTACGTGTCAATTCGGTGATGAAATGGCTCAACTTGCGCGGGTCGATGTGCAGGCCGTCAACCGCGTTCCAGCGTGACGGGCCGCCGAACAGGTCGGCTTCCTCGACCGAGTTATCGGGCTGGTAGCCCAACAAGGCACCGTCACGTGTAGTCAGGTAATAGTGCGCAATGGCAAGGCCGCGGGTGTGCTTGAGCACGTAGGCGTAGAAGGCCATTTCCTTCCAGGCCACAAAGTGCGCCCGCAAGAGCGCCTCTCCCTCGTAGGCCAGCTCATGCAATGCCGTTCGATACACCTGATGGGCGGCGACAATCGCAAACCCCGGCGCAAATATCGGCACTGTACCCACCAGGCTGCCGGTGCCCCGGGTGGTGAAAAATAGCTGTTCGACCACCGTTGATGGGTAAGCCTGATCTTCCAGCGGCAAAGACGCCACGTAGCTGTCAGCCCCATTGCCTTGCAAAATTGCACTCAGGTAAGCCTTGTCGGTAAACAGGCCCACCTGACGCACATTCCCCAGGACCGCGTCTTCGCCGTGGCTGAACAACGGCCCCAGGGCAACCGGCAACGGGCGACCAGGCGCTATACGCCATGTGGCACTGGGCACCACCACGGTCAATGTGCCGCTGCTCGCCAGGCTGGCGATGTACTCACGCGCCAACAGGCTGCGGGTGCGCAGGGCGATCACATCGCGGGGCGCCTTGCGCACCAACTCCGCCGCCGAGCCAAGCGCCGAGCGTGTGAATCGCAGCAACGCGCCGTCGGCACAGGACACGTAGACCGGCAGTTGCGCCCCGGGCTGCCAGCTCGCCAATGCACTGAGGGCCGATGCCAGGGCTACCGGAGAAAAATAACTTTGCCAAAAAACCTCGTTGGGGCCCGGCGGATGAAAATCATCGATGCTCGGCACGCAAAAATACACCCCGGCCAACTCATGACCGTAGGGGTAGCCCGCGTCGCTGAACACCCGTCGATGGGCGAACTTCGAGCCGTCGTCTGCCACCGGCAGGGTCGCCACAAAACGCTGCGCGGTCGATGACTTGAGCAGCATGCCGAAGGCCAGTGAATCGCGCCGCACCACCTGCCGATGCAGGTGCCGGGCCGCATCATCGGCCGTCAAGCACACGGGCCCCACGCCAGGCTCGGCGCGGGCCTCGACGTAGCCAGCCGGTGCAAGCCGAGGCGCGGTATAAGGCTGCCAGCCCCGCACCTGGCCCGGCATGCCCCACAACGGGCTCCCCACCACCACTTGCACATCGAAGGTAGTGGCCACCCGGTTGACATATTCGGTGGGGCTCAGTTGGCCGCTACGCAGGTTGCGTTCCATCGGGCTTTTTAGCCAATCATCCGGTGCCCGGCCCGGCGCCTTGAGGCTGTTGGTCAAGATGTGCTCATCAACGGTCAACCTGCGGGGCGACAGCCGCAGCAGCGCACCGTCCGGCGCCAACAGGTATTCGCTCAGGCGCTGGCTTGCCGTCAATGCCAGGGGTGCCAGGGAGCGGGTAGAAAACATGCAGCCGTAAACCTGCTTGTGTTGCGCCGACAGCGCAAACGGCCACTCACGGTAAAGCCGCGAGTGGTAGCGCGCCACCACCACGCCGCGCGGCGTGTACAAGCCCTGGGTAGCCATTTCGTCGGGCAATATCCACTTCTGATCGAAGTCATCCCCAGGCACCACCAGTGGCTCGGTGGCGAAAAACCCGCCGTCATCGCGCCGCAGTACCAACCCGCCATACGCCTGCTCACGGGTCTGGCCGATACGCGCCTGCATCGCCCGCACCGCATCGTCCATGCTGATAAACACCGGGCTCAGGTGCCGACGCTGCAGGTGGGCGTAAGGCTTCCAGCCGCTGTGAACGGGGCCGACCCGGTCCCAGCAGGGGCTGGTCTGCACCACTGCCAATTCGCTGTCGTGGATGAGCCGGTTTACAAAACCCAGCGCCGTGAGCGTGCCGATGCCCAGCGAACGGACAAAATCTTCGGGCCCGCTACCGCCGTCCTGGAGGGCAAATGCTGTGGACTCGTACGGCAACCGGCAACGCAACAAGGCGCCTTGCTCGGTAGCAAAATACACAGGCAATCGGGCGCCGGGGCGGCCGAGCTTTTTGGCCTGTTCCACCCCATCGTAAAGCGCTGGCGGCAGGATGAAATGGCGACTCAACCATTGGTCGGCCGCAGACAAGCGCTCCCCCAGCCAGGCCTGCCCGTGCATTAATGCATGGCAGTGAAACCCTGGCGCTACGGCCGCCCCGTTGAACAGGCTCGACAGTGCAAAGGCCGTGCGCCGGCCATCGTCGGGCACCCGCTCACTGGCCACGTATTCATCCCTGTCGTCATGCTTGAGGATAAACAGGAAAAACGCCTGGCTCGTGGGATAGTTCTGCAATGGCCGGGCCAGCGCATCACGGGCCGCGCTGTCGGAGGCGCCGAACACCGCGCCATAGGCGACCTGACCGGGCCGCTCATAACCGAGCACCGCGATGGAGGGCTGCCAGTCGGCGCCAAGCTTGCGCGGCGGCCCCCATAGCCGGTTGCCCTCCACCACCCGCACGCCACTGATCCCGGCCAGTTCACGCACTACCCCCGAAGGCTTCAACGTACCGTCGGCCAGGCTTTTGGCAATGGCACTGGCGCCCGCCAGCTCGGCCTCCTTCCAGCGTAATAAAGCTTCCCCGCCGGAACCGGTGGGCTCCAGTACCACGAGGCTGTCTTCGGCACCCGACAAGTACGCCGCCAGCGTACGGCCGAGAACACGGTAGGCTTCGGCGTCGGTAAACATCTGCGCATTGAGGTCTGCCTCATCTGCGCTCCAGTTCAAACGTGCGGCCTGCGCCGGGTCGCTCATGGACAACGCCTTGTGGGAGCCAAACCAGGCATGTACCTGATGGCCGACGGGCAGCAGACGCATGGAATTGTCCGGCCCCACCGGGTAAAAGCCCTCGAACGCGAACGGGTTGGCACCGGTTTGCAGGTGGTCGGTGACCACATAACGCTGCTCGGCGGTCTTGAGTATCAATGCGCCAAACTCGCGATCACGCTGCTGTGCCACGCGGGCATGGGCGTAACGCGCTGCGTCGTCGGCGGATAAAAACACCTCGCTCAACCCCGGCCTGGGAAATGCCGGATAGGGCCGCCAATCAGAACCTACCTGGCCACGTGGCCCCCACATCACGGTGCTGCGTACAACACTCAGTTGCCCGGCATTGGCCACCCGCCGGATAAAATCCTGTGGGCTGAGCGTGCCATTGAGCAACGCCGTGTCGAACCCGTTATCCGTCACGGTACCGTCGGCATCAACCCTGAACAACGCGGTTTCGGCCTCGCCGAAGGAACAGCGATAGTTGAGCAATGTCCGCTCGATACAGGGATGGTAGATCGACAAGCCAATTTCCGGGTTCAACAATCCCGATGTTCTGAGTTGGTGAATACCCAAAGCCAGGTCCCGGGGCGCGAAGAAATTTTGATACAGCCAGGCCTCTTGAGGCGGCAGCGCAGAGGAAGGGACGTCGCCGGGCGTCAGCAACCCCAGCAGCTCATAACCGTCGGGCAATAGCGGTTTGTCGTGCTTGCCCAGTGCAAACAACTGCGGCATGTACGCACGCCGCGGGTCCATTGGGCGCCCCAGTGTGGCGATGTACTGCTCCTTGCCATGGGCCTTGAGCACCACGCCTGCCTCGGGGCCATCTGCCCGGGCAAGGCGAATGGCCTTGGCGGCCTGGTCCTGCACGGGCGTAAACAGTGGCATGCCCGTCAACGCAGTGGAACTGAAGGGTTCAAACACCACCCAGTCAGCCGGTACGTTGCCGTGGGAGCCACCCCATAGCGCGGTTGGAACCACCAGGTTCAACTCGCCCAAGGTCGAGACTTTTTTTACCAGGTCGCTGAACGGGCCATAGACCCCCACAGGATTGCGCGCCGGTTTTCCTGCCCGGATCCATAAGGCAAAACTGCGTTCGGCGTCGGACCCGCTGGGCGCATAACGCAGCAGCGAACCGTCGGGCCCGGAAAGATAGGCCGCCGGGAAAAACGCCCGGTCATCCACGTCGTGGGTAAAGTCCGTATTTGAAAAGAAACCCAAAAAAGCCTTGACCATCCGCGTATCAAACGAGCGGTTGCGCTGCTCAATCCGCTCATGCTGGGAAGGATGGGAGTGATAGCTGGCCACGCAGGTGTAGCCCCTGGGGTGCTGGTAGTAACCCTCCGGGCTGACGGCGAGCACTTTGAACAGGTCAAATTGCATCGCATCCCCGGGTACCGGCTCGGTGGCGAAGTACAGCCCGTCGGGGTTTTTCACAATCACGCCGCCGTACTCGCGGTCGCGGCGCGCCCCTATCTTGCGGTGCGCCCAGTAGGCGGCATCCGCCTCGTGCACAAACGCCGCGCTGAGGGGCGGCAGGCGCGCCGCGCCGCGGTGGGCTTGGGCAGCACGTAGTTCGCGGGATAATCGGATCGCCATGAAAACTCCTTGGATGGGCATCGTCAGTGTCCATTCTCAGCGCCCATCAAGGCGTAGCGGCGGTAGGTAAGTACCGGCACCTTTAAGGTGCGAAAGCGTGCACGCACCTGCACCAAAGGCGCCGTACTGGTGCGACAGGCACACCGTTGACCCAAGCCTCGCGCCGGTGCACCACGATTGCGCGCCTCGGCACAGCCTTTGCAATCACTCCTGCATCACACCATTGAGTCATGGAGATTGCACAATGAAGCGTCGCAGCTTGATCAAGGCTTTCACACTGTCGGCGTCCATCGCCGCCATGGGCATGACCTGGACCGTACAGGCCGCCGAGACCATCAAGGTCGGCATCCTGCACTCGCTGTCCGGGACCATGGCCATCTCCGAGACCTCGCTTAAAGACATGGCGTTGATGACCATCGACGAGATCAACGCCAAGGGCGGCGTGAACGGCAAGATGCTCGAACCGGTGGTGGTCGACCCCGCCTCGAACTGGCCGCTGTTCGCGGAAAAAGGCCGCCAGTTGCTGACCCAGGACAAGGTTGCCGTGGTGTTCGGCTGCTGGACATCGGTCTCGCGTAAATCGGTATTGCCGGTGTTCGAAGAGCTCAACGGTTTGCTGTTCTACCCGGTGCAATACGAAGGCGAAGAGATGTCGCCGAACGTGTTCTATACCGGTGCGGCGCCCAACCAGCAGGCGATCCCGGCGGTGGAATACTTGATGAGCGAAGAAGGCGGCGGCGCCAAGCGCTTCTTCCTGCTGGGCACCGACTATGTGTACCCGCGCACCACCAACAAGATTTTGCGTTCGTTCCTGCATTCCAAAGGCGTAGCGGACAAAGACATCGAAGAGGTCTATACCCCGTTCGGCCATGCCGACTACCAGACCATTGTGGCCAACATCAAAAAATTCTCGGCCGGTGGCAAGACCGCCGTGATCTCCACCGTGAATGGCGACTCCAACGTGCCGTTCTACAAAGAGCTGGCCAACCAGGGCCTGAAAGCCACCGACGTTCCGGTTGTCGCCTTCTCTGTGGGTGAAGAAGAACTGCGCGGCATCGACACCAAGCCGCTGGTGGGCAACCTCGCTGCCTGGAACTACTTCCAGTCGGTGGAGAACCCGGTGAACAAGAAATTCGTGGCCGACTGGAAAGCCTACGCCAAGGCCCACAACCTGCCGGGCGCGGATAAAGCCGTGACCAACGACCCGATGGAAGCCACCTACGTGGGCATCCACATGTGGGCGCAGGCGGTTGAGAAAGCCAAGTCCACCGACGTCGACAAAGTGCGTGAAGCCATGGCTGGGCAAACCTTTGCCGCACCGTCCGGCTTCACCCTGACCATGGACAAGACCAACCACCACCTGCACAAGCCGGTGATGATCGGTGAGATCCAGGCCGATGGGCAGTTCTCGGTGGTGTGGCAGACCCAGGAACCGATCCGCGCGCAGCCGTGGAGCCCGTACATTCCGGGGAATGACAAGAAGCCGGATTACGCCGTCAAGAGCAACTGATCCAAGGGGTGTCGGCATCTGAGATGCCGACACAAACCCTGTAGGAGCTGGCTTGCCTGCGATGCGGATACCTCGATAGGTCTGATGCACCGCTATCGCAGGCAAGCCAGCTCCCACATTTGTTCGAGCAAGGCCCAAGAATATGCCCACTGCCCTCCACCGCTTCATCCTCGCCGCCCTGCTGTTGCTGCCCTTCGCCGCACACGCCAGCGACGCCGAAGACTTCCTTGCCGCCAACCCGATGCAACAAGCCAAGCTGCTCCAGGACTGGGCCGCCCAGCCTGACCCGGCACGCATCGAGCTGGTGGACGCCCTGCAACAAGGCCAGATCAGCGTCAACGGCGAAACCAAGACCGTACGCCTGAACAACCGCCTGCGCGGCCTGATCGACAACGTGCAAGCCAGCCAGGAACTGCTCGCCGCTGACCCCAAGGTGCGCCTCGCCGCAGCCCTCACGCTGCAAAAAAGCGCACAACCTGCGCAGCTGAAATTCCTCGACCAACAGCTCGCCGGCGAAACCAATGACGACGTGCACGTCGCCTTGAGCCTGGCCCTGGCCAACCTGCAACTGGTAGACACCGACCCGGCCGTACGCCTGGCTGCCGTGCGCTTGCTCGGCGGCACCGGCGACCCATTGGCCCGTACTCGCCTGGAAGCCTTGCTCGCCCCCGGCGTCGAAGCCGACGCCACGGTGCACACCGCCGCCGAGACCAGCCTGGCCCAGGTCAAACGCAAACTGCTGATCGGCGAGATCCTCGGCCAGGCCTTCAGCGGCATGTCCCTGGGCTCGATCCTGCTACTGGCCGCGCTCGGCCTGGCGATCACTTTCGGCTTGCTCGGCGTGATCAACATGGCCCACGGCGAAATGCTGATGCTCGGCGCCTACTCCACCTACGTGGTGCAGTTGATGATGCAGCGCTACGTGCCCCAGGCTATCGAGTTCTACCCGCTGATCGCATTGCCGGTGGCGTTTTTTGTCACCGCGGCCATCGGCATGGCACTGGAACGCACGGTGATTCGTCACCTGTATGGCCGCCCGCTGGAAACCCTGCTCGCCACCTGGGGCATCAGCCTGATGCTGATCCAACTGGTGCGCCTGGTGTTCGGTGCGCAGAACGTTGAAGTGGCCAACCCCGAGTGGCTGTCCGGCGGGATCCAGGTGTTGCCCAACCTTGTACTGCCGTACAACCGCATCGTGATCATCGTCTTCGCGCTGTGCGTGGTAGTGCTGACCTGGCTGCTGCTGAACAAGACGCGCCTGGGGCTCAACGTGCGGGCCGTCACCCAGAACCGCAACATGGCCGCCTGCTGCGGCGTGCCCACCGGGCGCGTAGACATGCTCGCGTTTGGCCTGGGCTCCGGCATCGCCGGCCTGGGCGGCGTTGCCTTGAGCCAGATCGGCAACGTCGGCCCGGACCTCGGCCAGAGCTACATCATCGACTCGTTCCTGGTGGTGGTACTCGGCGGCGTCGGCCAACTGGCCGGTAGCGTCATGGCCGCCTTCGGCTTAGGGATAGCCAACAAGATTCTCGAACCGCAAATCGGTGCCGTACTCGGCAAGATCCTGATCCTCGCGCTGATCATTCTGTTCATCCAGAAACGCCCGCAAGGACTCTTCGCACTGAAAGGACGGGTGATCGACTGATGAACCAGCCATTGATGCTCACGGCCGCACAAAAGGCCGGCCCCAAGGTGACCGTCGCGGTCGGTGCAGTGATCCTGATCCTGCTGCTGGCGCTGCCATTGTTTTCCCTGTTGTCACCGGAAAATCCGCTGCACGTTTCTGCCTACACCCTGACGCTGGTGGGCAAGGTCCTGTGCTACGCCATCGTCGCCCTGGCGCTGGACCTGGTGTGGGGTTACGCCGGCATGTTGTCCCTCGGCCACGGCTTGTTCTTTGCGCTGGGCGGCTATGCCATGGGCATGTACCTGATGCGTCAGGCCTCGGGTGACGAGCTGCCGGCGTTCATGACCTTTTTGTCGTGGACCGAATTGCCTTGGTACTGGACCGGCACCAGCTACTTCCTCTGGGCCATGTGCCTGGTGGTATTGGCACCGGGTTTGCTGGCGCTGGTGTTCGGGTTCTTCGCCTTCCGCTCGCGGATCAAGGGCGTGTACTTCTCGATCATGACCCAGGCCCTGACGTTTGCCGGGATGCTGTTGTTCTTCCGTAACGAGACCGGGTTTGGCGGCAATAACGGCTTTACCAATTTCCGTAGCATCCTCGGCTTTGGCATCACCGAACCGGGCACCCGGGCGGTGCTGTTTGTAGCCACCGTGGCGTTGCTGGTGGCCAGCCTGTACATCGGCTGGCGCCTGGCGCAGAGCAAGTTCGGGCGGGTGCTGACGGCGCTGCGGGACGCGGAAAACCGCCTGATGTTCTGCGGCTATGACCCACGTGGGTTCAAGCTGTTTGTATGGGTGTTGAGCGCGGTGTTGTGCGGCTTGGCGGGTGCGCTGTATGTGCCGCAAGTGGGCATCATCAACCCCAGCGAAATGTCGCCGACCAACTCCATTGAAGCGGCGGTGTGGGTGGCGCTCGGCGGTCGCGGAACATTGATCGGCCCGCTGCTGGGCGCCGGTGTGGTCAACGGCATGAAGAGCTGGTTCACCGTGGCCTTTCCTGAATACTGGCTGTTCTTCCTCGGTGCGCTGTTCATCATCGTCACCCTGTACTTGCCCAAGGGTGTGATCGGCCTGCTGAAGAAAAGGGGCGACCAATGAGAATCACCGCGACGGCCGAATTTATGCTCGAACCTATCCTTGAACCGAACAAAGACCAAGGCACCAGCCGCGATGCCATTGGCCTGGGGCAAGTCGCCGGCACGGGCCTCAACACTCGCCACGGTACGATTTTGACCCTGGAAGACATCAGCGTCAGCTTCGATGGTTTCAAGGCGTTGAACGACCTGAACCTGTACATCGGCGTCGGCGAATTGCGCTGCATCATCGGCCCCAACGGCGCGGGCAAGACCACGCTGATGGACGTGATCACCGGCAAGACCCGGCCCAGCCACGGCAAGGCCTGGTTCGGCGAAACCCTGGACCTGACCAGCATGAGCGAAGTGCAGATCGCCCAGGCCGGCATCGGTCGCAAGTTCCAGAAACCCACGGTATTCGAAGCCTTGAGCGTGTTCGAAAACCTGGAACTGGCGCAAAAGACCGACAAGTCAGTGTGGGCCAGCCTGCGGGCGCGCTTGAGTGGCGAGCAGAAAGACCGCATCAGTGAAGTCCTCGACACCATCCGCCTGACCGCCTCGGTCAATCGCCCGGCCGGCTTGCTGTCCCACGGCCAGAAGCAGTTCCTGGAAATCGGCATGTTGCTGATGCAAGACCCGCAACTGTTGCTGCTGGACGAACCGGTGGCCGGCATGACCGACGCCGAAACCGAGTTCACCGCCGAGCTGTTCAAGCGCCTGGCGGGCAAGCATTCGCTGATGGTGGTGGAGCACGACATGGGCTTTGTCGGCGCAATTGCCGACCATGTGACGGTGTTGCACCAGGGCAGCGTGCTGGCCGAGGGCTCGCTTGCACAGGTGCAGGAAAATGAGCGGGTGATCGAGGTTTACCTCGGTCGCTGATGCTTTATGTAGGAGCTGGCTTACCTGCGATGGCATCGACACGGTGCAACTGATACACCGAGCCGCCTGTATCGCAGGCAAGCCAGCTCCCACAAGGAATTGAGGAGATTTTGAACATGCTGCAAGTCGACAAGCTGCACCAGTACTACGGCGGTAGCCACATCCTGCGCGGGCTGTCCTTTGAGGTAAAAGTCGGCGAAGTCACCTGCCTGCTGGGCCGCAACGGCGTGGGCAAAACCACCTTGCTCAAGTGCCTGATGGGTTTGCTGCCGGCCAAGGAAGGCGCGGTGAACTGGGAAGGCCGCGCCATTACCGGCTTCAAGCCGCACCAGCGCGTACACGCCGGCATTGCCTACGTGCCCCAGGGCCGGGAGATTTTTGGCCGGCTGACGGTGGAAGAAAACCTGCTGATGGGCCTGTCGCGCTTTCCAGGCTCGGAGGCCAAGGAAGTACCAGCTTTCATCTACGAGCTGTTCCCGGTGCTGCTGCAAATGAAGCAACGCCGGGGCGGCGACCTGTCCGGCGGCCAGCAACAGCAACTCGCAATCGGCCGCGCCCTGGCCAGCCGCCCGCGCCTGTTGATTCTCGACGAGCCCACCGAAGGCATCCAGCCTTCGGTGATCAAGGAGATCGGTGCGGTGATCAAAAAACTTGCAGCACGCGGTGACATGGCGATTTTGCTGGTGGAGCAGTTCTACGACTTTGCCGCCGAATTGGCCGACCAGTACCTGGTGATGTCCCGGGGCGAAATCGTCCAGCAGGGGCGTGGCGAAAATATGGAAAGCGAGGGTGTGCGCGGGCTCGTTACGATCTAACCTGTAGCCTCCTAACGATAAGCACTGACGATGACTCTACCTGCACCCACTGCGCTGTTCACCCCCAGCTGGCACGCCGAGCTGGAACTCGGCTACGCGCTTTTTGGCGACACCACGCGCCCGGTGATGCGCCGCCACCTCGGCCCGCTGCGGGTGCAAAAGCACCTGTACGCCGAAGGCCCCCAGGTGTGCCAGCACATTATCGTGCACCCCCCTGGCGGGATTGCCGGCGGTGATCGCCTCGACATCACCGCCCACGTTGCCGAAGGGGCCTGGGCGCAATTGACCAGCCCGGGCGCCGCCAAGTGGTACCGCGCCGGCGGCCCGGCCTACCAGAAGCTGGAGCTGACCGTTGAGGCCGGCGCCACCCTGGAATGGCTGCCGCAGGAAACCATCGTGTTCAGCGCCGCCCAGGCCGAACTCACCACCCGTATAGACCTGCAAGGCGATGCCCGGCTGTTTTACTGGGACGTAGTCGCCCTTGGGCGCCCCGCCAGCGGTGAACGGTTCGAGCTGGGGCACTTCCAGTCGCACCTGGATATCCGCCGCGACGGCCAGTTGATTTGGCATGAACGCCAGCGCATTGTGGGCGCCGACGGTTTGCTCGACTCGCCCATCGGGCTGGATGGCCAGCCGGTGTTTGCGACCTTGCTGGTGACCGGCGACATCGACCCCGAACTGCTCGAACAATGCCGCTCGCTGCCCCATGACGTACGCGGCGACCTGACCCAATTGCCCGGTTTGCTGGTAGCCCGTTGCCTGGCGGGTGAAGCGTTGTTGGCACGGGGTTGGTTGATTGAATTGTGGCGCCTGTTGCGCCCGGCGGTCTTGGGCCGCGAGGCACTATCACCGAGAATCTGGAGCACATGAAGATCAAACGTTGACCCTGTTCCCTGTGGGAGCCGGGCTTGCCCGCGATGGCATCACCTCGGTACATCAGACATACCGAGTCGCCCGCATCGCAGGCAAGCCAGCGCCCACATAAAGCAGCTTTCACATTGGATCTTCCGTGTTTTTATGAATGTAGTTTGAAGGACTTTGAACGATGGACCTGACCCCACGGGAAAAAGACAAACTGCTGATCTTCACCGCAGGCCTGGTGGCCGAGCGGCGGTTGGCGCGCGGTGTGAAGCTCAACTACCCGGAAACCATCGCTTACATCTCCGCTGCGCTGATGGAAGGCGCCCGCGATGGCCGCACCGTCGCCGAGCTGATGCACTTTGGCACCACCCTGCTCACCCGCGAACAGGTGATGGAAGGCATCCCGGAAATGATCCCGGACATCCAGGTGGAAGCGACCTTTCCCGACGGCACCAAGCTGGTCACCGTCCACCAACCCATCGCCTGAGGCCCGGCCATGTCATTTTTGATTCGTGATGCGCTGCACGCCGACTTGCCGGCGATTCGCGACATCTACAACGACGCGGTGCTCAACACCACGGCGATCTGGAACGAACAACCGATAGACCTGGGTAACCGCCAGGCCTGGTTCAGTGCGCGCCAGGCGCAGTTTTATCCGGTCCTGGTGAGCGTCGAAGACGAGCAGGTCACCGGCTACGCCTCGTTCGGCGACTGGCGGCCTTTTGAAGGCTTTCGCCACACCGTCGAGCACTCGGTGTATGTGCGCAGCGACCAGCGCGGCAAGGGCCTCGGCCCCCTGTTGATGGCCGCACTGATCGAACGGGCGAAAACCTGCGACAAACACGTGATGGTTGCCGCCATCGAGAGCGGCAACCAGGCCTCGATCCGCCTGCATGAGCGCCTGGGTTTCGTCACCACCGGGCAAATGCCCCAGGTGGGCACCAAGTTCGGCCGCTGGCTGGACCTGACCTTCATGCAACTGACGCTCAACCCTGGCGCTGCGCCGCCCAAGGAGTGACACCGATGAACGCCGCCCAACTGCGTCGAGTCAATGCCGAAAGTTTTGCCCATTACCGCCAGGGGTTGGTTGAGCTGCTGCTGGACGCCGTGAAGCACGGCGCATCGGTAGGGTTCATGGCCGACTTCGACGAAGCCCAGGCCCGCAGCTACTTGAGTGGCGTGCAGGCGAGCGTCGAGGACGCCAGCCTGCTGCTCTGGGTGGTGGTACGCGATGAACAAGTGGTGGCCAGCGTGCAATTGGCGCTGTGCCAGAAAGCCAACGGCCTGAACCGCGCCGAAGTGCAAAAGCTGCTGGTGCACAGTGAAGCGCGGCGCCGCGGCCTCGGCCAGCAACTGATGAACGCCCTGGAACTGAGTGCCCGCCAATACAAACGCGGGCTGTTGTACCTGGACACCGAAGCCGGCTCCGACGCCGAAGCCTTCTACCAGTCGCTGCGCTACACCAAGATCGGTGAATTGCCCAACTACTGCCAAAGCCCGGACGGGCGCTACGCCCCGACCGCCATCTACTTCAAGACCCTGGGACAACCTGCATGATTCCTGGCGAATTTCAGATCCAGCCTGGCGACATCGAACTCAACGTGGGCCGGCGCACTGCCACCCTGAGCGTGGCCAACAGCGGCGACCGGCCGATCCAGGTCGGCTCCCACTACCACTTTTTCGAAACCAACGACGCGTTGACGTTCGACCGTGCCGCCAGCCGTGGCATGCGCCTGAATATCCCGGCCGGCACGGCCGTGCGCTTTGAGCCGGGGCAGAGTCGCGAAGTGGAACTGGTTGAATTGAGCGGCAAGCGCCGGGTGTTCGGCTTTGCCGGAAGAATCATGGGTGACCTTTAGGGCCTCATCGCAGGCAAGCCAGCTCCCACCTTTGGAATGCATTCCCCTGTGGGAGCTGGCTTGCCTGCGAAAGCGCTTTCACATTCAACACACATTTCTCAGGGCAAACACATGAAAATCAGCCGTCAAGCCTACGCCGACATGTACGGCCCCACCGTCGGTGACAAGGTCCGCCTGGCCGACACCGAGCTGTTCGTCGAAGTCGAACAGGACTTCACCGTCTACGGCGAAGAAGTGAAATTCGGCGGCGGCAAGGTGATACGCGACGGCCAGGGCCAGAGCCAACTGCTGGCCGCCGAGGTGGTCGACACCCTGATCACCAACGCGCTGATCATCGATCACTGGGGCATCGTCAAGGCCGATGTGGGCCTGAAAAACGGCCGCATCTTCGCCATCGGCAAAGCCGGCAACCCAGACATCCAGCCCGGCGTCACCATCGCTGTCGGCGCCAGCACCGAAGTGATTGCCGGTGAAGGCATGATCCTCACCGCCGGCGGCATCGACACCCACATCCACTTCATTTGCCCACAGCAAATCGAAGAGGCACTGACCAGCGGCGTCACCACCATGATCGGCGGCGGCACCGGCCCGGCCACCGGCACCAACGCCACCACCTGCACCTCTGGCCCGTGGCATTTGGCGCGCATGCTCCAGGCCTCCGATTCGTTCCCGATGAACATCGGTTTTACCGGCAAGGGCAACGCCAGCCTGCCGGAGCCGCTGATCGAACAAGTAAAAGCCGGGGCCATTGGCTTGAAGCTCCACGAAGACTGGGGCACCACACCCGCAAGCATCGACAACTGCCTGAGCGTTGCAGACGAGTACGACGTGCAGGTGGCGATCCACAGCGACACCCTCAACGAGTCCGGGTTTGTCGAAACCACCCTCGCCGCGTTCAAGGGCCGCACCATCCACACCTACCACACCGAAGGCGCCGGTGGCGGTCACGCGCCCGACATCATCAAGGCCTGTGGCTTGCCCAATGTGTTGCCCAGCTCCACCAACCCGACCCGGCCATTCACCCGTAACACCATTGACGAACACCTGGACATGTTGATGGTGTGTCATCACCTGGACCCGAGCATTGCCGAAGACGTGGCCTTCGCCGAAAGCCGCATCCGCCGCGAGACGATCGCTGCCGAAGACATCCTGCATGACCTCGGCGCGTTCTCGATGATCAGCTCCGACAGCCAGGCCATGGGCCGCGTGGGCGAAGTCATCACGCGTACCTGGCAGACCGCCGACAAGATGAAAAAACAGCGCGGGCCACTGCCCGGCGACGGTGACGGCAACGATAACTTCCGCGCCAAACGCTACATTGCCAAGTACACGATCAACCCTGCGATCACCCACGGCATCAGCCACGAAGTGGGCTCGATCGAAGTAGGCAAATGGGCCGACCTGGTGCTGTGGCGCCCGGCGTTTTTCGGGATCAAGCCGACCCTGATCCTCAAGGGCGGCGCGATTGCCTCAAGCCTGATGGGCGATGCCAACGCCTCGATTCCAACCCCGCAACCGGTGCACTACCGCCCGATGTTTGCCAGCTACGGCAGTTCGCTGCACGCCACCAGCCTGACCTTCATCAGCCAGGCGGCACTGGCCGCAGGCTTGCCCGAGCAGTTGGGGTTGAAAAAACAGATCGCCGTGGTCAAGGGTTGCCGCTCGGTGCAGAAAACCGACCTGATCCACAACGATTACCTGCCGCATATCGAGGTCGACCCACAGACGTATCAGGTCAAGGCCGACGGCGTACTGCTGTGGTGTGAACCGGCAGATGTATTGCCGATGGCGCAACGTTATTTCTTGTTCTGAAGGATTGGCCGCCGATTACTGCGGGGCGATCGGCGCTGCCAGCGCCTCGTCGGTGAGCCTCGCAACAATCACGCGTTCTGCATCGTATAACTCATCCAGCAGCGCATTGAATTGAGCCGCGCCCAGACGCGCCCCGGGCACGAATGTTCCTGGGGGCTTGTCCAGTTCGATGGTCGAGCGCCTGATAACATTGCGCAGCAGCAGCTTTTCGGACTCCGGCAATTCAGCCTGTTTTTTCGCCCACCTGGCCATGGCTCTCTCCAACCGGTCCAGGGCCTGGAATTTGTTTTCGACCGCGACGAAGTCGGTCAAATTCTGGCGTTTCACAAAGTCGCGCCAAAAACCCAACTCGACCACAGCATTTCTCAGCCCTTCGCCTTCCCCCTGTGCATTTACCCGCGTCAATGCATCGTCCAGCATCTGTGGCGTAACGCCGGGCACCGTATACCCGGTGGCCCTGGTTTGCCACGGCAAATCCAGCCGCTCTGCCAGCCCTGCGGTGTACGCCAGGTAGATGCTCGCTTCGTCAATTTCGGGCAAAGGATTGCCCGCTGCATCGAGCCCCGGATTCAGGGCATCCGGGAAAGCGTGCCCTTGAGCCACCAACGCTTGTATTCGCTCTTCAATGATAATCCCCAACTCATAGAGCCTCACGGTGCCTTTGGCCAGGTTCAACATGGGTATCCCTATCAACGTCCCCGGGGGGCTGTGCAGGGTTTCCCATACCATGAGTTCCAGCCCCATGGCATTGAACAACTCGGGGATGGCTTCAACGCGATTGGCAATCTCAAACAGCCGGTCACGCAACACAGGGTCCTCTTCCATCGCCTGCAACATCCGCCAGACCTTGCCTGTAAGGTCGGGTTTAACCGCCGGCGTAGCGTCAAAGTCATCGAGGTGCTCGGACATCCCGCGGATGACGTCGAAGAACGGTTCAGCATCTGCCGACACTTCCAGCGCGTCCCAGGTGGGCTGCCTGGCGACCCATTGCGCGTCAATCAGGCCCGTTTTCCAGGCCCAGTTGTCGTTTACCCCCCGGGGCGGAAATGCACGATCGGGGTCCATGCCCACTGACTCGATATAGAGCTTAAGGCGGCGCAGGTGCTCGCTATTGAGTCGGTGACGGGTAACGCGAGTACGCGACAGGATCTGCGCCCGGTGCGAGCCCGGCGCAACCTCCGGTACCAGCAGATCGTTATCTGCCAGGTCCAGGTTGAACCACCGTGGTCGAGGCTTGGAGAAGACACCGATGGGCCAGCCCGTTTGCCCGGTGTTTACCAGCGACAACTGATACAAGTGGCTCATATCGCTGATGTTGGGCGCCATCCCCAGCGGGTTGTTGTTAAGTTCGAGGCGGCGCAACCGGGTCAACTGCTTCAACCGGTAACTTCCCGACGGGTCCAGGGCGATCTGGTTATCCGACAGCGCCAGGTCTCTAAGCGTTGGCATCTGTTCAAGCGCGAGGGGCACGCGAGTGAGGGCATTCCTTTCCAGGTAAAGGCTGCGCAAACCACGAAAGTGTGTGAGGAACGAATCGACACCATCGGTCAGCGCCGAGTCGGTCATTGCAAGGTACGTAACGTGATCGAAGTTGGCAGCCAGGGTCGGCAGGCTTGCCAGTTGCGGCCCAACCGCCTCGCCGGTCAGGTCGATCTTCTGGCCCTGGTAGTCGCTCAGGCTATCGGTATCCAGCTCTCCGATCTTGCACCAAGCGCGCAGTAGCGTCCCCGTCAGCTCTTCGCGGATTTCCAGCTGTTGCTGGTACGCGGGGCTTTGCTCGTTGCCAAAGCCCACGATCGGCTCACTCCTCCATCGACCCAATCTGGCCTCAAGCGTGTCGAATTCCTGCTCCTGAGCCCTTAGCCAAGCCTCATGATGGGGAAAGTGAGTGGCGCGAACTGCCTCGATTTCCAGGGCGTCGGCAGTGGGATAGAGCTCACGAAAACGCAGGCTGAAACCAGGAAACCTTACCAGCATGCCGCCGCTGCTACTTAACGGATAACCCAGCCGGCCCCCGCGATGGCGACGCGGTGGCTTGAAGAAAGGGGAGCTGCGCGGGCGCATGTTCAGCACCCACCGCAGCCGGTCACGAGGCAAGGCATGCTGCCAAATCAGGGCACGCAACTGCTGGCCCTGGCCTATATGGGGCAGCCTGATGGATGCGCGATGAGCGTCCGTGAGCGCGTGTTGCAACGTGCCGTACAGGTCATCTACCCCGTGCAATTGATTGCCTCGGGAGTCAAACACCTCATACCGCCCCGCCTCCACACGCAACAGTACTTTGCGCTCGGCGGCAGCGGGCTCTCCATAGCTGGCACGCAACGGGCCCGTGAGTGACTCCTCGCGCACCTCAAGGCGCAAACCATCTTTCCAGCCCGGCAGCCTCTCCAGGCTATTGAGCACCAGGGCTTCGGTATCGGCATTGGCCAGCGCGTCCAGATACAAGCCTTCATATGCCCGCGCCAGGCGCAGTTGGCCCTGCGCCAGGCGTGCTTGCTGCGCCAACGCCTGGGGGATCTTTTGGTTGTCGACCAGCGACGCCCGCTGCTTCGCGCCAGCACCGTCCAGCAGCTCCTGGGCAATGCCCGCCGGCAGGCTTTTGAAGTCACGTTCCATGACCAACTGCTCCGCGCTTCGGGGCAACTGGCGGCCCTGATAGACGCTTTCGAATACCCGCAATTGGTTGCTTTTTGCATGGCTCGCCAAGCGAGCCTGTAACTGCTCGCTGCGCAGCACGTTGCCGTCAGGCAGGTGTTGCCCCAGCAGGCCCTTGAGCTGCTCCTCGGTAAGTGTCGCCACCACCCGCTCCGCCAGCCGCCCGTTGACCAGGTCACTGCGGTTGATACTGAGCGCGTGCGTGTCGGGCCTGCTCAGGTCGCCATAGTGAATGGTCGTTCTGGTTGGGCCCGTGCCTTCGAACACTTCGATCACCTGGCTGCCCGGCCAGCCTGGCAGCTCGACCATCAGCAAGGCCGAGTAACCGGCCAGTTCGGGCGGCACAGGCCCGGCGAGGATCTGCCCGCTCAAGCCCTGGGCGCTGTCGTAAGCCCGGAATCGCTGCGCCGTATCGAGCACAATCGCCGGGGTCGGCTCGCTCTCCACATGCACCCTGCGCAACACACTCTCGTCCACGTCACTGACCCGCCGCACCTGCTCCAGCTGAGTATCGCTGAGGCCGTCCATGGCATGCCCAAGGCGGCGCATCAGCGGTGTACCTTCCCACGTCAGCGGCTGATCGGCTTCGTGAAGCCAGGCGCCGGAGCCGTTATTGGCGATGTGCGGCTCATACGCGTCGGCCCGCAACGGATGCTGAATGCGGTAAGTACCGGGCTCAGGCGCCGGCGCCAGGCTGTATTCGCGGCCTTCGAGCGGGAGTACCTGGCGCCCGTCAACCGTGTGCAAACCCTCCGCATCGGGGAGCGAGCCGGCAGGCAACCCAATGTCCTGGGCATAAGGCGCCAGGTCAGGCTTCCACAGGCGCGTCTTGCCGGTGGGCAACTTGACGGCTTTCAAGCCTTCAATGAACGGCGACAGGGTCACGTGAAGCACAGCCCCGCCCACCGCCAACTGCGCGACGTTTTCAAGCACATCGCCAATGTGTGCCCAGCCGGCTTCCCTGTCGCCTTGGCTGAGTTCCATCACCCCCTCCAACACCTCAAACAACAATTGCCCAGCCGTGACCACCGCCATGACCGCACCTAACGGTGGGATGACCATCGAGACCATATTCAGGGCGAACAGCCCCATGTTCATCAAATGGGCCATGCGCCGGTCGCGGCTCGCGGCGTCGGTCCGGGCGGTGGGTACGGCCATGCTCAGGGCGTCGTCGAAGGCGCGTTTGCGCATGCCGTCATAAAGCTCATCCCACAGGTGCAGGTCGAGCCACATGCCTTTGATCCAGAAGGCGTCGATATTCAGGTTCGGGTCTTGCTGCGCGACCCGGCTAGTGTGCACCGGGTGCTTGATCACCGATGCGATAGCCTTCAGCTCCGACAATGATTTGCGCGCATAGTACGCGCGCCATTCAGGATCAGGCCCCAAGGCCACGACCCGCTCCGGTTCATCCAGCCGCTTCTCGGTAAAACGCTGGTAATAGTAAGCCAGGTCTTTCTTGGCGATGAACCCTGCGAAAAACCGCTGCAGGGGCGTCACCGAAACGCCTCTGCCGTCCTGCTGGCCCCCGGGTTTGTAGGTGGTCAACGCGTCGGTCATTTCCCGACTGAAGTCATCGAAGGTTTCATAGCGCTTGATCGGGTGGTCGGGGTGGTCAGGGATATACGCGATAAACCAGGTGCCGTAGCGATGCTCCTCACTCGGATCAAAAATGACGCAGCCATGCAATGCCAGGCCCATCATCGACGGCCAGCGATACCACACCTGCTTGCTGCCCACCTTGATCCGCCGTTCGTCCTGCGCCACGCGCATCAGTAACAGGTGGTCGTCTGCGCTGATATCGCCCTTGAGCAAGGCCATATAGGCTGCGGCCGTGAACGCATCTTTGTGGTGAGTGATGAAGCGCGCGCGCAGCAGGTTTTTGGAAACCGTGCCCAGCGGGCGCAGGTACGCGGCGAGGTGGTCCTGGTATTGCTGGCCCAGGTCGAGGTCGCGGCACAGCCGGGCGAAGGTCTCGATGTTCAGGGCGGTGGTGTAGCGCTCAAAATGCCCACGTGCATCGGGCGCGGTAATGAACCCCGACACGTTGTCGAAAAAACCGGCTTGCGCCTCTTCGGCTTCGAAGTTATTCAACGCTGCCTGCATCAAAGACAGTGTCTTGACCCTGTGCCCCGTTTTAACCCCGAACGACTCCTCGATGGGCACGTAGAGTCGCACCCACACCTGATGCACATCCACCTCGTAACCGGCGCTTTTCAATGCGGCTTCCAGCAGGGGCTGGCCGAACGTGTCGGCGTCCTGCACCTTGTGCATGGTCTTCTCAAATTCGGCACGGGACTTGAGGCTGGCATCGACGTACGTCTGGAGCTGATCCTTCTGCGCCTGAGTCGCCGCCGCGTACCAGGCTGGAATATCCGGTTTGGTTTGCCGTAATGCCGTTCGAAAAGAGGCGGTGGCGGTGGCCAGCACAGGCGTAATTGCAGCCCTGATCAGTTCATAGTGCTGGCCTTGCTCTGCAGCTTCTGACGAGACAGGGGCGGTTTGAGACGCTGTCATAAGCGAATACCTTGATGAAAAAAAGAACCTGACGTTAATCCGTTCCGCCACGGCATAACGGTATCTATTTAGATAAATAGTTGCACAACAGACGAAGCGCCCCGGGTGTACTAAATAGGTATTAAATGCATCGTACATCCGCGTTGTTTGCACTAACTATTGCAGCCTTCCCATGCGGCTTTCGATTTATTAATAAACGCCAACTTTAGGTACTCTTTTTGCCTTGAACAGCCAAAGGAGTGACTCATGTTCGATGTACCTACTACCACCGCCGGAACATTGATCGAAGACAACAGCGACTTTATCCAACAGGCCATACCTGAGTGGCTGAAGCAGGCAACACGCCAGCGCATCGATGGTATAAAACAGGTAAACCTTAAAAAGCATACCTGGCTTGACCGCTTGCCCGCCGATCAACGCCACACATTAAATGCATTGAACGAGGCCAGTTTCAGCGCTCAACTGGCCGTCGATAATTACCTGGCTCCCCTGGAAAAACTCGACGTATTTGCCGCACGCCTGCTCAATGCCGAGCTGAAAAAACAGTTCAACATAAGCCTGGATATCGGCGGTACTTACCTGCGCCTCTACAAACCGTTAAAACTTGGCTCCGTGGGAATAAAGGCGGGCACTTTCACTGTCATGGAAGTTTCGATAGTCCAGGCGGCCCTGCATAACTTTGAAGCCAGTGAAGCCGAGCCCGAAGCGTTTGACAGCACCTCGGGGTTTACCCAAAACCTCGACGTCAGCGGCTGCGCACCTGCTATCAGTCGCACGCTGACTGTGCCCGTCTTTATCGCCCTGTGCCGCTCCATGGACATCGGCGGCGCCTATCAGAAGCACCTCAACCAGATTTTGTTGCCTGCCGAGGAGGGCACCGCGACACGCTTTCGCGAGGCGGTCATCACCAGCCAAAAAGCCGCCCTCAAGGCCGCGGCCTACATGGCCTTGCTCAAAAACGACATCCTTGCCGACGACCACGCGATGATCCTTGAAGTGATCGATGGCGAACGCAACCCGATGCTGGGGGGCAAGCCCGTATGGTTTTTCAACTTGAGCATGGTTAACCGGTCACTCCACGGGTGCCAGGTATTCCAGCCCTGCGAGAAATATCGCTATGGCGTCGACTCTCTCGTCTATGTACCCCATGACCGTGACCATCCGCTCAAGCGCTACAACAGCAATGATGAGCTGAGAGCCGAACTCACTCGCCAACTGCTGGCTCAGGACACCGACCACGCGTCCGCCGTCGAAGGCGACACCCCGGCGCCCAGCGTTAATCAACGGTTTTTCAGCCAGTTTTTTGCCGAGGCCGACAAGCCGCGCTTCCTCAGTCGCTTCACCGAGCTTGCGCCCGGCACTCACCCGATTGGCGATGCAATCGTGCGCTCACCCATCACCAACAACTTACTCGGAGCCGTTTTACCGGCGCTGGGGGCGGTCGCGATCCCGCAGGAGTTGCCCCCGCCAAAACCCGACAAGCGGGTACGCGCAGACAACCCCAAGTTGAATATCAGCGTGGTTTCCAAAGGCGGCTTGTGGGCAGCCAACGTCGACCTGTGGGCGGACGGGTTCGAAAAAAGCCGCGACAAGATGCTCAACGACGCGCGCCACCGGGCAACCCCCACCGCCGACGTGGATGCACGGGTACGTGCCGAAAAAATCGCGCAGTGGCTGGAAGGTGGCCTGGCCGTTTTTGGCATGGTTTCAATGTTTGTCCCGGTGCTGGGCGAGTTGATGATGGCCGCGATGGCGGGCCAGTTACTGTACGAAACCTTTGAAGGGGTGATCGAGTGGAGTGACGGCGACAAGGAGGCGGCCAGGCAACATCTGTTGGACGTGGCCGAGAACCTGGCCCTCATGGCACTGATGGCCGGCGCGGGCAAAGGCCTGCAACGCCTGGCCACGCCGCCACTGATCCAGGAACTCAAGCCGGTGACACTGCCGAACGGCACGCAACGCCTGTGGGAGCCGGACCTGACCGTGTATGGCAGCGAAACCACCCTGCCCGACAATGCGCCCCTGGATGAACTGGGCCTGCACACCGATGACCAAACTTCCCTGCTGCCGCTGAATGGCCAAGTGTTTACCGTCAAGCCTGAGGCCGACGGCCAGTCGTACCGTATCCAACACCCCTGGCGCCAGGACGCCTACACCCCGCACGTGGAACACGACGGTGCCGGCGCCTGGATTCACGAAGGCGAAGAGCCCCTGACCTGGCAAGGCCCGCCGCTGATGCGCCGCCTGGGTTATCGCACTGAGGGGCTCACCGATGCTCAACTGGAACAGGTGCGCGTGAGCAGCGGCGTCACGCCCGAACAATTGCGCCAATTACACGTGAATCATGAGCCGCCTCCGCCTGTGTTGGTCGATAGCCTGGAACGCTTTCAAATCAGTCAACGTATCGACACGTTTATCCAGCGCATCGCCAGCGAAAACGATTACGTACGCGCAGACATCCAACTGGCGAAGCGGGTGGTCGCGCACAAAAACCTGAATTTCGAACTCGTCTATGGCACCACGGTGAAACCTATGGCCGAGCAGGCCGCCCAGTGGCGCCAGCAGATTGCCCGGGCCGCCGTGGACTCACGCACCACGTTGTTCGACGATGATTATCGCGCCCACGACGCGACCCAGGACCCGCAGGTGCAGCGCATCAAGGACCAGACGCCCGGCCTGCCGAGCACTTCGGCCAGGCAGGTACTGGAAAACGCCACTGACGAGGAAGCCAGCGCCTTGCGCGAGCACGACAGCCTGTCGCCCAGGCTGAAAGCGCTGGCACGTGATTATCGCCAGGAAACCCGCCTGAGCCGCGCCTACGAGGGCTTGTTTATCGATGCCCTGCAAAACCCGGACAGCCAGCGCCTGGCGCTGCACACCCTGGAAACGTTGCCCGGCTGGGAGCCCGGCTTGCGTGTGGAACTGCGCCTGGGCAGCGAGCAGGGGCCACTGCTTGACGCGATTGGTACGCCCGGCCCCACACCGCCCGTCGTGCTGGCGGCTGGCGAAGAGGGTACATTCGGCGCAACAGACCTGTACGGCGCAGTGTTGCAACGTCTTAGCCACGTGCAGCGACGGGCGCTGGGCGACGCGGCATTGGATAACGGCACCTTGAAGCAACGGGTCAGGCAAACACCGCTCACGCGCGAGCGCCTGCGCCCGGTGCTGTTGCAATACCCTGCATTCAACAAACCACTGGCCCCAGGCGCCGTGCTGCGCGGTGGCGCGCCCCTGTTGGGTCTCAACCGGCTGCGCACCACAGATGCGCGGGTGCGCAGGCTGTACCCTGGTTTCAATGAGGAACAGGTTAATACCTTCATCGCCAGCCACGGCGAACGGGTGCGCGACGAACTGCTGCACCTGGAATCCCAATACGCCACCCTCAAGCAGGAACTCAAAGACTGGGTGCTGCAAGGCGAGCAAGACGAGCGCGCGCGCAATCCGCTGGAGCGCAACCCGGGCTTCAGGGAGCGCGACACGGCCAAGAAGCTCAAAAGCTGCTGGCGACGCCAGCTCGCGGACCGTGCTGATGAACATACCGGCCGCCTGCTGAAAATCCACAGCGGGGTAAAGCTACCGAAGTTGAGCGCCGACTTTGCGCATGTCGAGGAGTTGCTGCTCTACGCTGTGAGCTTCACCGAGAGCCCCCAGGCCTTTCTCGGCCGGTTCCCTAACCTCAAGCGCTTGACCCTTCAACATATCGGTGGCGCCGCACAGCGCACACTGACCGAACTGCCCGAGGTGGTCACTACCATGAAGGAGCTGACCCATTTGGATGTGGCCGAGAACGCCATCGTCCTCGACCAAAGCAGCGCGAGCAGCCTGGCCGGCTTGACGAAGCTTGAAGAGCTGACCCTGAGCAACAACCCTCTGGGCCACCTGCCCGACTTCAGCGCCATGCCAGGCTTGCGCAAGCTCAAGCTGAAGATGACCCAGATCCACCAATGGCCCACAGGGTTACTCGGTTTGCAAAAGCTACGCCTGGTCGACCTGTCCTCCAACCTACTCAGCGAGGTTCCCGAGGCCTTGCTTAACCCCACTCCCGAGGCGGAGCTTGCCACGCTTCGACTGAACCGCGTCACACGGCTACACCACAACCCCTTCACACTGCAGGCCTGCCAGGATATGCGCGCAAGCCTTGATCGCCTGGCGCAAACCCGGCCCGATTGGCGCGAAGGCGGCTTGCCGGGCGGCTTTGAGGTGCCACTCAGTGCGGACCCGCAAGTAGCGCGGTTACGCGAGCTGTTCCCCATGTACAGCGAGGCGCAGAAGGAGCGTTTCATCATAGAAGCCGGCGCAAGGGCAGACGCCGAATTGACGCGCCTGGAAGCCGAATGGCAAACCCTGGAAGCAACCCTGGAACACTGGGTGTCGGAACGCTTCATGGTCGAAGCCGGCCCGGACCATATTCGCGCCGGCTCTCCCGACCATCGATGGCGATTTGCCATGAAGCTGCGGGAATGCTGGAAGCGCATGACACGCGAACTCAATGCCCACGACGGCACACCGATTGGCCATAGCCTGGAAGTGCAAAATTTACAGGTGGGCGAATTACCCGTTCTGGACGCTGACTTCAGCCACGTCGGCCAACTGAAGCTGAACGCCATGACGTCACTTTACGGCGTCGACGGGTTCCTGGGACGCTTCAGCAAACTGCGCTGGCTTGAGCTGACGCACTCCAACCTGAGCTCGATACCGCCTAACCTCGCCCGCATGCAACGGCTCACCCGCCTGAACCTTAGCGGCAACCGCATCACAATGACCGAAGCCGATGCGGCAATAATAGAAGAGCTTTCCAGCCTCAAGGAAATCAACCTGTCGTACAACCCTCTGGCGCGCACCCCCGACTTCAGCGCCATGACCGACTTGCGCGGCCTGTACCTGAACAACACCGGGATCACCCAATGGCCAACGGGCCTCGGCGCCCAACTGACGCCGGAGCATATCAATCTGAGCGACAACCAAATCGCCAGCTTGCCGCAAGCACAGGTCAACCCCACGCCCGAGCAGGCGCCGATGGCGATCAGGATCAATAACGTGACCTATATCGGGGGCAACCCGCTGACAGAAGAAACCCAGCTGCAACTGGGAGAATACCGGCTAAACGTCGCACCGAACTACGCCGAAGCGGCAGAGCGGCGCCCGAACACCATGCTCTATCGAGCGCCCGGAGCCCAACCGGCAGCCGCCGCACAACCCTTGTACGTACCGGCACCCGCCGCGCCGGAACCGGCGTTCAAACACTGGATGAGAGACAGGCTCCCGCAAGAGGTAGCCGAGGGGCAACAGCAGTGGGAATTGATCGCCGCAAAGCCTGGCTCGGAGGCCTTCCTGGGTATCCTGAAAAACCTCAAGGACTCGGAAGAGTACTCCGTGGCCTACCCCGCGCTGCAAGCTCGGGTGTGGGAAATGATCGAGGCCGCCCAGGACCCGGGGCTGTGCGAGGACTTGTTCGCCACGGCAGGCGACCCCCGTTGCGGCGACCGCGCGGCGTTGGTGTTCAGTGACATGGAGGTCAAGGTACTGATTTGGCGTGCCACACGGTGGGCAAGCGATACGGAAAAAGGGCCCGCATTGCTGGAGCTGGCCAAAGGCTTGTTCCGCCTGGACGAAGTGGAAAAAATTGCCACTCGGGAAATTCAAATGCGCGAGCGCACGATTCGTGGCTCGCGCCTCAGCGAGCAGCAAAAAATCGATGCTATCAGACAGGTGGAAGATATCGAGATACGCCTGGCCTACCGCATGGGTCTGCAAAAGCGTCTGAAGCTGCCCGGCCAGCCAACAGCGGCCCGTTACCTGGCGACGGCGCAGCTGCCAACGGCGGTGCTGGGGGGCGCAGCGGTCACGGTCGAAAGGCTGGATAACACTGCACAAGCGTTGCAATCACTGCTGGGCCGGGAATTCTGGCAGGCCTTCGTTCGAAACCATTACCCAGAAGCGTTCGAGGCTCTCAACCAGCCCTTCGAACTGCGCCTGCAAATGCTGGACGACAGCCAGGCCGCCGGCACCTTGAGCGCCGCCGACTACGACGCCCAGGCGCAGGACCTGCAATTGCAACGCGCCATCGAGGAGGCACAACTGATCAAACAATTGACCGTCCAGGACTGGTTCACCTGCCGCAAAGGCTGCGTTATCGCCTGAACGCCCAAGGGAAGTGTCAGTTGCTCCACGCTTCCCTTGGATCAAACGCCGCCTTTTGCGCCAGTTCCTGCCACAAGGCCTTGACCTCATCGTCGGTGTTTTTGGGCATCACGGCCTTGAGCTGCACAAACAGGTAACCGCGCTGCCCGGCCTTGTTCAGCAAGCCATGGCCCTTGGCGCGCATGCGCTGGCCGTTCTGGCTGCCGGCCGGCACCTTGAGGTTGATCTTGCCGGTGAGGGTCGGCACTGCCACTTCGGCGCCCAGCGCCAACTCCCACGGCGCCAGGGGCAAGTTGATGATCAGGTTTTCACCGTCCACTTCAAACCTTGAGTGCGGTGCAAACTTGATGATCAGGTACAGGTCGCCGTTCGGGCCGCCACCGATGCCCGGCGCGCCCTGGCCCTTGAGACGGATGCGTTCGCCATCCGCCACACCGGCCGGGATCTTCACGTTCAGGCTTTTAGTGGTGTTGCTGACGTGACGACCCATGGCGTCGTATTGCGGCACCTGGAAGCTGATCTGCTTGGACTCGGTAGACAGCGTCTCTTCAAGCAACACCGACAGCTGCATCTCGACGTCCTGGCCTTTGCGCCCGGCAGGACGGCGCTGGCCGCCCCCAAAGGCATCGCCGCGCGAGCCGAAGATCGAGCTGAAGAAGTCCGAGAAGTCGCCCGTGTCCTGGCCGCCGCCACCAAAGCCGCCACGGCTCTGCCAGCCCGGTGGCCCCTGGAACGGCTGGCCATGCTGGCCGTATTTGCGCAGTTCGTCGTATTCCGCGCGCTTGTCGGCGCTTTTAAGCGCCTCATAGGCTTCGGACGCGTCCTTGAACTTCTCTTCGGCGTCTTTTTCCTTGCTCACATCGGGGTGATATTTGCGCGCGAGCTTGCGATAGGCGGCCTTGATTGCCTTGTCATCGGCGCTCGGCTCGACACCCAATATCTTGTAGTAATCTTTGAAATCCATCGCAGGTTCACCATCCTTAATCGAGATCGCACAGCCCGGGGCACAACGTGCGCTGCTTTGCACCTGTTGAGTCTTGTGGCCTGGGGGGCGCGTCAAAGTGTTATCGGCACTTGCCGTATGCAGCAGATGTGGGGGCAAATCCCCAGGTTTCAAGCTCGATTTAACGGATGGTTGGCCTACGCATCCGCCCTCGACTGGCATACACTGCGCGGCCGTTTTTCAACCGGAACCCGATTGACATGAAAAACCCATCCCCAGCCCGTGCCTGCGGCATCGACTTCGGCACGTCCAACTCCACCGTCGGCTGGATTCGTCCCGGCATGGAAACGCTTATCGCGCTGGAGGACGACAAGATCACGCTGCCGTCAGTGGTGTTCTTCAACTTCGAGGAGCGCCGCCCGGTGTACGGCCGCCTGGCCCTGCACGAGTACCTGGAAAACTACGAAGGCCGGCTGATGCGCTCGCTCAAGAGCCTGCTGGGTTCCAAGCTGATCAAGCATGACACCAGCGTTTTAGGCACGGCGATGCCATTCACCGACTTGCTGGCGCTGTTTATCGGCCAACTCAAGAGCCGCGCCGAGGCCACCGCCGGGCGTGAGTTCGACGAAGTGGTGCTGGGCCGTCCGGTGTTCTTCGTCGACGATGACCCGATGGCCGACCAGGAAGCCGAGAACACCCTGGTGGACGTGGCCCGCAAGATCGGGTTCAAGGACATCTCGTTCCAGTACGAACCGATTGCCGCGGCCTTCGACTACGAGTCCACCATTGAAAAAGAAGAGCTGGTGCTGATCGTCGACATCGGCGGTGGTACGTCCGACTTCTCGCTGGTGCGCCTGTCGCCCGAGCGGCGCCAGATTGACAACCGCCACGACGACATTCTCGCCACTGGCGGCGTACACATCGGCGGTACCGACTTCGACAAGCAACTGTCGCTGGCCGGCATGATGCCGCTGTTCGGCTACGGCAGCCGCATGAAGAGCGGCGCCTACATGCCCACCAGCCACCACATGAACCTGGCGACCTGGCACACCATCAACTCGGTGTACTCGCAAAAATCCAAGCTGGCGTTGGGCAGCATGCGCTACGACATCGAGGACACTGGCGGCATCGACCGCCTGTTCAACCTGATCGAACAGCGCGCCGGGCACTGGCTGGCGATGGAAGTGGAAGAAACCAAGATCCAGCTGACCCAGCAGGACAGCCGCCATGTGCTGCTGGACCGGGTTGAGCCGGGGTTGAGCGTGGAGTTGAGCCGGGCGTTGTTCGAGTCGGCCATCGACGGCTTGCTGGAGCGGGTGCGTAACAGCGTGACCCGGTTGCTCACCGATGCATCGGTGGACGTGGCCCAGGTGGACACGGTGTTCTTTACCGGGGGTTCCAGCGGGATTCCGGCGCTGCGCCACAGCATTTCGGCGATGCTGCCGAATGCGCGACATGTGGAAGGCAACATTTTTGGCAGTATTGGCAGTGGCCTGGCGATTGAGGCCAGCAAGCGGTACGGCTATTGAGTGAAACACCCTGATCCCATCTGCTGAAGGATGGCGAGGAGGCTTGCTTTGGCTTGTAGTGAGGGGGCTTGTCCCCCGCTGGGCTGCGCAGCAGCCCCATCAAGGCAAACGCATTTTTTCAGATTAAACGCGTTGCCTGGTTTGGGGCTGCTGCGCAGCCCAGCGGGGGACAAGCCCCCTCACTACAACAGCCTTAAAGCCCCACAGCCAAAGGTTCCGCGCAGGTTAAACCATCCCCGCCAGCTTCAACTCACTCTTCAAGTACGCGTAATAAATCGGCCCCGCCACCACCCCTGGCAGGCCGAACGCGGCTTCGAACACCAGCATCGCCAACAACAGTTCCCACGACTTGGCACTGATCTGCCCGCCGACGATGCGCGCGTTGAGGAAGTACTCGACCTTGTGGATCACGATCAGGTAGCCCAACGCCGCCACCGCGACCCAGATCGACAGCGACAACGCCACAATCGTAATCAGGGTGTTGGACATCAGGTTGCCGATTACCGGCAGCAGGCCCAGCAGGAACGTCAGCACGATCAGGGTCTTGGTCAGCGGCAGGTGAATCCCGCACAGCGGCAATACCACCGCGAGGAAGATCGCGGTGAAGGCCGTGTTCAGCGCGGCGATCTTGATCTGGGCGAAGACAATGTTGCGAAAGGCCTGGACCAGCAGGTGCAGGCGATCAAACAGCGCAGCCGCCAGGGGTTTGCGCTTGGTGAGGTCGGGTACGCGCTGCAGCGCGATGATCGCGCCCAGCACCATGCCGATCAGCAAGGTCACGAACATGTGCGCGGCGTCTTTGCCCACCAGTTGCAGTTCGCTGAGGTGTTTGCTCAACCATTCGCCGATGGCCACGCGGAACTCGGCAGCGCTGGCTGGCAAATAGGCGTCGAGGAACGGCGGCAACTGGCCGCGGGCACGGTCGACCACGCCCATGAATTTATCGAGGGAAGCTCCCGGGTTTTCCGCTTCATGGAGCAGGAAGCTGATGGCCCCGGCAAAAATCAGGGTCAGGATGCTGACGATCAAGGTCCCCAGCAACGCCACCGCCAACCAGCGTGCACGCCGGCCTTCGATCAACCGCTGCAATTGCGGGGTGAGCATGTTGACCAGCTCATACACCAGCAGCCCGGCCAGCAGGCTCGGCAGCAACTTCAATGGCAAAACCAGCAGCAGCCCGCCAAAAATAAGCACGCAACTGACCAACAACAACACGTGACGCTGAGAAAACGTTGGCATACAGCCTCAAAACGAACGGCGTTAAAGGATGGGCAGTCTGCCAGCCTTGGGTGAATCAAGCGAGAAGTCTAAACGCGGCCCAGTGAGGGAGCTGGCTTGCCTGCGATGGCGGTGGGTCAGTCAGCACAGGCTTGCCTGCCAGATCGCTATCGCAGGCAAGCCCAGCTCCCACAGGGTCCTGCATCATTATTTCTTCAGGCAGGTGCTCATAAAGGTTTTACGCGCGTCCCCGGTCAGCGCCTGGGTTTTCGCCGTGGCGTTGCAATCTTTCATTTTTTGCTGCTGTGGCGTGAGGGTCTTGGCGTCATTGGCCGCCGGGGCTGCCTTGAGGCAGGTACTCATGAATGCCTTGCGATCATCACCGGTTTTGCCGCTGGTCTTGGCTTCGGCGTTGCACGTGGTCATTTTTTGTTGCTGGGCCGTCTGTGCAGCTGTGGCGGCAAAGCCCTGGGAACACAGCAGCAGGCCCATCATCAACAACGGAATACGCAGCATCTTCATGGAGTTTTCTCCCTGTTACCGCACCGAGGGGCACGGCCTCCCCTGCAGTGTAGTCAAACCCTGTTACACCTTCCTGCCGCGTATATTTGTCCGGCGGTACTGCTCCGGGGTGCAGCCGGCCTGGCGCTGGAACATCGCGATAAAGGCCGAGGCGGTGCTGTAGCCCAGGTCAAACGCGACCTCCTGGACACTGCGGGTGCTGTCCAACGCTTCGATGGCCGCCAGGAAACGCAGGCGCTGGCGCCATTCACCGAAGCTCATTCCCAGGTCGCGCACAAATTGCCGGGCCAGGGTGCGCTCGCTGACATGCACCTGTTGCGCCCACTGGGCCAGCGGCCGGTTATCCCCGGGCGCGGCCTGCATGCCTTCCAGCACGCTGGAAACCCCGGGGCTGCTGGCATAGGGCAGGAAACAATCGTGGACCGGCGCCTGTTTGAGCTGGTCCACCAGCACCTGGGCCAGCCGCACGTCGGCCTCGTTTTCGGGAATGTTGACGTCACGCTCGGCGAAATCGCTGAGGATCGCCTTGAGAATCTCACTGATAGCCAACGTGCACGGCTGCTTGGGCAACTGCTCGCACAGGTGCGGCGCCAGGTACACCGAGCGATACACGATGGCCTCGGCGATGTCCGCACTGTGTTCGGTGCGTGGCGGGATCCAGATAGCGTAGAGCGGCGGTGACATGAAGCGGCTGCCGGCCACCTCCATGCGCATCACGCCACGGGACGAATAGTCCAGGGAGCCCCACTCATGCTGATGCGCTGAGGCCTGGGTATGGGCTTCGAACTCCGAATAACGGAAGTACACCGGGGACGGCAAGTTGTCGAAGTCGGGAAGTTTGATGTCTTTCTTGAGCATGTTGTCTGGATACACACGCGGGATGGCTGGATCGAAGTATAAGCTTCGATCCAGACAAGGGATAATCGTCCCTCATAGACGCAACTGGTTCCTCTCGATGCAATACGCTTATCCGTTACTGGCCATTTTTATCTGGGCCGGCAATACCGTGGTCAACAAACTCGCGGTGGGGACGATTTTCCCCGCCGAAATCGGCTTTTATCGCTGGCTGTTGGCCGGCTTGCTGTTTACCCCGTTCATGCTCAAGCCGGTGATTGCCAACTGGCCGCTGATTCGCCCGAACCTGGGCAAGATCTTTATCCTCGGCGTACTTGGCATGGCGGTGTATCAGAGCCTGGCGTATTACGCCGCCACACTGACCTCGGCCACCAACATGGGCATCATCCTTTCGCTGATGCCGCTGATGGCTCTTACTGCCGCAATCATCAGCCTTGGCCAACGCCTGACCTTCGGGGCCCTTACCGGTGCCGTGCTGTCGTTCGCCGGCGTAGTGGTAGTGGTTTCCGCCGGCAGCCTCGGCGCCCTGCTGCAACACGGGCTGAACCTCGGTGACGGGATGATGCTGGTGGCCACCCTCGCCTACGCGGTCTACAGCACCCTGTTGAAAAAGTGGCAGCTGCGGTTGCCGCCGCTGGTGTTGCTGTATTTACAGATACTGGTGGCGGTGGTGGTGCTGTTTCCGCTGTTTGTGTTCTCCGACAAGGCGGGCCTGGGCTGGTCGAACATTCCGCTGGTGCTGTACGCCTGCCTGCTGGCCTCCATGCTCGCGCCGTTGGCCTGGATGCACTCGGTGAAAACCCTGGGCCCGAGCCGCACCACGCTGTTTTTCAACCTGCTGCCGCTGATCACCGCGTTGATCGCGGCGGTGGTGTTGAAGGAACAGTTGGCGACTTATCACCTGGTGGGCGGCTTGTTGACCCTGGGCGGGGTGATTTTGTCGGAGCGCTGGACGACGCCGGTTAACCGTAAAGCGTCTTAACCCTTAGAAGCCAGTTGCCAGATCGCGCAACTGGCCCTCCACCGCGTCACACGAGCGACGAAATATCGCTGGGTCAAACTCCTCGCCCTCTGCCGCAATCACCGTGACGTCCTCAATACCGATAAACCCCAACGCGGTGCGCAGATGCGGATCGGCGTGGTTCATCGCCTCGTTTTCACCGCCCGGGCCAAAGCCGCTGCCGCCGCGGCTGGTGATGATCAGCGCCTTTTTGCCCAACAACAAAGGCTGATACTGGGCAATGCCCTGGCTGTCCTGGGTGATGTCTACGGTGTGGCCCATGCGTACGATCTGGTCGATCCAGGCCTTGAGCCCGCTGGGAATCGCGAAGTTGTACATCGGGACGGAAATCACCAGCAGTTCGTGCTCGACCAACTCACCCACCAGTTCATTGCTCAACTGTAAATCAGCGTGCATGGACAAAGGCATGGACTGGGGCTCGGGGTGGAAGCTGGCGGCAATGAACGCTTCGCTGACATGGGGAATCGACGCACGGCCGACTTCGCGGCGGGTCAGTTGCGCGCCCGGGTTGGCGCTTTGCCACGCGGCGAGAAACACCTCGGCCAGGCGCCGGGAATGGGAGCGTTCGCCACGCGGGCTGGAATGAACCACAAGCATTTTTTTCATCTGTAAGGCCTTCACACGCTAAACTCCGGCAACCTGAATAGCTGCCACTCTTGCCCACAAATCTAGAGATGAGCGGCCTACCTCACAAATGAGCAATAGTTGTTTGGGATGAGAAAAACTCATCCATGGAGCCTGCATGTTCGCCTCGCTGCCCCTGACCGCCCTGCGCGCCTTTGAATCGGCATCGCGCCTGCTGAGTTTCAAGGCTGCCGCCCACGAGCTGTCGGTGACGCCGACGGCGGTGTCCCACCAGATTCGCGCCCTGGAAACCTGGCTCGGGGTGCCGCTGTTCGAGCGCCTGCCGCGCCAGGTGCGCCTGACGGAGCGCGGCGAGCGCTTGTTCCACAGCCTGCATGGCGCGCTGCTGGACGTGGCACAAAGCGTCGACACCCTGCGCCCGCAACGCAGCGCCGGCCATCTCACGCTGTCCACCACGCCCGCGTTTGCCGCTTTATGGCTGGTGCCGCGACTGGGACGCTTCTACGCTGCCCATCCGGATATCAGCCTGCGCCTGGACACCAACTGCGCCGTCGTGGATTTACAGCAGGACGCCAGTGTCGACCTGGCGATTCGCTACAGCATCGACGACTACACGAACCTGTACGGCTTGTGCCTGTTCGATGAGTGTTTCGCGGTCTATGGCTCCCCCGAGCAGGTCGCCCTGGCACGCGAGCGCACGCCGACCTTGATCAGCGTGCGCTGGCATAACTCCCAGCTCTACGCCCTGGGCTGGCAAGCCTGGTGCGAAAAGGCCGGGGAAGACTGGTTGCAATCCGCCTCGCCACTGCGCGAATACGACGAAGAACACTACGCCCTGCAAGCAGCAATCGCCGGCCAGGGCCTGGTGCTGGCGAGCAATATCCTGGTCTCGGAAAGCATCAACAGCGGCTTGCTGGTGCCTTACCGGCCACAGGTCAGCGTGGACGGCGCCGGCTACAGCGCCCTGTGCGTACCGGGACGTGAACGGCACCCGCCAGTGCGGGCATTTTTTGAATGGCTAAGGGACGAAGCGCGGCTGTCAGGCCACGCCCCTCAAATCCGATAAAACTTTTTGCACTGCCTGGGACTCACAACTTAGTGCGATCACGCCGACAGAGCGTGGCGTAAAACCGGATTAGCCCCAGGAGAATCAAGATGACTGACTCACATTTGTCTGACGTAGCCACATTGCGTGACCGCGCCCGCAAGAACGTCGAAAACGGTGCCGTGACTGAAGGCTATGACGCCGACCGCCAGGAAATCCTGCGCCTGCTCAACGAATCGCTGGCCACCGAACTGGTGTGCGTGCTGCGCTACAAGCGCCACTATTTCATGGCCAATGGCGTCAAGGCGCATGTCGCTGCCGAGGAATTCCTTGAGCACGCCACCCAGGAAGCCGAACACGCCGACAAGCTGGCCGAGCGCATCGTGCAGCTGGGCGGCGAGCCGGAGTTCAACCCCGACCTGCTGTCGAAGAACTCTCACGCACAATATGTAGCCGGTAACACGCTCAAGGAAATGGTCTACGAAGACTTGGTGGCCGAGCGCATCGCGGTGGACAGCTATCGCGAGATCATCCAGTACATCGGTGACAAAGACCCGACCACACGCCGGATCTTCGAAGACATTCTGGCCCAGGAAGAAGAGCACGCCGATGACATGGCAGACATTCTGAAAGACCTCTAACTAACCGCAACCCCATGTGGGAGCGGGCTTGCCCGCGAAGGCGGTGGATCAGTCGGCACATTCCTGACTGAACCACCGCCTTCGCGAGCAAGCCCGCTCCTACATTTGCTTCCCGGTTTTGCCAGCTAGCCCTTCACTGTTTTAGGCGCCTTGCCTTCCTTCATCTGTTGCAGCAACGGTGCACATTGGTTCGGCTCATCGCCGCTCGGTGCCACCAGCGCCAGCAAGCCCGCCGCCGGGCCGGCAATTACACCCAGCGCCACCATGCCCGCGCCACGCAACATCAGTGGTACCGCCTTCACACCAGCATTGGGCTTGATGAACGGCCCATTGACGTACAACGGCGAACGCAGGGAAAACAGACGGAAGCCCTTGGACTCCGGCGTAATCGTCAGGTCCAGCTGCTCGCTGGCCATGTTCGCCGTGCCATCGATATAGATGATGGCGTTCTCGGTATCGAACACAAACAGGCGAGTCGTCGCCAGGCCGGACTTGATGCCGAAGTCTGCCGCCGCGCAGTTGATCTTCACTTCCTTGTCGCCAAACAGGCGGCCAACCACGTAGTTGCCCACGTTAAGCCCGGCGATTTCCATCAGGCCACGGCTGATGGCACCGTCATTGATCAACATCTTCAGATCGCCATTCGAGGTGCCCAACAGCGCCGCCACCGAGTTGCCGCGCCCGGAGATATCCGCATCCCCATTGAGCTCACCGAAGCTGGTTTTCATCGGTTCGAAGGTCGGGAACAGCTGCTTGAGCTTGAAGTTGCGTGCGGTGAGTTTCGCCTGGCCTTCCATCGGCGTGGTGCGCCCGTTGAGGCGAATCTGCGCGTCGAGCTTGCCGCCCGCCACGCCGAAACGCAGGGGTTCGAGGCTCAATTGGCCATCGTTTAACACCAGGTGAGTGTAAAGGTCGGTAAACGGCAATTCGGCGCTGTGCACGATGCGCTTGCCGGTGAATTCAACGTCGGCATCCATATCGCGCCAGCGCTCAGTGCGGAACTCTTCCACCGGCAACACCTTGGTTGCCGGCTGCTTGCTTTCACCACCACGGGCTTTTTGCTTGGCGTTGGAGTCGGCGCCAATCAGCGGCGCGAGGTCAGTCATCAACAGTTGGTTGGAGACCAGCGCGCCCGTGAGTTTGGGCCGTGGCTGGCTGGCGACGTAGCCGAGGTTGCCGTGGATGTCGCTGTCGCCGATCTTGCCGTTGAAGTTCTCGTACTGGAACGACGCGCCGTTGGCCTCATGCAGCTTGGCGATGAGGTGACCATCGGTGGAATAGGCTGGCGAATCCGGCAGTGTCACGCCGGTCAGCGGGTAGAGGTTGCCCAGGCTGCTGCCGGAGAGCTTGAGGCGCAGGTCGAGCGCGCCAAGGTTCATCGGGTCGGTCAGGGTGCCGGCCAGCGCGATGCTGGTATCGCCAATCCTGGCCTGGGCCTGCAGCGGGAACGGTTTGGCAGCGTCCTGCAGCGCCAGCAGGCCACCGATCTTGCCGGTGCCGTCGAGTTTCTGGCCGTGGTACTGGCCTTTGACCTTGAGACCGAACGCGTAATCCTGCGGCGCCGAGCCTTTTTCCAGGGCCTTCTTGGCGTCGGCGTCGCCGACGATCTCGCCGAAAGGGATCGGCTTGCCGAGTAAATCGATGACCACGTCGAGCTGGGTCTTGAGGGTTTGGTCGTCGAGGGTCACGTGGCCCTTGTCGAAACCGATGGCGCCGATGTCTACCACCCAGTTGGACGGTTCGGCGTTCGGGTCCTTGGGGTCGAACTTGAAGGTCCAGTTGGCGCGGCCATCGGCCAAGCGCTGCAACTGCGCACTCGGTTCGGTGAGGTCGATACGCGGGATCACCACGCGCTGGGCCAGCAACGCCAGGGGCGAGATGCGCAATTCAACACGCTTGAGAGTGACCATTTGCGGGGTTTTCGACCAGTCGGGGTTGCCCAGGGTCAGGTCTTCGGCAATCACATGAGGCCACGGAACCCAGGCGCGCCAGCCGCCTTCATCGGGTTCGCGGCGCCACACCACCGCCAGGTTGCCATTGATGGCAAAGGCGCGGTGCAGCTCTTCGGAGACTTTGGCATTGATCGGCGGCTTGACCCGGTTCCAGTCAAAGAACACCAGGACCAACACCACAATGGCGACTAACAAAACGAAGCTGGCGCAGCTCCAGGCGAGAATTTTACGAGTGCGCGTCATTGCACAGGACTCCAGGTTACGACTGAGCGGGCGCGTTACGGCGCACGTTATGACTACAGCTTATATGGCTACGACTGACAAACCGCGCGGGGGTTTAACCCCATCGATGAATTACCGGCAAAAACCATCGTTTCTGACCAACCAGACCGCTCCAATCATCAGCGACGCACCGTTGTTACCCACGATCGTGTCGAAAATACCCACCACGGTGCAAAAGCGCGGGCTTGAGACCTGCGAGATAGAGCCTTCGCAGGGAACAATCAATTCTGTTGATTATTACCATTGTGTTTATGAACTTTTATATCGACTTATCAAGAGTAGCATTAGCCCTGTACCCAATTTATCGCACTCCCTAGGAGCAACCCTCATGAAACGCCAATTACTCGCAAGCTTTGTACTCTCCGTCCTGGCCACCAGCGCATTTGCCCTGCCAGCTGCTGAACAGGCCACCCCGCAAGTGAAAGCCGATGCTTCCCACGCAAGCCAAACCCTGGCCCGCAGCGGTGCTTCGGACAAGAACAACACCGACTACAACGGCAGCATCACTGAAAACGGTTCGGACAACGCCAACAAACGCGCTTACACCGAAGGTGTTGTAGAAAACGGCCGTAACCGCCTGGAACAAAAAGGCCTGGTTGAAGGTGGCGCTGATCGCCTGATGGAACGCAACGCTGTTGCCGAAGGTGGCCGTGATCGCCTGGAACAGAAAGGTCTGGTTGAAGGCGGTGCTGAACAAGCCAACGAACGCGCTTATGCCGGTGCTGTCGCTGAAGGTGGTTCTGACCGTGTGAACGAACTGCATCAAGCCGCGAGCTAAGCCCGTGCTGGCCCTGGAAAAAAGCCCGATCACCCGATCGGGCTTTGACTTTGTGTGAACCGCAACGCCCTTCTCCCTTTTGAAGTTCGACGCTGGCAAAGCTGATTTGCTAGAGTGCGTCGCTGTCCTTATCCACAAAGCCCGCCTGCCAATGCTGCCCCGCGCCGAACAGAAGCAACAGACCCGACTCGCCCTGATGGACGCAGCCCGCCATCTGATGGAGTGTGGCCGTGGGTTCGGCAGCCTGAGCCTGCGTGAAGTGGCCAAGACCGCCGGCATCGTGCCCACCGGTTTCTACCGTCACTTTGCCGATATGGATCAGCTGGGCCTGGTTTTGGTCAGTGAAGTCGGCCAGACCTTTCGGGCAACGATTCGCCTGGTGCGCCACAATGAATTTGTGATGGGCGGCATCATTGACGCCTCGGTACGCATTTTCCTCGACGTGGTCGCCGCCAACCGCTCGCAATTCCTGTTTCTGGCCCGTGAGCAATACGGTGGCAGCCTGGCGGTTCGCCAAGCGATTGGCGCCCTGCGTGAAGACATCGCCAGCGACCTGGCCGCCGACCTGACCCTGATGCCCAAGCTCCAGCACCTGGATGCCGACGGCTTGCACGTGATGGCCGACCTGATCGTCAAGAGCGTGTTTGCCACCCTGCCCGACATCATCGACCCGCCCGCCGCAGCGTTGCCTGCGCACCTCACACCTCAAGCGAAAATCACCCAGCAACTGCGCTTTATCTTTATCGGCCTCAAGCACTGGCAAGGCCTGGGCAGCACCGAATAACTCAGCGCACGCTATGGAAACGCTTGGCGGTGGTGTAGTTGCGGTTCCAGTAGCTGTTCGCCAGTGAGTCGATGCGCACGTTTTTTCCGGTGCGCGGCGAGTGTATGAATTTGCCCTCACCGATATAGAGACCGACGTGGCTGACCTGGCCGCGCCCATTGCCCCTGAAAAACACCGCATCACCGGGCTGTAATGCCTCGCGCCGGACCGTGGCGGCTGTCGAGCGGTGCATCGCGCTCGTGGTACGGGGCAGATTAATGTTGGCTTCGGTCTTGAATAAGTACACCAGGAAGCTGCTGCAATCGAAGCCTTGGGCTACCGATGTCCCACCCATTCTGTAAGGCGTGCCCAACAGTGCGTGGGCGCGGTCGATCACGCTGTCGATCGACGATGAGGTGTGGAACGCGACCGGCGGCTGGAAATTGGCGGATGCGGATGAAATAGCCAGCGAAAGGCTGACAATCAATAAACAGAAAAATGACTTGTACATGCTCGAAACCGCTGAAGATTAATGACGGAGCGGAATCCTAATGAAACAGCGCGTAACCTGATGAGCGGCGAATCCTGTTACAGCGTGGGAAAAATCCGAAATAACTCGACCTCCCAAAAGATGAAAGAAATTTCATGCAGCACGCAGCGCAATTCAACGCCTGACGCTCGAAACCGGTGCTATAAATTCACTGGCGCACCAAAATGAAACATTTTGGAATAATTTCCTGCGCCATCAGGTGGCACATGCCGCCTGCCTACAGGGAAATCCTACTCCCCGCGTGGTTGGCAAGACCCTTGCTCTAGCTTGCTTATCGCTCATAGCTGGAAGCTTTCCTGATGCTGGTGATCCACCGCCGAATCGCCCCCGAACCCGTCTGGGCCGCCGAGTTGCTGCTCAATTTCGACGCGCGCAGCAAAAGCCGCCTGCGTTGTTTCAGTGCCGAGGGAGAAGACGTCGGCCTGTTTCTGGAACGCGGCCAGCCGCCGCTGCACGATGGTGAATGCCTACAGGCCGAAGACGGACGTGTCGTACGCGTGCGGGCGCGCCCTGAACAACTGCTGCACGTCACCTGCCCCAATGCCTTTGAGCTGACCCGCGCCGCCTATCACTTGGGCAACCGCCACGTGGCCTTGCAAGTGGGCGACGGTTGGTTGCGCTTGCTTGATGACTACGTGCTCAAGGCCATGCTTGATCAGTTGGGCGCGACCACTGAAACGATCGAAGCGCCGTTCCAGCCCGAACATGGCGCGTATGGCGGTGGGCATCATCACTCGCGCCACGGCGACGAAGACTTCAACTACCCGCCCAAGCTGCACCAGTTCGGCGTACGCCTGTGAACCCCGCCTGGGCGCTGTTGCGCCTGGCCAGCCCGCAGTTGCCGATTGGTGGCTACAGCTATTCCCAAGGCCTGGAAATGGCCGTGGAGCAAGCCCGCGTGAACGACCCGACAAGTGCCGGACGCTGGATCAGCGATCAACTGTTGCTCAACCTGGCGCGTTTCGAGGCGCCGCTGTTGCTCGCCCACTGCAAGGCCGCCGCTGAACAAGACTGGCCAAGCCTTGCGCAGTTGTGTGAAGAGCACCGCGCCAGCCGCGAAACCCGCGAGCTGTATCAGGAAAGCCGCCAGATGGGTTATTCCCTGCACCAACTGCTCAATGGTTTGCCAGAACTGGATGAGACCGCGCGGGCATTTCTGTCGACCCAACCTGAACCGCACCTGGCCCTGGGCTGGGCGCTGGCCGCCCGCGCCTGGCAGATCAGCCCCGACGACGCCCTGGCTGCCTGGCTATGGAGTTGGCTGGAAAACCAACTGGCGGTGCTGATGAAGACCCTGCCCCTGGGCCAGCAAGCCGCCCAACGCCTGACCAGTGAACTGCTGCCGCTGCTGCAAAAAGCCCAGCAGAGCGCCAGCCAACTCGGGCCCCATCACTGCGGCAGCGCCGCCTTTGGCCTGTCCCTGGCGTGCATGGCCCATGAGCGCCAGTACAGCCGCCTGTTCCGTTCCTAGGAGAAGCATATGAACACACAACCCCTGCGCGTCGGCATCGGTGGCCCAGTCGGCTCCGGCAAGACCGCCCTGACCCTCGCCCTGTGCCTGGCCCTGCGCGACCGCTACAACCTGGCGGTGGTCACCAACGATATCTACACCCGCGAAGATGCCGACTTTTTGGTGCGCAACCAGGCCCTGGCGCCCGAGCGCATCATCGGCGTGGAAACCGGCGGCTGCCCGCACACCGCGATTCGCGAAGACGCCTCGATCAACCTCGAAGCCGTGGACCAACTGAACCGGCGCTTTCCCGGCCTGGACCTGATCATCGTGGAGTCCGGCGGCGACAACCTCTCGGCGACCTTCAGCCCGGAGCTGTCAGACCTGACCATCTACGTGATCGATGTGTCGGCCGGCGACAAGCTGCCGCGCAAAGGTGGGCCAGGGATTTGCAAGTCCGACCTGCTGGTGATCAACAAGATCGACCTGGCGCCGCTGGTGGGCGCATCCCTGGAGCTGATGAACAGCGACACCCAGCGCATGCGCGGCGGCAAACCCTTCGTCTTCAGTAATCAGAAAACCGGCGTCGGCCTGGAAGAAATCGTCGCCTTCATCGAACGCCAGGGCTTGCTGACCGCAGCCTGATCAACCTCTACAAGGAGCCTGTCCATGCGCCTCAATACACTTCTCGCCGCCGCAGCATTGCTGCTCACCCCCGCCCTCGCCTTCGCCCACCCCGGCCATGGCGACAACGGCCTGGTGGCCGGCATCAGTCACCCGTTGGGCGGCATCGACCACTTGCTGGCGATGGTTGCCGTGGGCCTGTGGGCCGCACAACAAAAAGGCGCGGCGCGCTGGGCGCTGCCGTGCACGTTTGTCGGCACCCTGCTGATCGGCGGGATGCTGGGCTTTGAAGGGCTGGAATTGCCGGCGCTGGAAAGCGCGATTGCCGCGTCGGTGCTGGCGCTGGGCCTGGCGGTGGCGCTGGCGGTGCGCCCGCCGTTGTTCGTGGCGGTAGCGGCGACGGCGCTGTTTGCGCTGTTCCATGGCGTGGCGCATGGTTTGGAGCTGCCGGACATGTCCAACCCTTGGGCGTATGCCGCAGGGTTTGTGGGTGCGACGGCGGTCTTGCATGCGGCCGGTTATGCCGTGGTGCGCTTCCTGCCGGCGGCGGCTGCGCCGTTGGTGCGGGTTGCTGGCGCGGCCTCGGCGGCGACCGGAGTTTGGTTGCTCGCTGCCTGAGATTTGCGGCGTTTCCAATGGCCTCATCGCGGGCAAGCCCGGCTCCCACAGGAGTACTTGGTCAACTGTGGGAGCCCGGCTCGCCCGCGATGACGGACTCACAGCCACCACCTACCTCAAGCCTGATACCATGTCGCGCAAACACCCCTGCCGTGACGACGCCAGCCGATGCCCATCGCTCCAAGCTCTGCCCTCAAGCCCCAATTGACCGCCGTGTTGACGCACTTCAACGACCTGATCGTGCCACTCTGGCAAGGCCCGGGTTGGAATGCCGACCTGGCGCTGCCCTATGAGGCACTGGACGCAGACCACCGCCCATTGCCCCCGCAACGCTACCGCGCCATGGCCTGCGCACGGCAGTTGTACCTGTTCGCCAGCCTGATCGGCGAGCCCGGTGCCGCCTTTGCCGAAGAGCGCGCAGCCGCGCTGTTCCGCTCCCTGCAACGGCACTTCCACGACGCCGAGCACGGCGGCTGGTTCTACAGCATCGACGCCCACGGCAAGCCGCTGGATAAACGCAAAGACCTCTACACCCACGCCTTCATCATCTTCGCCTGCGCCCACTATTGGGCCAAAGTGCGCGAGCCGCTGGTGGAGTCGGTGCTCGATGCCGCCCTGGAAGTCGTCGCCGAACGCTTCGCCACCGGCGACGGCCTGTACGAAGCGGTGCTGGAGCGTAGCTGGTCATCCCTCAAGTCCGGCCCTTTGCAGAACCCGTTGATGCACCTGGCCGAGGGCTTCCTCGCCACGCTGGCCGTGCGTGAAGACGCCGTGACGCAAGACGCGCTGCTGGATTTGGCCAACGCCATGCAGAAGCGCTTCATCGACCGCCAGCACGGCGTCATGATGGAAAAGCCGCTGGGCGCTGTGGATAACTGGTTTGAGCCGGGGCACCAGTTCGAATGGTTCTTCCTGCTGGAATCTTCAGACTTGCTGCGCGGCACGCCGCTGCACACATCGCTGAACAAAGCGTTCACCTATGCCGAGCAACAGGGTGTGGATAACGTGACAGGGGCAGTCAGCGGCATGCTGGCCCTGGACGGCACCGTGCGCGATGGCACCCAACGTATCTGGGCCCAGGCCGAATACTTGCGGGCGCTGACCTTGCGGCCCGCCAGTGCAGCCGTGCTGCAACGCCAATTGCTGGCGCTGCAACAGCGCTTCCTGCATGACAAAGGCTGGAACGAATGCCTGGATGCCAAGGGGCAAGTGAGCCGTCGGGACATGCCGTCGACCACCCCTTACCACTTGGCCACGTGCTACCTGGGGTTAGTCGAGTATCTCGGCTGATTTTCAGGGCGCTATCGCCGGCAAGCCGGCTCCTACGGATGAATGGGTTCAAACATCAAATGTAGGAGCCGGCTTGCCGGCGATAGCTGTCTAATTGCCCCTCAAGCAATCCATTTACGATCCCCGGTAAAACTGATCGTCAGCCAGCGCGCCGCGTCCGGCCTGCCCAGCCCTGTGGATATCTCTTCGCGCAACCTGTCCAGGGTGGCGACGTTATCCACCGGGTAATCCACCGGCAGCACCACGTGAATCTCGATAAACCGCGCCCGACCGTGCTTCTGCACATAGGACACGTAGTCGTCAAAACCATGCCTGGCCTGGGCCGCGTCCATCACTTCGCGCACCTTGCCGTCCAGTTGGTCCGGCACAATCCCCAGCACGTCGCGTAGCGCCGGGCGCAGGATCTTGAAGGCCGGCGCCAGCATGCTCAACGCCAGCAAAATCAATATCAGCGGGTCGACGTACACCGCCCATTGCCCATAGCCCTGGGACTTGAGCAGCAAGGCGGCCAGGAAGCTCACCAGCAGCCCCACCGACAGCATCGCGTCCACCAGCCAACTGATGTTGTCGAACTGGATCAGCGACGATTTGAGCGTGCGATTGCGGTAACGCACATAGAAGAAGTAGGCGAACTCGACGACGGTAAACACCGCCGCATAGATGATCACCAGGCCCAACTCGATATCGCGCCCGCCGTTGATAATGCCGAACACACCGTTGAGAAACGCATAGATGGCGATCAACAGCAAAAAGCTGCCTTCGATCAGCAACACCATCGGCTCCAGGTGCCAGTAGCCGAACTGGAAACGCTCGTTGCTTTTCTTGGCGATCAGCTTGGCCGTGATCAGCATCAGCACCTTGATGGCGGTGGCGATCAGCGAGAAAAAGCCGTCGAATAAAATCGATTGGGCGCCCGACACCACACCCGTGACGATCCCGGCGATCGCTACCGCGAACATCAGAATCGTCGATTGTTTGAGCAGCGACTGCTCACCTCGGTTACTCACATATCCTCCTGTCAAAACCTTTGAACCGCACAGCGCGGCGGGGTTTTCAGGGGTGGAGTGTACCTTATGTCCTGTTTTGGCCGATTTGCCGCATATTTAAGGCTGACAAAAACCTGTGGCGAGGGAGCTTGCTCCCGCTGGGCTGCGAAGCCGCCCCAAAAAAGCCAGGGCCGCTTCGCGCCCCAGCGGGAGCAAGCTCCCTCGCCACAACAGCTCGACGAACTTAAGCCTTGGCGCCGCGCTCAATCGCAAACCCGGCCCAGGTCTGGCTCACTGGCATCAGCTCCAGGCGGTTGATGTTCACGTGGGCCGGTGTGTTGAGCACCCAGAAGATCGTGTCTGCGATGTCTTGCGGCTGGATCGGCTCGGCACCGGCATAAGTCGCGTCATAACGCGCCTGGTCACCGGCAAACCGTACCAGCGAGAACTCGCTTTCACACAGCCCCGGCTCGATGTTGGTCACCCGTACGCCAGTGCCCTGCAAATCACACCGCAGGTTCAGCGAGAACTGTTTGACGAAGGCCTTGGTGCCGCCATACACGTGGCTGCCCGGGTACGGGTAGCTGCCGGCGATGGAGCCGAGGTTGATGATGCCGGCACCACGGCCATGGGCGATCAGGCGCGGCAACAGCAGGCTGGTGGTGGTCAGCAGGCCCTTGATGTTGGTGTCGACCATGGTTTCCCAATCGTCGAGGCTGCACTTGGGCGCCGGGTCGGTGCCCACCGCCAGGCCGGCGTTGTTGATCAGCCCGCGCAGCGTGGCGAAGGACGGCGGCAAGTTGGCAATCGCCTCCTCCATGGCCTTGCGGTCACGCACGTCCACCACCAGGCCGTGCACTTCGGTCTGCTTGGAAAGCTCGGCGCACAGGGCGTTCAGACGCTCTGCGCGGCGGCCGGTGAGCACCAGTTTCCAGCCGGCTTCGGCAAAAAGCCGGGCACAGGCTTCGCCAAAACCCGAGGTCGCGCCAGTAATAAACAGCGTATTGGACATGGTGTTCTCCTTGCAGGGCTACGAGGTAAAAAATCAGCCAGCAGAATGCCCGGCTGCCGGGCTGGCGGCAACTGATACAGGCTGTGGACACAGGTGAACGCTGCTCATACTGTACGAAATTCAACCAATCACTCAAAGCCCATACCCACCGTGGCGTGCAGCGATGTGCGCGCACCTTATCCACAGCCCCGTCCACAGTCTTTGGGGGCAACTGCAAAAGCTGAGAGCCGCGGTATACAAGGCTTTCAGCGCGATTCAAAAAGTTTTTTGCTTGACCTTGGCCAAGCCGTATGTAGCCCGGTGCAAAACGGAGCAATCAGGACGATGGCTCCAGGCCAGTCATTCCGGCCTCTGCGGCACTCTTTCCAGAGTTTAGTCACAGACTTATCCACAGGCTGGCGTGACATATTCCAGTCATATACCTGTGTCTTTAAACAGGTTGACAAAACCCTCGGGCGGTCGCGAAAAAGTCACTGGTCAATAAACAACCACCGCGCTGCAAGCCACGAAAACAAAGGCCTCCAGCCAGCTACTCCCACGTTACCCACAGCCGGTTCCACAGCGGTTGGGGACAAGTCAAAACTGTGACAAAACAGGGATTTGCGGCGGCTATATGTCGCGCTTTGGCAGGTGCCTGGATTTGTTGTCCACAATTTCAGGAAAGCGTTGCGGGTAGCCCAAAAACAAATGTGGGAGCCGAAGCTCCCACACAGGTATTAGCGCTGAATCAGCAATCAATGCCCACCCAGATAAGCGTTACGCACCTCTTCATTCACCAGCAACTCCTTGCCGGTGCCTGTGAGGCGAATCTCGCCATTGACCATCACGTACGCCCGGTCAGACAAACGCAACGCGTGGTTGGCGTTCTGCTCCACCAGGAAGATGGTCATGCCGGTAGACGCCAGCTCCCGCAGCGTGGCGAAGATCTGCTTCACCACGATCGGCGCCAGCCCCAGGCTCGGCTCGTCCAGCAGCAACAGCTTGGGCCGGCTCATCAGCGCGCGGGCGATGGCGAGCATTTGCTGCTCGCCGCCCGACATGGTCATCGCCCGCTGGTTACGCCGCTCCTTGAGCCGCGGGAACAGCTCGAACATGCGCTGCATGTCCTCGGTGGCGAACTTGTCACCAATCGGGATGGTGCCCATCAGCAGGTTTTCCTCGACGGTCATGTCGGGGAACACCCGCCGGCCTTCCGGCGACTGTGCAATGCCGTTGGAGGCGATGTAGTGGGACGACTTGTGGGTAATGTCGACACCGCGGTAGATGATCTGCCCGGACTCGGCCCGTGGCTGGCCGAAGATCGACATCAGCAGCGTGGACTTACCCGCGCCGTTGGAGCCAATCAGGCTCACGGTTTCACCTTCGTTGATGTGCAACGAGACTTTCTTCAAGGCCTGGATCGGGCCGTAGAATACGTCCAGGTCTTTCAGTTCGAGGATTGGCTCACTCATACCAGCTCCTCTTCATCAGCGCCCAGGTAAGCCGCGATCACTTTAGGATCGTTGCGGATCGCTTCCGGGCCGCCTTCGGCAATCACGTTGCCGTGGTCCAGCACCACAATGTGGTCGGAAATACTCATCACCATGCCCATGTCGTGTTCGATCAGCACCACCGTCAGGTCGTGTTCGTCGCGCAGCAGGCGAATCATCGCGCTGAGGGCTTCGGTTTCCTGGGGGTTGAGGCCGGCAGCCGGCTCATCCAGGCAGATGATCTGCGGCCGAGTGCACATGGCGCGGGCGATTTCCAGGCGGCGTTGCTGGCCGTAGGACAGCTCGCCGGCCAGGCGGTTGGCGCAGTCCACCAGGTCCACCACTTCCAGCCAGTAGAACGCATGGTCGAGGGCATCGCTTTCAGCCTTGCGGTAGCCCTTGGTGTTGAGGATGCCCGCGAGCATGTTGCGGTTGACCCACATGTGCTGGGCCACCAGCAGGTTTTCCACCACCGACATTTCCTTGAACAGGCGAATGTTCTGGAACGTGCGCGCCAGGCCCGCACGGTTCACCAGGTGGGTGCCGCCGAACATTTTGTAGAACACCCGGCTGAAGAAACTTTTCGGTGAGACAAAGTCGGTGACCTTGAAGCGCTCGCCCAGCAGTTGGATCACGTTGGTCTGTTTGCCGCGCACATTGAGTTCGATCTTGCCGCCGGAGGCTTTGTAGAAACCGGTCAAGCAGTTGAACACTGTGGTCTTGCCGGCGCCGTTGGGGCCGATCAGGGCGAAGATCGAGTTGCGTTTGACCTGCAGGCTCACATCGCTCAAGGCCTTGATGCCACCGAAGTGCATCATCAGGTGTTCCACAGAGAGGACGACTTCCTTGCTCATGGCGCCACTCCTTTGCGTGGGACTACACCGGTACGGCTGATGCGAATCAGGCCTCGTGGTCGCCAGATCATCATCACCACCATCAACACGCCAAACAGCAACACACGGTATTCAGAGAAGCTGCGCAGCAACTCCGGCGCCACGGTCAGCACGAATGCGGCGATCACCACGCCGACGGTCGAACCCATGCCGCCCAACACCACGATGGCCAGGATCAGCGCCGACTCGAAGAAGGTAAACGACGACGGGTTGACGAAGCCTTGGTAGCTGGCAAAAAACACCCCGGCCAAACCGGCAGTCGAAGCGCCAATGGTGAACGCCGAGAGCTTCACCAGTACGTGGTTGAGGCCCATCGACCGGCAGGCGATTTCATCTTCGCGCAAGGCTTCCCAGGCGCGGCCCACCGGCATGCGGGTCAGGCGGTGCTTGATGTACAGCACCAGCAGCACCACCAGGAACAGCACGATATAGATAAACAGGAATTTGAAGTTGGGGTTGTAGTCGATGCCGAAGAACTCGTGGAACGGCACCCCGCCATCCTTCGCCTTGCGCACGAATTCCAGGCCGAAAAACGTTGGCGACGGCACCGGCATGCCATTTGGGCCACCAGTGAACGACAGCCAGTTGTTCAGCACCAGGCGGATGATTTCACCGAAGCCCAGGGTCACGATCGCCAGGTAATCACCGTGCATTCGCAGCACCGGGAACCCGAGTATGCACCCCGCCAACGCCGCGCAAATGGCCGCCAGTGGCAGCACTGACCAGAAGCCCAAACCCAGGTACTGATAACCCAGCGCCAGGCCATAGGCACCGATGGCGTAGAACGCCACGTAACCCAGGTCGAGCAGCCCGGCCAGGCCCACCACGATGTTCAGGCCCAGGCCCAACAACACGTAGATCAGGCCGAGGATCACCACGGTCAGCAGGTATTTGTTGGCGAAGAACGGGAACACGATGGCAATCACGATCAACGCCGGGATGATCCAGCGCAGGCGCGACTTGTAGTCTGGCTTGAGTACATGCACACCGGAGCCGGTGCTTTCAAACCCCTGCAGAATCCGCAGGCCCTTGGGGGTTTGCAGGAACAGGCTCATGGCAAACCGGCCGACCATCACAATGGCCACCAGGATGCCGACACGCGCCGGTTGCAGGTTGAAGCTGTAGCCGTCGAGGACCACGCCGACGATCGGACCGAACACGATCAGCGAAATCAGCCCGGCGAGTACCGCATCGACGATACTTTTCTTGATATCGATAGAGTAGGCAGCAGACATAGTTATACCTTCGCCACGAGTGGGCGACCGAGCAGGCCCTGGGGACGGAAAATCAGGATCACCACCAGCAGGGAGAAACTGAACACGTCTTTGTAGTCAGAGTTGATCAACCCCGAGAACAGCGACTCGGAAATACCCAGGATGATCCCGCCCAGCATGGCCCCAGGCAGGGAACCGATGCCGCCGAGTACCGCAGCGGTAAATGCCTTGATGCCGATGATGAAGCCGGCATAGAAGTCGAACGTGCCGTAGTTCAAGGTGATCAGCACACCGGCCAGCGCGGCCATGGCGGCACCAATCACGAATACGTAGGAGATGACCCGGTCGGTGTTGATACCGAGGATCGACGCCATCTTGCGGTCTTGCTGGGTAGCGCGGCACATGCGGCCGAGCTTGGTGTATTTGATGATATAGGTCAGCAGGCCCATGCCGACGAACGCGGCCACCAGGATGAACACCTTGGTGTAGGTCAACTGCACGAAGCCGGTGCCGATGTCGACTCTCCAGGCGCCGGCCAGCAGCGTCGGGATGCCTTGTTGCTTGGCGCCCTGGGCGATCTGCGCGTAGTTCTGCAGGATCAGCGAGATACCGATGGCGCTGATCAGCGGTGCCAGTCGGGTGGAGTTGCGCAACGGTTTGTAGGCGACACGCTCGATGACCCAGCCGTAAACGCCTGTGACAACGACGGTAAAGATCAGGGTGCCAAGAATGAGCAGCGGGAAGGATTCGATGCCGAAGTAAGCCAGCAGTGCCAGACTGATCGCCGCGAGGTAAGCGGAAATCATATAAACCTCGCCGTGGGCGAAGTTGATCATGCCAATGATGCCATAGACCATTGTGTAGCCGATGGCGATCAGGCCATAGACCGACCCGAGGGTCAGCCCATTGACCAGTTGCTGCAGGAAAATACCATCCATAACGCAATCTCACGCAGTGAGAGCCTGCACACCTGTGGGTGTGCGGATCTTCTAGGAGGAAAAGACAGACACAAAAGGGGCTGGCAACCAAGTCCCCGTGTGGAAGCTGGCTTGTGTGGGAGCCGGGCTTGCCCGCGATGCAGACACCTCGAAATGTCAGTCAAACCGAGGTGACGCTATCGCAGGCAAGCCAGCTCCCACAAAAGCCCGGCTCCCACAGGGTCAAGTGGCGTCTAACCGATCGCGCTCACGTTACTTCTGCTTTTCCAGCTGGTGATATTTGCCGTCCTTGTCCCACTGGTAAACCACGTAGTCGGAGATTTTCAGGTCACCCTTGGTGTCCCAGTTCTTCTCGCCCATGACGGTTTTGACCGGGTGGGCTTTCAGCCATTTGGCTGCGTCTTCGCCCTTGTCGGACTTGGCGCCGTTGAAGCCAGCCGCCAGGGCCTGGACCGACGCGTAGGCGTACAGGGTGTAGCCTTCAGGCTCGGTGCCATTTTTGCGGAACTCTTCCACGACGGTCTTGCTGTCTGGCAGCAGGCGCGGGTCGGCGCCGAAGGTCATGTACACGCCGTCCACGTACTGCGCACCACCTGCGGTAGCAACCAATTCGTCGGTGACCACGCCATCATCGGACATGAACTTGACGTCTTTGAGGCCCGCCTCACGAATCTGGCGAACCAGTGGACCAGCTTCCGGGTGCAGGCCGCCGAAGTACACGACGTCAGCCCCGGTGGAGCGGATCTTGGTGACCAGCGCGCTGAAGTCTTTCTCGCCACGGGTCAGGCCTTCTTCCAGCACCGGCTTCACGCCGCGCTTGGTCAACTGCGCCGCGGTGGCGTCAGCCAGGCCTTTGCCGTAAGTGTCCTTGTCATTGATAACTGCGACTTTCTTGCCCTTGAGCACGTCGACGATGTAGTCGCCGGCCACGATGCCTTGCTGGTCGTCACGACCACACATGCGGAACACCGCCGACAGGCCGCGCTCGGTGACCTGCGGGTTGGTGGAGCCCGGGGTGATCATGATCACGCCCGCATCGGCATACACCTCGGAGGCTGGAATGGTGTTCGACGAGCAGAAGTGCCCGACCACGCCAATCACTTTGTCCTGGTCAACCAGGCGGTTGGCCACGGCCACGGCCTGCTTGGGTTCGCAGGCGTCGTCGCCGGCCACCAGCTTGATCTGCTCGCCGTTGATGCCGCCGGCCTTGTTGATGACGTCGGCCGCCGCCTGGGCACCTTTCATGTACTGCTCACCAAATGCCGCGTTGGCGCCGGTCATCGGCCCCGCTACGCCAATCTTCACATCAGCTTGAGCAAACGCAGAAACACCCAGCGCCGCAGCAACGGCGAGGGCTAGAAAACCTTTCTTGTAAAACGTCTGGGACATGAGTGGTGCTCCGAGGTTTTTGTTGAATTGGCATTCTTTTGATAACAGCCGGCTTCACTTCAAAAGCTTTCGGAAAGCCCAGAGCAAGCGGCGTGCCATCACGTTTTTATTATTCAAAAAGACACGGTGTCATTGTTATTACAGGTTTTTGGGCGCCTTTTGATTGGACGTGCAACCGTCTAACTCAACCGGGTGCAACCATTGGATCCATAAAGTGCAACCCGACGGATCAAGCACTGCAACCCGGCCATTAAACGGCCACCCTTGAACCTGTAACAGCGTGCGTAACGGAAGTGCACATTTACAGTGCGTTACTGCTACGACTCGCACCAATACAGATTAGTAGCCGGCTAAGAAAATGCAGGCTTCTGAGCGGTATTTCGTTGATCAGATCACGATCCGCAGGCATTGCCCCGCGTGATACAGCGAGAATCCCGCCTCGTATAAACAGCTGCGCAGGCCCACCCCGGCCAACGGCTGCATCGGCGCGAACGGAATCGGCAACGCCTGGGGATCCTGGTGACACAGGTAGTCTGCAAAGGCTTTGCCCACGACGCTGCCGGTGGTCACGCCACGCCCGTTGTACCCGGTGACCGCCACCAGCCCGGGCGCCGGCTCGAACAGGCGCATCAGGTGGTCGGGGGTGAAGGCGATGCAGCCGGTCCAGGTGCATTCCCACTGCACCGGCTTGAGGTACGGGAAGTAGTGTTGCTGCACCCGATCGGCCCAGGCTTTGAGAAACCAGGCAGGTTTCTGGTTGCCGTTACCCAGACTGCCGAGCAATAGCCGGCCTTCGGCATCGCGGCGGATGCTGCTGAGTACCTGGCGCGTGTCCCAGGAGCCTTGGCCGCCGGGAAGGATGTGTTGCGCGGCTTCGTCCGTCAGTGGGGCCGACGCCACCTGATAGTAATAGCCGGGGAAAAAGTTGCGGCGCAGTTCGGTCCAGTCACCTTCGGTGTAGGCGTTGGAGGCGATCACCACGTGTTCGGCCTGCACCGAGCCTTGGGCAGTCTGCACAGACCAGTGCTGGCCCTGGCGCTCCAGTTGAGTGACCGGGGAATGATCGAACAACTGCCCGCCGAGCCCCGCGGCGGCATTCGCCAAACCGCTGGTGTAAGCCATCGGGTTCAAGGTGCCGGCACGCCGGTCCAGCAAGGCGGCGGCAATCTTCCTGGTGCCCGTCGCCTGTTCGCACGCAGCGCCGGTCAACAGTTCCACCGGCGCGCCGCGCCGCTTCCACTGTTCTTCACGGCTGCGCAAATCGGCCTCGCCACGGGCGTTGTGCGCCATGTGCAAGGTGCCCTCGCGGCGCAATTGGCAGTCGATGTTGTATTTGTCGATCAGGCTGAACACCAGAGACGGTGCCGCGCCAAGCATACGGTTGAGCTGGCTGCCCACTTCAGTACCAAAACCGGCCTCGATCTCGTCCGGCGGGATCCACATCCCGGCGTTGACCAGGCCCACGTTGCGCCCCGAACCACCCTGGCCGGTGCGATGGGCTTCGAGTACGGCAACGCTTTTACCCTGTTCCAGCAAGTGAATGGCCGCCGACAAACCGGTGATACCGGCGCCGATCACGCACACATCCACATTGACCTCGCCCTTGAGCGCGGCTCGATCCGGCCGGCCAGGGGTGAGTTGTTCCCACAAACACGCTTCGCGCAATGCCATTGCCAGACTCCGATGAGACCTAACAAACCACTATTGTTGATGTGCGAACCCGATCAAATGTAGGAGCTGGCTTGCTGTGGCGAGCGGGCTTGCCCCGCGCTGGGCTGCGAAGCAGCCCCATCAATCTGTGGTGAACCCGACGGGGGACAAGCCCCCTCACCACAGCAAGCCAGCTCCTACATTGACCGCACTTTGAGCAGAGATTTAGTCGAAGGTGATGCCCTGGGCCAGCGGCAATTCCAGCGAGTAGTTCACGGTATTGGTCTGGCGACGCATGTACCCGCGCCATGCATCCGAACCCGACTCACGCCCGCCACCGGTCTCTTTCTCACCGCCAAACGCGCCACCAATCTCCGCGCCGCTCGGCCCGATGTTGACGTTGGCGATCCCGCAGTCACTGCCCACGGCCGACATGAACTGCTCGGCTTCACGCACGTCAGTGGTAAAGATGCACGAAGACAAACCCTGTGGCACCGCATTGTTCAGGCGCAGCGCTTCAGCGAAATCGGTATAGCCGACCACGTACAGGATCGGGGCGAAGGTTTCGGTGCACACCACATCACTCTGCTCCGGCATTTCCACAATCGCCGGCGACACGTAGTAAGCGTTGGGGAATTTGTCTTCCAACTGCCGCTTGCCACCAAACACCCGGCCGCCTTCGCTCAAGGCCTGCTCCAGGGCGTCCTGCATGTTTTCGAAGCTGTGTTTGTCGATCAGCGGGCCAATCAGGTTGCCTTCCAGCGGATGGCCGATGCGTACTTTGGAATACGCAGCCTTGAGGCGGGTGACGATTTCTTCTTTCACCGACTCATGGGCAATCAACCGGCGCAGGCTGGTGCAGCGTTGGCCGGCGGTTCCGACGGCGCTGAACAGGATGGCGCGTACGGCCATGTCCAGGTCGGCGCTTGGGCCAAGGATCATTGCGTTGTTGCCGCCCAGCTCGAGAATGCTGCGAGCAAAACGTGCGGCGACTTTCGGCGCCACTTCGCGGCCCATGCGGGTACTGCCGGTGGCGCTGATCAACGCGACGCGCGGGTCATCCACCAGCGCGGCGCCGGCATCGCGGCCACCGATGATCACCTGGCTGAGGTACGGCGGCGCATCGCTGAAGTTCTTGAGTACGCGTTCGAACAACGCCTGGCAGGCCAGGGCTGTGAGCGGGGTCTTTTCCGAGGGTTTCCAGATCACCGCGTTGCCGCAGACCAGCGCCAGCGCGGTGTTCCACGCCCACACGGCCACCGGGAAGTTGAAGGCGCTGATCACGCCGACTACGCCCAGCGGGTGCCAGGTTTCACGCATGTGGTGGCCCGGGCGCTCGGAGGCGATGGTCAAGCCGTACAGTTGACGCGAAAGGCCCACGGCGAAGTCGCAGATATCGATCATTTCCTGCACTTCACCCAAACCTTCCTGGGTGATCTTGCCGGCTTCCCACGACACCAGCTCACCGAGGTCGGCCTTGTATTCGCGCAACACGTCGCCGAACTGGCGCACCAGCTCACCACGACGGGGTGCCGGCACCTTGCGCCAGGCGTCGAATGCATGCTCGGCGCGACTGACCTGCTGCTCCACCTCGGCGGCGCCTTCCCAGTGCACACTGGCAATCCGGCTGCCATCGATGGGCGAATGCACGGGTTGTTTACCCGCCTGGTACAGCGCCGGGTTTACCCCGAGACGATCAAGCAATGCGGCAACCATGGGTCACTCCTTCAATCTTCAAACAGAAATGTGCGCCGCCAGTTCCCGCGACGATCCAGACCTTATTTGTAGCTGGCCCAAGACTTGCCAACAAACGACGATTAGGCGAGATATCATTCCGTTTATTCATGCTAAGAACAAAAAGAGGCGTGCCGTGCTGAATAAAAGACATTTGCCTTCGATCACCGCCTTGCAGTGTTTCGAAGCGGTCACCCGCCACCTGAGTTTCACCCGCGCCGCCGAGGAGCTGAACCTCACCCAGAGCGCCGTCAGCAAACAGGTCGCGCAGCTCGAAGAACTGCTGCAGCACCTGCTGTTTCGCCGGGTGCGCCGCCGTTTGCAGATGACCCCGGCGGGCGATCTGTACCTGGTAGAGGTGCGCAAGATCCTCACGCAGGTGGAGATGTCCACCCACTACCTGCGCTCCTACGGCGGCGAGACCGAAGTATTGCGAGTGTCCACGCCCTACACCTTCGGCGCGCGCTGGCTGGTGCCACGCCTCAAGGGCTGGCGGCTGCGGCATCCGCAGATTCACCTGGACCTGTGCAACGAACAGGAGCCGGACGAGCTGCTGCAAGGCAAGGCCGACCTGGCCTTCTATTTCGGCCAGGGCTCACGGCCCGGCACCGAAAGCTTGAAACTGTTCAGCGAAGAACTGGTGCCCGTGTGCGCGCCCGACAGCCTGCCCGCCCAGCCGTTTACCGACCCCACGCAACTCAGTGAACTGGTGCTGCTGCAAAATGCTTCGCGCCCGCAAGGCTGGCACGACTGGTTCGCCGCCCAGGGTTATCACACCGAGCACAGCTACCACGGGCCGCGTTTTGAGACCTTTTACATGTGCATCCGCGCCGCACAAGTGGGCTGCGGCGTGGCGTTATTGCCAAGGTTCCTGGTGGAAGAGGAATTGGCCGAAGGCAAGCTGGTGATCCCCTGGCAGCACGCGATGCCGAGCCAGGATGCGTATTACCTGGCCTACCCCGAGCACTCGGCGGAGGTGCCCAAAGTGCGCGATTTTGTGAAGTGGATGATGGAGCAGGTTGAGTCAGTTTGATTTTTTTGGCCTGCAATACCGCTATCGCAGGCAAGCCAGCTCCCACCTTTTGGAATGCATTCACCTGTGGGAGCTGGCTTGCCTGCGATGGCGTCAGTGGTCCCACCGAAAAAACTGCTGGCAAAACAGCACAGGTCTATGCGCCACTAGCGCCATTCCTTATCAATTGTGCGTAAAGGTTGGCGCCCATCGCCGACCCGTCTGGAGATTCCCGTTATGAGCGAGAGTGTGTTTGCCGATCGCATCGTGCAGAACCTGCTCGACACCGACTTCTACAAGCTGACCATGATGCAGGCGGTGCTGCACAACTACCCGAACGTGGAAGTTGAATGGGAGTTTCGCTGCCGTAACAGTGAAGACCTGCGCCCGTACCTGGCGGAAATCCGCTACCAGATCGAGCGCCTGGCCGAGTTGAGCCTGAGCCCCGACCAACTGGGCTTCCTGGAACGCATCAGCTTCATGAAGCCGGACTTTCTGCGCTTCCTCGGGCTGTTCCGCTTCAACCTGCGCTATGTGCACACCGGTATCGAAAACGGTGAGCTGTTTATCCGCCTGCGCGGGCCGTGGCTGCATGTGATCCTGTTTGAAGTGCCGATGCTGGCCATCGTCAGCGAAGTGCGTAACCGCTATCGCTACCAAAGCGTCATCCTCGAACAGGCCCGCGAGCAGCTGTACCGCAAGTTCGACTGGTTGACCGCGAATGCCAGCGTCGAAGAATTGTCCGAACTGCAGGTGGCCGATTTCGGCACGCGCCGACGCTTCTCCTACCGCGTGCAGGAAGAAGTGGTGAACGTGCTCAAGCATGACTTCCCCGGGCGTTTTGTCGGCACCAGCAACGTGCACCTGGCCCGCGAGCTGGACATGAAGCCACTGGGCACCATGGCCCACGAGTGGATCATGGCGCACCAGCAACTCGGCCCGCGCTTGATCGACAGCCAGATCGCCGCCCTCGACTGCTGGGTGCGTGAATACCGTGGCCTGCTGGGCATCGCCCTGACCGACTGCATCACTACCGATGCGTTCCTCGGCGATTTCGACCTGTACTTCGCCAAGCTGTTCGACGGCCTGCGCCACGACTCCGGTGACCCGGTGCAGTGGGCCGAAAAGGCCATCGCCCACTACCACAAGCTGGGGATCGAGCCGATGAGCAAGACCCTGGTGTTCTCCGACAGCCTGTCGCTGCCCAAGGCGTTGGAGATTTTCCGCGCGCTGCGTGGTCGGATCAATGTGAGCTTCGGCATCGGCACCAACCTGACCTGTGATATTCCAGGTGTGGAACCGATGAGCATCGTGCTTAAAATGACCGCCTGCAATGGCCAGCCCGTCGCGAAGATTTCCGATGAAGCGGGCAAGACCCACTGCACCGATCCGAACTTTGTCGCCTATTTGCGCCACGTTTTCAAAGTACCTGCCCTACCCAGCAAGGAGTGAATCATGCAAGCCGTACAGCGCGAGATTGCTGAACAGCTCAAGGTCCAGCCGCCGTTCAAGGACCAGGCCGCCCTGGAGGCGGAGGTCGCCCGGCGCGTTACCTTTATCCAGGATTGCCTGCTCAATTCAGGCCTCAAGACGTTGGTGCTGGGCATCAGCGGCGGCGTCGACTCCCTGACCGCCGGGCTTTTGGCCCAACGCGCCATGGAAGAGTTGCGGGCCGCCAAGGGTGACGAGGCCTACCGCTTTATCGCGGTGCGCCTGCCCTACGAAACCCAGTTCGACGAACACGACGCCCAGGCGTCCGTGGACTTTATCGAACCCGATGAACGCCACACGGTGAACATCGGCCCGGCGGTCAAATCCCTGGCCAATGAAGTGGCGGCGTTTGAAGGCAAGGCGGCGGTCTGCCGGGACTTCGTGCTGGGCAACACCAAGGCGCGCATGCGCATGGTGGCGCAGTACACCATCGCCGGCGCGGCCAGTGGTTTGGTGATTGGTACCGACCATGCGGCGGAAGCGGTGATGGGCTTTTTCACCAAGTTCGGTGACGGCGCCTGCGACCTGGCACCGCTGAGCGGGCTGGTAAAAAACCAGGTGCGCGCGATTGCCCGGCACTTTGGTGCACCGGAATCGTTGGTGGAGAAAATCCCGACTGCCGACCTCGAAGACCTGTCGCCGGGCAAGCCGGACGAAGCCTCCCACGGCGTGACCTATGCCGAGATCGATGCGTTCCTGCACGGCGAACCGGTTCGCGAGGAAGCGTTCCGGATCATTTGCGAGACCTATCGCAAGACCGAGCACAAGCGGGTAATGCCGTTTGCACCCTGAGCACTGTAGGAGCGAGCTTGCTCGCGAAGATCGTCAACGAAAACGCGCCCATCCTGGATGAGCGCGGTGCCCTTGAGGTTTTCGCGAGCAAGCTCGCTCCTACAAGGGTGATTACTTCAGGGTCACAGTGCCTTTCATCATCGAGATGTGGCCGGGGAACGAGCAGAAAAACGCGTAGTCAGTGCCTGCCGCCAGCTTCGACACATCGAAGGTCACGGAGTCTTTTTCGCCGGCACCAATGATCTTGGTGTGGGCGATGATGCGGGTGTCACCGTCTTTCAGGTAGTTCTTGTCGATGCCGGCAGCCATGCCATCGCTGGCGATGCCAGGCATGTCGGCGGCGGAACTCAGTACCCAGTTATGGCCCATGACGTTCTTCGGCAAGCTGCCGGAGTGGGTCAACTCAACGGTGAACGTCTTGCAGCTCTTGTCGATTTCGACGGCCTTGGTGTTGAAGGACATCTGGTCAGTGGAGTCGACAGTGACCTTGCACTCTGCAGCAAGCAACTGGCCGCTAGCCAGAGTCAGCAGGGAAACAGCAACGAGTTTGGCAAACATGTGAATCTCCAGGGCAGGGTTTAAAAAACGCATATTGCGACAAGGGTGCCTGAACCAGGCAGGGTTTCATATGATCTGTATCAACAGATTGTATACAACTTTAGGCTATCAGACTCATCGACACAATCTACCGGCCAAAGTATGAATGCCGGCCTATGATCGGCTCATCACCCTTGCGCAGTCCTGACCATGCACCTCAATAGCCTGTTTCGCAGCCTGCTTGCCGCCTATGCCTGTGGTGCCAGCGGCACGTATGAAACACCTCGACGCGAGGTTTAATCCTTTGAGAGACGCAGCCCAGCCTTTACTCTTTAGCCACAACTGAGTGGAGTCCGGTATGTCCTTGAAGTCTGTCTGTGTGTTTTGCGGTGCCAGCAGCGGCGCCGACCCGGCCTACCGCGAAGCCGCCGTCGCCCTTGGGCGCGCGTTGGCCGAGCGCAAGCTCACCTTGGTGTACGGCGGCGGTGCCGTGGGCCTGATGGGGATCGTCGCCGATGCAGCGCTGCAAGCCGGTGGCGAGGTAATCGGGATTATTCCCGAAAGCCTCAAAGTCCTGGAAATCGGCCACAAGGGCCTCACCCGCCTGGAAGTGGTCGACGGTATGCACGCCCGCAAGGCGCGCATGGCTGAGTTGAGTGACGCGTTCATTGCGTTGCCGGGCGGCCTGGGCACCCTGGAAGAACTGTTCGAAGTCTGGACCTGGGGCCAGCTTGGCTACCACGGCAAACCGCTGGGCTTGCTTGAAGTGAACAGTTTTTACCGCAAATTGACCGATTTTCTTGATCATATCGTCGGCGAAGGTTTCGTCCGCGCACCGCATCGTGCCATGCTGCAAATGAGCGAATCGCCGGCTGAGCTGCTTGACGTACTGGATGCCTGGCAACCGCTGGTCCTGCCCAAATGGGTGGACCAAAAACCCGATTAACCCTTGGGACGCGATTAAAGGCAGAATACGCGCCGCTCAACCTCACCTTCGACCCCAGAGGATCGCCCATGGCAAAACCTAATTACTCCTTCGCCAAACGTCAGAGAGACTTGGCCAAAGAGCAGAAGAAAGAGGAAAAGCTGCAGCGCAAGAAAACTGCAGCCGACGAAGAAGCCGGTGCACTGGACCCGGATGCTGAAGGTACTGTGGCTACAGACGAAACCGAAGCACCGAAAGATCAGGCGCCCGACGCCTGAGAACCACTGGATTTATGTAGGAGCCGGCTTGCCGGCGATCGGGCCGGATGATCATCAGAGATCTCAAGGCCGCCATCGCCGGCAAGCCGGCTCCTACAGTGGTTCTGTCATTCCAGCGGCATTACCGTCACCCGCACTTCCGGGTCATGGCTCCCTCCTCCCAGAATCACCCCCCGCAACGGCGAGACATCGGAAAAATCCCGGCCCCAGGCCAGGGTGATGTGTTCCAGTGCCGGCTGCACATTGTTGGTCGGATCAAAATCCACCCACCCCGACACCGGGCAAAATACCGACACCCACGCGTGGGACGCATCTGCGCCGATCAATCGTGGCTGGCCGGGCGGTGGCTGGGTCAACAGGTAACCACTGATATACCGCGCCGCCAGGCCCCGGGAGCGCAGGCACGCGAGCATCAGGTGGGCGAAGTCCTGGCACACGCCGCGACGGCGCTCCAGCACTTCCACCAGCGGCGTGGCGACCTGGGTGGCTTCGGCATCGAAGGTGAATTCGCTGAAGATTTTCTCCATCAACGCCTGCACACCCAACAACAACGGGCGACCTGTCGGGAAACAGTCCTCGGAGAACTCGACGAAGCTTTTCTTCAAATGCACGTAGGGCGATTCGAACCGATAGCGGCACGCTTCGATCACATCAGCCGAAAGAGGTTGGCTGCTGTAGGTCAGGCCGTTACGGATCTGGTCCCAGGCCGGCGACAGGCTGAAATCCAGCACCGGGCGCGCCAGCACTTCCACCGTCAGCCCGGCGTTCACCAACAGCTCATCGTGGGGCCGCTCGAATGCCAGCCGGGTGATCGGGTTGCCAAACACGTCCAGCTCATCCCGGCGCGAGGTCGGCTCGGGGCTGATTTCCAGTTGCTGCGAGCTGCAGCGCTGCCAGGCGCAAGGCCGCGGCCACAAATGCGCCAGCTGCTGGGCCAGGGACACCGGGCTGTCGTAGTGGTAATGGGTATCGTGGAAAATCTGGTAGCGGGCACTCATCACACAGACACCGTTTGCTGGCTGACATCATCCACATGGGCAAAATGGCGCAAGGCCAGGCGGTCGGAGACTTGCCCGCTTTCATCGGCCACTGCTTGCAAAAGGTCCGCCAGGCCGTCCAGCGCGGCACGCACGCTGGCCTCGCCGAACAGCGGGTTTTCCAGGCAGCCCAGGTCAAACCGCGCCAGGCGCTCCACCAACGGCGCGAGCCCGGTTTCGCGGGGCACGCCGAAATCATCATTAAGGCGACGCAGGGTGCGGCTCACCAGTTTGAGCTGGAACAGCACCGCATGGGGGTTCTGCTCGTCCAGCAGCAACAGGTCCAGCACCGGGATCAATTGCGGCACCGCAAGGTAACGCGAGCGGTAGGTGATGCTGCTGTTGCCCAGCTCCAGCAACCACTCCAGCCCGGCCTGATCAAACACTGCAACGCCGCGCAGGAAGGCCGCAAGGCTGCTGCTGAGAAACTGCAGGCGCTCGATGCGCCGGCCCATCATCAGGAAGCGCCAGCCTTCGTCGCGGGTCATGTCGTCGAGGGCAAAGCCCGACAGCGCGGCCAGGGACATCACCAGGCGGTTGAGGAAGTCGAGCAGTTCGCCAAAATCCGGCTCTTCGCTTTCCAGCTCCATGGCTTCACGCTGCAACTCCACCAGCGCTTGCCAGTTTTCCCGGGACAGCTTGCCGCGCACCTGGGACGCCGCCCACTGCAAGCGCTGCAAGTTGGCGCGCAGGCTCGATGGCCAGTCATCACCGAGCAACGCTGCCTGGAGCCGCTCAGGCAGTTCGCCCTCTTCGGGCAACAGTCGCAGGTTCTCGCCCAGCTCGACCGCCGCCTGCAGCGCCAGCGGGTCGTCTCCATCGACATAGCGGGCGAGGACGATCCGCAGCCAGCGCGCATTGTCATCACAGCGCTCGCAATAGCGGCCAAACCAGAACAGGTTTTCCACCACCCGCGAGGGCAGGTACGGATCACGTCGCACCAGGTCGTGGGCGCCAATCGCCCGCTGGGCGCGCCAATGTTCGGTGCCGTGGGCGCGCTCGCCCAGCACCCAGGTGTCTTTGCTCGCACCGCCGCGCTGCATCGACACCACTTCGGCATCGGCCTCGGCGGCCACGCGGGTCAGGCCGCCGGGCAGTACCCGATAACCGTCGGCGCTGGCGACGGCGTACACGCGCATGCCGATGGCACGGTGTTGCAGGTGATCATCGACTGTGTGCCAGACCGGCGCCTGGGACAACTGCGCCAGTTCCTGGGCGACGTAGGCGTAAGGTCGCGCCTGCATGCGCTCGGCCAGGGCCTGGCGTTGATCCTCATTCAGGTCGCGGCCAAACACCGGGGTAAAGCTTTGCGACGGGAAAGCTGGTTTGATCAGCAGCTCCGGGAGCTTTTCCAGGGCTTCGGCCAGCACCGGCGGCTCACCGCACCACCAGGTGGCGATGGACGGCAGGATCAGGTCTTCGCCAAACAGGAACTGATTGATCTTCGGCAAAAAGCCCAGCAGGCCGGGCGACTCCAGCACACCACTGCCCAGCGCGTTGGCCACCAGCACATTGCCCTGGCGCACGGCATCCAGCAGGCCGGGCACGCCGAGGGCCGAGTCGGTGCGCAGCTCCAGCGGGTCGCAGAAGTCGTCGTCCAAGCGGCGCATGATCGCGTGCACCCGGCGCAGGCCGCTGAGGGTTTTCAGGTAGACGGTGGCGTCGCGCACGGTCAGGTCGCCGCCTTCCACCAGCGGGTAGCCGAGTTGGCGGGCAAGGTACAGATGCTCGAAATAACTTTCGTTGAAACGGCCCGGGGTCAGCAGCACGATCAGCGGTGGCTGGTCGTCGCTCGGTGCCTGGCGGGCCAGGGTTTCCTGCAAGGTGCGGAAGAACCCGGTGAGGTGCTGCACCTGCAAGTCACGGTACAGGTCCGGGAACGCGCGGGACACGATGGTGCGATTTTCCAGGGCATAACCGGCGCCGGAAGGAGCCTGGGTACGGTCTGCGGTGACCCACCAGCGGCCGTCGGGCGTGCGCGCCAGGTCCACGGCGTACAGGTGCAGGTAGGCGCCGTCGGGCGGCTGGATGCCCTGGCAGGGCCACAGGAAATTGTTATGGCCAAACACCAGTTCGGCCGGCAGCAAACCTTCGGCGATCAGCCGTTGCGGGCCGTAGAGGTCGGCCAGTACGGCATTCAACAAGCGTGCACGTTGGGCAATACCGGCCGAGAGTTGCTTCCACTCATCGGCGGCCAGCACGTGGGGCAACAGGTCCAGCTCCCACGGGCGATCGGCGCCCTTGGGGTCGGCGTAGACGTTGTAGGTCACGCCGTTTTCCTGGATCTGGCGGGTCAGCAACGCCTGGCGCTGGGCCAACTGCGCCGGGGTGCTGCGTTGCAGGTGATCGAGCAGGCGCTGCCAATGGGCGCGAACCGCGCCGCTGTCGTCCAGCAGTTCGTGATAGGTGCCCGCGGTCAGCGGGTAACGGTCGAGCAAGTCGGGCATGGAACGCTCGGCAGGGGCAAGGGAAGTCAGTATGTGGGCGCCGGGCTTGCCCGCGATGCAGGCACCTCGGTGTATCTGGTGTACCGAGGTGATGCTATCGCAGGCAAGCCAGCTCCCACATTAGAGATTTGTCGCTTTCGGGATTATGTAGATTCAATCCTCTGTCTTTTTTGCAAAGCGCCGCAAATCCAGGGTCATCGGCAATTCGTCATTGATCACCACGCTCGGCACCGGCAATTTACCGGGGCTGTGGCCCAGGCGGAAAAACCGCGCCATGCGCCGGCTTTCAGCTTCATTGGCGTTCACCGGCAGGCTGTCGTAGTTGCGCCCGCCCGGATGGGCGACATGGTACTGGCAACCACCCAGCGAGCGCTGCATCCACGTGTCCAAAAGATCAAATACCAGCGGCGCATGCACCGCAATCGTCGGCTGCAAACAGTTGGCCGGTTGCCAGGCGCGATACCGCACGCCAGCGACAAACTCGCCGATTCGCCCGGTCGGTTGCAGCGGCACCGGGATGCCGTTGCAGGTCAGCAGGTAGCGCTGGGGCGGAAGGCCGCTCAACTTGACCTGCAGGCGCTCAAGCGACGAATCCACGTAACGCACCGTGCCGCCCACCGCACCCTCTTCGCCCAGCACATGCCAGGGCTCCAGAGCCTGGCGCAGTTCCAGTTCGATACCGCCGACGGCATAGTCGCCGACCTTGGGAAAGCGGAATTCCAGGTGCGCGGCAAACCATTCGGCCCGCAGCGGGTAACCGGCGGCGTTAAGCTCGACGATCACGTCGGCAAAATCCTGCTCGATAAAATGCGGCAGCAGGAAACGGTCGTGCAACTCCGTACCCCAGCGCGCCAGCTTCGGCGGCGCATAGGGTTCACGCCAGAAGCGCGCCACCAGCGCCCGCAGCAGCAGTTGCTGGGTCAGGCTCATGCGCGCATGGGGCGGCATTTCAAAGGCGCGCAGTTCCAGCAGGCCCAGGCGGCCGGTGGCACCGTCCGGCGAGTAGAGCTTGTCGATGCAAAATTCGGCGCGGTGGGTGTTGCCCGTGACGTCGATCAGCAGGTTACGCAGCAAGCGGTCGACCAGCCACGGCGGGCATTCTTCGCCCACTTCGGGCATCTGGGCGAAAGCGATTTCCAGCTCATACAACGCATCGTTACGCGCTTCGTCGACCCGCGGCGCCTGGGAAGTCGGGCCGATGAACAAGCCCGAAAACAGGTAGGACAATGACGGGTGGTTATGCCAGTAGCTGATCAAACTGCGCAGCAGATCCGGACGGCGCAGGAAGGGCGAATCCTTCGGCGTGGCACCACCGAGCACAAAGTGGTTACCGCCGCCGGTGCCGGTGTGACGTCCGTCGATCATGAATTTTTCAGTGGTGAGGCGGGTTTGCCGAGCCTCCTCATAGAGAAACTCGGTGCGCTCCACCAACTCGTCCCAGGTGGCGGACGGCTGCACGTTGACCTCGATTACGCCCGGGTCCGGCGTAACCCGGAAGTTGCTCAGGCGCGGGTCGCTCGGCGGCTCGTAGCCTTCCAGCAGCACCGGGCAATGCAGTTCTTCGGCGGTGGCTTCGATGGCCGCCACCAGTTCCAGATAATCCTCGACCCGCTCCAGCGGCGGCATGAACAGGTAGAGCCGGCCTTCCCGCGCTTCGGCGCACAGGGCCGTGCGGGTCAGCCAGTCAGCGGATTCGTCGATCTTCGGAATCCGGTCTGTACTCGCCGCCGCCTCGCCATGGCTTTGCAGTTGCGAGGTGGTCGGCAGCTCGGCCAAATCCTGATTGGGATCGGTGGGGTGCACAAATGGGTAGTCGGCGGCCGTCACCCAGGGCTGCGAGGCCAGCGGCAGGCGATAACCCAGCGGCGAATCACCCGGCACCAGGCGGCAATGGTTATCGCGCAGGTACCAGCGGCCGCTCTGCCAGCGGTCGTTGGCCGCCGTGCGCGCCAGCGGCAGCACTTGGCCGATGACTTTATCCAGGCCCTGGCTGAAGACTTTGCGCAGGCGATCACGCTCAAGCTTGTCTTCCAGGCGCGGGTCTTCGGCGCTGACGTTTTGCGGCAAGGCGCCTTCACGCCATAGGTAGTAGAAGTTATCTTCGTAGGCTGGGAATACAAAACCTGTAGGCAGTTTCAGGCGCTCGGCGACACTCGCCAGAAAACGCCCGGCCATCAGGCCGTCGGCGCCGTAGCTCTCCTGCTCATCGGCAATCAGCGCGCTGTTGTGCCAGATCGGCACCCCGTCGCGGCGCCAGTAGCAGTTCAGAGACCAGCGCGGCAGTTGCTCGCCCGGGTACCACTTGCCCTGGCCGAAATGCACCAGACCCTTGGGCGCGTAGTGCTTGCGCATGCGCTGGAACAACTCGGCAGACAGCCGGCGTTTGTCCGGGCCCAGGGCGGCGGTGTTCCATTCGGCGCCGTCGGGGTCGTCGATAGAGACGAAGGTCGGTTCGCCCCCCATGGTCAGGCGTACGTCGTCCTTGAGCAGGTCGCCGTCAATTTGCCGGCCCAGGGCCTGAATCGCCAGCCACTGCTCTTCGGTGTAGGGCTTGGTAACCCGTGGGGCTTCCCAAATTCGCTCTACGGACATCTCGTGGGTAAATTCGCACTCGCACGGTTCCACCAGACCACTGATTGGCGCTGCCGATGAAGGATCAGGGCTACAGGCCAACGGGATATGCCCTTCACCGGCGAACAAGCCGGAAGTGGCGTCGAGGCCGATCCAGCCGGCGCCGGGCAAATACACTTCGCACCAGGCATGCAGGTCGGTGAAGTCCACTTCGGTGCCGGATGGGCCATCGAGGGCTTTGACGTCGGCGGTCAGCTGGATCAGATAACCGGACACGAACCGCGCCGCCAACCCGAGGTTGCGCAGCAGTTGCACCAGCAGCCACGCCGAGTCGCGGCAGGAGCCGGAGGCGTTTTCCAGGGTGAATTCCGGGGTTTGTACGCCCGGCTCCATGCGAATCAGGTAGCCGATATCCGCCGCCAGGCGTTGATTGAGGCCCACCAGGAAATCCACCGCCGGCAGCGGTGTGCGGTCGATACCCGCCAGATACGCGGCGAATCTTGGGGTGAGCGGCAACGTTTCCAGGTACGGCGCCAGCTCGCGCTGCTCATCGGCGGCGTAGCTGAACGGGATTTTTTCGGCGTAAGGCTCAAGGAAAAAGTCGAACGGGTTGAATACCGCCATCTCGGCGACCAGGTCGACTTCGATGCGCAACTCGTCGGTCTTTTCCGGGAACACCAGGCGTGCCAGGTAATTGCCCTGGGGGTCCTGTTGCCAATTGATGAAGTGCTGTTGCGGCAGCACCTTCAGCGCGTAGGACAAAATCCGCGTGCGGCTATGGGCCGCCGGACGCAGACGAACAATCTGTGGGCCGAGTTCGACCGCGCGGTCGTAGCGGTAATGCGTAACGTGGTGCAACGCGACATGAATCGACACGGCGGCCTCCTGCGAGCCAGGGCATGAAAACAAAGCGCGCAAGACTTATGCCAGAGCAGTGGTCATTGCACTTTATCGTGGGACCCGGTGCAGTACAGCACCAAAACGGCGCGATGGCTGTGGTCGTGGTGCGAGGGTTGCACATATTTGTGGCGGGAGTGTGAGGGTGGGTGGTGAATCTACCCAAATGACGATGGTGAGCGCACCGCCCTCATCGCAGGCAAGCCAGCTCCCACAGTAGAGCGCGCTCTACCTGCCGAACGCGATCAACTGTTGATGATCGTTCCCACGCAGAGCGTGGGAACGATCATTCAGGCTGCGATCAGCGCGGTACGACCGGCTTGCGGGCTGGCTTCTTGCCTTTACCCTTGGCCGCGTCGGTGCGCTCCTTGGCGGCCTGCTTGTTGCGCACCATGGCCGCGGCCTTGGCTTGCTCGCGCTTGTCCCACGGGTTGCTGCCGTCACTGCCACGCGGCGGCAAGCCGGTGTGCTGGGTGAGGATTTTGGTGGTGGTTTCCTTCGCAACCTTGTGGCTGCCAGCCGGCGTCGAGTTCTTGCGACGGGCACTCTGGTAGCTGTCGGTGGCCGGCTGGTGCAACGGGATCAGTTGCTCCTTGCCCGGCCCGATCAGGTCGCCACGGCCCATGCGGGTCAATGCTTCGCGCAGCATCGGCCAGCCTTTCGGGTCGTGATAGCGCAGGAAGGCCTTGTGCAAACGGCGCTGCTCTTCGCTCTTGACGATGGTCACCGCGTCACTCTTGTAGGTGACCTTGCGCAGCGGGTTCTTGCCCGAGTGGTACATCGCCGTGGCGGTGGCCATGGGCGAAGGGTAGAACGCCTGCACCTGGTCAGCGCGAAAGCCGTTGCCCTTGAGCCACAGGGCCAGGTTCATCATGTCTTCATCGGTGGTGCCCGGGTGGGCGGCGATGAAGTAAGGAATCAGGTACTGCTCCTTGCCCGCTTCCTTGGTGTACTTCTCGAACATGCGCTTGAACTTGTCATAGCTGCCGATGCCCGGTTTCATCATCTGGTTGAGCGGACCTTCCTCGGTGTGTTCCGGGGCGATCTTCAGGTAACCACCGACGTGGTGGGTCACCAGTTCCTTAACGTATTCCGGCGACTCGACCGCGAGGTCGTAGCGCAGGCCGGAAGCGATCAGGATCTTCTTCACACCCGGCAACGCACGGGCGCTGCGATACAGTTGGATCAACGACGAGTGGTCGGTGTTCAGGTTCGGGCAGATACCCGG